>DASRUM010000127.1:0-10112 GCA_035655415.1 Pseudomonas sp.
CTTACAGCATCAGCAATTGGAGAGCGACAACGATTCCGAGTACGACCTGCGCAGCTATTTGCTCAGCGCCTTTTCCCAGTACCAAAAGGAGCGTCTGTGGGCTGATGCCAGCCTGAGTCTGGGGCAGCTGGACTACAGCGATCTCAACCGTCAGTTTGCTCTGGGTATTGCCGAGCGCCGCGAGAAAGGCGATACCGATGGCAAGCTCTATGCGCTGTCTGCGCGGATTGGCTATGACCTGGCCAATGCCGGCACTGACTGGCGTGTCAGTCCCTTTATCAGTGCCGATCTGGCACGGGTGGATGTGGATGGTTATGCCGAGCAGGGCAACAGTTCCACGGCACTCAACTTTGGCGATCAGCAGCGTGACAGTCGCCGCTTGGGTGTAGGCTTGCAGCTTAATTATCAATTGAGCAACAGCACCCAGCTGTATGCCGAGGTCGCCCGTGAACGCGAGTTCGAGGACGATCGGCGTGACTTGAAAATGGGGCTTAACTCCGTGTCGGGCAATCAATTCGAGCTGCAGGGGCATACGCCAGCCAATGGACAGACCTTGGCCAGCTTCGGGGTACAGCATGTGCTTGGGAATGAGTTAAAGCTGAGCGCGGGCTACAACTTCCGTGGCACTACAGACCGCCAGCACGGCATTAACCTTGGGCTCAGCTGGGATTGGTAGTGCTCTTAGCCGCCCGCAGCTTGTCTGCGGGTGGTTATTGCCAGTTAAGTCGCGCCAGTTTCCACTCATCACCTTCCAGCCACCACTCCATCTCCACGGTGAAGTGGCGGGCACTATCTGGGATCAGACTTTCGGCACCGATCAGTGCCACCTGAGCTTCGGTGTGACCTTTCTCTCGGTAGGTGTCATTGACGGCGCTGACCTTGCTCAGGGCCAGTATCTCGACGTTCTTGTGGCGCATAAACAGCAGCAACATGGTGCGCTGTGCCCATTCGCGGTCGAACTCGTCCTGGGCTTTGAACTGCGGGTGTAGTTGGTCGAGCACCGCGCTGTTCTTCTTCGCTTCCAGGTTGTCCTGCAGTTGTTGCACGGCCGCTTCCAGCGCTGCTTGCGGATCGTTCTTGCCGCCGCAACCGACGAGCAGGGTGCAAAACATTACGAAAGCTAAGGCAAATATCCTTGTTGGCATGCTGAACTCCTTTTTCATGGTTATGATGCCCGGCAGAGCGTTAAACGGTTGCGGTCGGCGGATGGCTTGCGCCAAGCAGTCGACGATACGCATCAATTCAGGAGCATGCAATGCAGACCTTGTATCCGGAGATTAAACCCTACGCACGCCATGAGCTGGCGGTGCAAACGCCGCACGTGCTGTATGTCGACGAGAGTGGTTCGCCGGATGGTTTGCCCGTGGTGTTTATCCATGGTGGCCCGGGGGCTGGCTGTGATGCTGCCAGCCGGCGCTATTTCGACCCTAACCTGTATCGCATCGTCACCTTCGATCAGCGCGGTTGTGGTCGTTCCACGCCCCACGCCAGCCTGGAAAACAACACGACTCAAGCGCTGATCGCCGACATGGAGCAGATCCGCGAGCACCTCGGCATCGACAAGTGGGTGCTGTTCGGCGGCTCCTGGGGCTCGACCCTGGCCCTGGCTTACGCCCAGGCCTATCCGCAGCGTGTGCATGGGCTGATCCTGCGCGGCATCTTCCTCTGCCGCCCGCAGGAAATTAAGTGGTTCTATCAGGAGGGTGCGAGCCGCCTGTTCCCCGACTACTGGGAAGACTACCTGACACCGATCCCTGCTGATGAGCGTGGCGATCTGGTGCAGGCCTTCTACAAGCGTCTGACCGGGCCCGATCAGATCGCCCAGATGCATGCGGCCAAAGCCTGGTCGACCTGGGAAGGCCGTACCGCGACCTTGCGTCCCAATCCGCAGGTGGTCGACCGTTTCAGCGACAGCCACCGTGCGCTGTCGATCGCCCGTATCGAATGCCATTACTTCGTTAACAATGCCTTCCTCGAAACCGATCAGCTGCTTCGCGATATGCCGAAGATCGCCCACCTGCCCGGCGTGATCGTGCATGGCCGCTATGACGTGATCTGCCCGCTGGATAACGCCTGGGCGCTACACCAGGCCTGGCCAAACAGTGAGCTGCAGATTATTCGCGATGCCGGCCATTCGGCGGCCGAAACCGGTATTACCGATGCCCTGGTGCGTGCGGCGGATGAGCTGGCGCGGCGTCTGCTCAACCTGGCTCCGGAAGAAGCATGAAGGCACTGATTCAACGGGTGCGTGGCGCCCGGGTAGAGGTCGCGGGTGAGGTGGTTGGCGCGATTGATCAGGGCCTGCTGGCGCTGGTCGGCGTCGAGCCGCAGGACACTCCTGCCAGTGTCGATAAAATCCTGCACAAGCTGCTCAACTACCGGGTGTTCAGCGATGCCGACGGCAAGATGAACCTGTCGCTCAGTGACGTCGGCGGCGGCCTGTTGCTGGTGTCGCAATTCACCCTGGCCGCCGATACCAAAAGCGGCCTGCGCCCGAGCTTTTCCAGTGCCGCGCCGCCGGCGCTGGGCGCGGAACTGTTCGACCTGCTGGTCGCTCAGGCCCGCGCCAAACACCCGCAGGTTGCCACCGGCCAGTTCGGCGCCGACATGCAGGTGCATCTGGTCAATGATGGGCCGGTGACCTTTCTGCTGGAAAGCTAGCGCGCCAGGGCTTCGGCGACGAAGTCCAGGCGATCCTGGCCGAAGTGCATCTCGCTGCCGATAAAGAAGGTCGGTGCGCCAAATACTCCGCGTTTGACCGCTTCCTCGGTGGTGGCCTTGAGGCGTTCCTTGACCGCTTCATCGCTGACCAGGCGCTCGAACTCGGCCGGCTCGAAGCCGGCTGCGCTAAGCACTTCGGCAACCACTTCCGGCTTGCCGAGGTTTTTCTGCTGCACCCACAGCGCTTCGAAGATGGTTTTCACGTAGTGCTCGAAGCGCTCGCTTCCCTGGTAACCGGCCGCGCCGCGCATCAGCGTCAGGGTGTTGATCGGGAAGCTCGGGCTGAAGGCCATCGGCACACCGTAGCGGCTGGCAAAGCGCGCCAGGTCCTTGAGCATCCAGGCGCCTTTGCTCGGGATCATCACCGGTGACTGGTTGCCGGTGGCCTTGAATACGCCGCCGAGCAGCATCGGTCGCCAGACGATCTGCGCACCGGCCTCTTGGGCAATTCGCGGTAACTGGGTCCAGGCCAGGTAGCTGGCTGGGCTGCCGAAATCGAAAAAGAACTCTAGGGTTTTGCTCATTGCATACTCCTTCGGGAGGTCTTGTTATTGGGCGAGCGCGCAGCTGCTAGAACGTCTCAGACCAGGGCCGCAGATCCAGTTCATGCACCCAGCAATCGCGGGGCTGGCAGTGGATCTGCCAGTAGGTCTCGGCGATATGCTCGGGGTTGAGGATGCCGTCCTGGTCCTTGAGCTGGTACAGCTGCGGAAAGGTGTCGCGGATAAACGCGGTGTCGATGGCCCCGTCGATAATCGGGTGGGCGACATGAATGCCCTGGGGGCCGAGTTCACGGGCCATGCTCTGGGCCAATGCGCGCAGGGCGAACTTGGCGCTGGCGAAGGCGGAGAAGTTGGCGCGGCCACGCAAGGAGGCGGTGGCACCGGTAAAAATGATCGTGCCCTGGCCGCGCGGCAGCATCACCTTGGCGGCTTCACGACCGGTGAGAAAGCCGGCCAACGCGGCCATTTCCCAGACCTTGCGGTAGACCCGTTCGGTGGTCTCGGTGATGGAGAACTGCACGTTGGCGCCGATGTTGAACACCACCGCGTGCAGCGGGCCGACTTCGCGCTCGATGATGGCAAACAGTTCGATGACCTGTTCCTCGACTCGCGCATCGCAGCCAAAGGCCCTCGCGCTGCCACCGGCTGCCTCGATATCCGCAACCAGCGGACCTAGTTTCTCGGCGTTGCGCCGCGCCACGCAGGCGACATAGCCCTCGCGGGCGAAGCGTTTGGCGATGGCGCCGCCGGTGGCATCACCGGCGCCGACTACCAGAATTGCTTTGCGTTCGCTCATTGCAGTCTCCGTCAGTTCTATTTTGGAACCTGGCTTGATAGTCGGTTCCATTTTGGAATCTGTCAAGCTATGGTGAGCCATCGCGGTTGGAGATTGGCTTATGCGTTGGGAAGAATTGGAGCAGCAACCTTGCTCCCTGGCACGCACCCTGTCGGTGGTGGGTGACCGTTGGACGCTGCTGGTGCTGCGCGAGAGTTTTCTCGGTATTCGTCGTTTCGATGAATTTGAGAAACGCCTGGGGATTACCCGTCACGTGCTGGCCGAGCGGCTGAAAAAGCTGGTGGAAGCTGGGGTGCTGGACAAGGTGGCCTATCAGCAGCGGCCGTTGCGTGAGGAATACTGCCTGAGCGCCAAGGGCCGCGATTTGTACCCGGCCATCATGGCCCTGGTGAATTGGGGCGACCGCCATATGAGCGGCCCGGAAGGCGCGCCGATCCGGCATATCCACCGCACTTGCGGCCAGCCGATGCATGGCGTGCTGGTGTGTTCGGATTGTGGTGAGCCGCTGCAGCCGCGTGACGTTCAGTTGGAGGAAGCGCCTGCGTTCAAGGGGCAGTTATTGCCTGAGCATTGGCACGTTCTTGAAGCTGGAGAGAGCCTGTAGGAGCACGCCATGCGTGCGAGCGATTTTCCTGATACCACTATTCGCGGGCATGGCCCGCTCCTACAAAGCCGCAGCTTTGGTTAAAACAAGCGCGCTAGCAAGGCGGTCACCGCCGTTTCCACTCGCAGAATCCGCGCGCCCAGTTGCACCGGTTGCAGGCCAGCTTCCTGCAGTTTTTCCACTTCGTAGGGAATCCAGCCGCCTTCCGGGCCGATGGCCAGCGTCACGGCCTGTTCGACTGCCCGTGGGCAGGCCGGGAAGTCGCCGGGGTGGCCGACGAGACCCATGGTACCGGCTGCGATGCCAGGCAGCTGGTCTTCGACAAAGGGCTTGAAGCGTTTCTCGATAATCACTTCCGGCAGCACGGTATCGCGGGACTGTTCCAGGCCGAGGATCAGCTGTTCGCGAATCGCTGCGTGCTCCAGAAAAGGCGTCTGCCAGAAGCTTTTTTCCACCCGGTAGCTGTTCAGCAGTATTAGCCGAGGCACGCCCATGCTGCTGACGGTTTGTAGCACGCGACGGAGCATCTTCGGTCGGGGCAGGGCCAGCATCAGGGTCAGTGGCAGTTTTTCCGGTGGTGGTTGGTCGAGCTGGATCGACAGTTCGGCATGCTCGGCATCCAGACGTAGTAACTGGCCGCTGCCCATCAGGCCATTCAAGCGGCCAACACGCAGGCTGTCGCCGGCTTCGGCGCGATGAACTTCATGCAGGTGCTTGAGGCGGCGGCCGCTGAGCAGCACACGGTCGGCGGCGATAAAGTCGCCGTCTTCCAGTAGCAGCAGGTTCACGGTTGCGCGGCGGGCGGCTGGTCGTTGGAGGGGCTGTCGTTTTCGGCTTCTTCAGCCGCCGCGTCCTGTTCGGCGCGGCGCTTGACCAGACTGCCGCAGAACAGACCGACCTCGAACAGCATCCACATGGGCACGGCCAGCAGGGTCTGCGAGAACACGTCAGGTGGGGTCAGTACCATGCCGACGACAAAGCAGCCGACCACCACATAGGGGCGGCTCTTGCGCAGGGTGGCGACATCGACCACTCCGATCCAGATCAGCAAAAAGGTGGCAATCGGGATTTCGAACGCGACGCCGAAGGCGAAGAACAGCGTCAGTACAAAGTCCAGGTACTGACCGATGTCGGTCATCATCGCCACGCCTTCCGGGGTCACGCTGGCGAAGAAGCCGAACATGATCGGGAACACCACGAAGTAGGCGAAGGCCATGCCGGCGTAGAACAGCAGGATGCTGGAGATCAGCAACGGTACGGCAATGCGCTTCTCATGCTTGTACAGCCCTGGCGCGATAAAGCCCCAGATCTGATGCAGGATGATCGGGATGGCCAGAAACAGCGCGACCATCAGCGTCAGCTTGAACGGCGTGAGAAACGGCGAGGCCACACCCGTGGCGATCATCGTTGCGCCTTCCGGCAGGTAGGCGCGCAGCGGCGCGGCGACCAGCGCGTAGATGTCCTGAGAGAAATAGAACAGCCCGGCAAACAGCGCGAATACCGCCGCCACAATACGCAGCAAGCGCGTGCGCAGTTCGGTCAGGTGGGAGACCAGGGGCATTTCCTGATCGCTGTCCGGTCGTTGGCTCATGGTTGCGGGCTTTTATCCTGACGGGTGCTATCGGTAGCTGCTGCCGGCTCTGCGGCGGGTGCAGCGGCAGGGCTCGGTTCGGTGATGCTGCTAAGCGGCGCGCTGAGGCTTTGCTTCATCGCGTTCATTTCCCGCTCCAGCTCGAGAATCTGCTCGTTATGCAGTTGGCGGCGGATTTCATCCGCGCCGATCTCGCGCTCGACCTCCGCCTTGATCGCACTGAAGCTGCGCTTGATCCGGCCGATCCACAAACCCGCTGTGCGCACCGCACCCGGCAGACGATCAGGCCCCAGCACCACCAGGGCGACGATGCCGACCAGCAGCAGCTCGGTAAAGCCGATATCGAACATGGCTTAGTCTTTTTTCGCCGGTTCTTCGACCTTGCGTGCCTGAGCGTCGATGGTCTGGCCCTTGGGCTCTTCGACGGCAGGTTTGTCTTCTTCGTTGCCCATGGACTTCTTGAAACCCTTGATCGCGTCGCCCAGGTCCGAACCCAGGCCCTTCAGGCGCTTGGTGCCGAACAGCATGACCACGATCAGCAGGACGATCAGGAGTTGCCAGATGCTAATGCCACCGAATCCCATAGTGCGTACTCCGTAGTAAGAGGTTGATCAGAGGGTGTTTACAAATTACTGCGCTCGGCCATTCTGCGTTGAAATCAGCCTCAAAATGCTCATGTACAGCTCGTACACTGCGCTTTTTCGGCTAATTTCGCCTTGCCTGACCATCGCTCGCTACTTTTGTAAACGCCCTCTCAGTTTTGCGAGCGCGCGGCTTTTTCCGCGTGCCCGGACAAGCCGAAACGCCGATCCAGTTCGTCCAGTACCGCCTGAGGGTGCTGGCCGAGAGCGGCGAGCATGACCAGGCTGTGGAACCACAGGTCGGCGGTTTCATAAATCACATCGCTGCAGTCACCGCTGACGGCAGCATCCTTGGCGGCGAGAATGGTTTCCACCGATTCCTCACCGACCTTTTCCAGAATCTTGTTTAGGCCCTTGTGGTACAGGCTGGCGACATAGGAGCTGTCAGCGGCCGCGCCTTTGCGCGACTCCAGCACTTCGGCCAAGCGGCTCAGGGTATCAGTCATGCCCGTGTCTCTCATGTCCGCGCTACTCATGACTGCCTCCTGCGGCATAGATGGCGTGCGGGTCTTTCAGTACCGCGTCGACGGTCTTCCACTCGGCGTTGTCGTATACCCGGTAGAAGCAGCTTTCGCGGCCGGTGTGGCAGGCGATCCCGCCCAGTTGTTCGACCATCAGGATGATCACATCGGCGTCGCAATCCAGGCGCAGCTCGTGCAGCTTCTGCACATGGCCGGATTCCTCGCCCTTGCGCCACAGCTTGCCACGCGAGCGTGACCAGTAGATGGCGCGCTGCTCGGCGGCAGTCAGGGCCAGGGCCTCACGGTTCATCCAGGCCATCATCAGCACGCGGCCGGTCTTGTGGTCCTGGGCGATTGCCGGCACCAGGCCGTCGCTGTTCCAGTTGATTTCGTCGAGCCAGTCAGTCATTGCCGTATCCGCCCATCTCGGGCTGCTTGATTCAGAAAGCTAGTGTGCCAGTGCGCACCCGGTGTGGCTATCGGCGCAGCACCAGATAGAGGCCACCAGCGAGCATCAGCCAGCTCGGCCAGACGATCAGGCTCAATGCCAGGCCTTGCGTAGCTGCGCCAGCGATTAGCGCTGCGCCGAGCAGGCGGGCCGGCCATTGGCGGCTCGGTGCAGGCTGTTCCTGGCGGCTGGTCGGCTGCTGGTTTAGGCGCTCCAGGGTTTCGCGGGCGATCTGCGACAAGTGCGGCACCTGCTCGGCCTGTAGTTGCAGGTTGCGCAGCAGCTGCAGCTGGCTGATGCGCTCACGCATCCAGCGCTCGAGAAACGGCTGCGCGGTGCTCCACAGATCGAGGTCCGGGTACAGCTGGCGGCCCAGGCCTTCGATATTCAGCAGGGTTTTCTGCAGCAGCACCAGCTGCGGCTGCACTTCCATATTGAAGCGTCGCGCAGTCTGGAACAGACGCAACAGCACCTGGCCGAAGGAGATGTCCTTCAGTGGTTTTTCGAAGATCGGCTCGCACACGGTGCGGATCGCCGCCTCGAAATCATTGATCTTGGTTTCCGCAGGCACCCAGCCCGAGTCGATATGCAGCTGCGCCACGCGACGGTAATCGCGCTTGAAGAAGGCAATCAGGTTGCGCGCCAGGTAGTCCTGATCTTCGGCGGTGAGGCTGCCGATGATGCCGCAGTCGATGGCGATGTATTGCGGGTTCCACGGCGTGCGGGTGCTGACGAAGATATTGCCGGGGTGCATGTCGGCGTGGAAGAAACTGTCGCGGAACACCTGGGTGAAGAAAATCTCCACACCGCGTTCGGCCAACAGTTTCATGTCGGTGCGCTGATCGGCCAGGGTTTCCAGGTCGGTGACCTGAATACCGTAGATGCGCTCCATCACCAGCACTTTCGGCCGGCAATAGTCCCAGTACACCTGCGGCACATAGAGCAGCGGCGAGCCTTCGAAGTTACGGCGCAGCTGGCTGGCGTTGGCCGCTTCGCGCAGCAGGTCGAGTTCGTCGTAGATGGTCTTTTCGTAGTCGCTGACCACTTCAACCGGGCGCAGGCGGCGGGCATCCGCGGAGGCGCGCTCGGCCAGTTTGGCGAGCAGAAACAGCCAGGCAATATCCTGTTCGATAACCGGTTTCAGACCCGGGCGGATCACCTTGACCACCACCTCTTCGCCGCTTTTCAGCTGCGCGGCATGCACCTGGGCGACGGAGGCCGAGGCCAGCGGTTGAGTGTCAAAGCGGGCAAACACCTCACCGACCTTGGCGCCCAGTTGCGATTCGATCAGCGCCAGCGCCTTGGCCGGATCGAAGGGCGGCACCTGGTCCTGCAACTTGGCCAGCTCATCGGCGATATCGGTTGGCAGCAGATCGCGGCGGGTGGAAAGCAGCTGGCCGAACTTGATAAAAATCGGCCCCAGCTCTTCCAGCGCTAGACGCAGGCGTGCACCGCGCGACAGCAGCAAGTCGCGGCGTGGCAGCCAGCGCCAGGGCAACACATAACGCAGCGCGCGTGCCCAGAAGGGCAGCGGCAGGGCAAATAACAGGTCGTCCAGCTGGTAGCGAATGACTACGCGCTGGATACGCAACAGACGACGAACGGCAAGCAGCTTCATGCGATGGGCTTATGGCGTTGGGCGAGGCGCTCGATGCGCGCGTCGAGTCGGTCGAGGGACAGCTTGAGGTGGTCCAGTTCGGCGAAGCGCGCATCGGCTTCGCGCTGGCCGACCAGGCTGCGGGATTCTTCACTGAGGTAATCAGCCAGGTTCAGGCGCAGGCTGTCGAGCGCCTGGCTGCTCCAGTTAACCCGGCTGCGCAGATGGCCACCGAGCAGCTGGCTGCCGACCGGGCCGAGCCAGCGCGACAGTTCGTATTCCCAGTCCAACTCGAGATCCTGAAGGATCCCGGCCAGTTCCAGCAGGGCGGCGCTGTCGCCATCCAGGCTGACGTCCGGGCTGTGCAGGATGCTGGTCTTGTCTTTGCTGGTGGCCAGGCGTAACAGGCTGGATGCGGGTGCGCGTAAACGGCAATCCGCTTCACCCGCCCACTGCGCGGCCAGTTGCAGGCCGTTGGCGCTGGGCAGAATAAACAGCTGCAGATTCGGCGCGGCGCACTCGACGGCAATCACCCGGCCGCTCAATCGTGCCAGGCGCGGCAGCGCGGTGCTGTCCATGGCCAATACGCGGTTAAGGCCGAGTTCGACTCCGGCCAGCAGCCCGGTCAGCAGCATCAGGGCTTGATGCCGCGGTGCAGGGCGACGATGCCGCCGGTCATATTGTGGAAGGTCACGCGCTCGAAGCCGGCTTCAACCATCATCGCCTTGAGGGTGTCCTGATCCGGGTGCA
>DASRUM010000128.1:0-18367 GCA_035655415.1 Pseudomonas sp.
CTGTTCTCGCAGATAGAAACTAATTTTTGATAGGCCGCCCATTCAGTTTTTTTGTCGTCTATTTCAAAAGCATTAACTATTTCCAGAACTATTTCGTGAACAGCTTCGTGGAGCTCTGGGTTCATGCTGAAAGCACCTAACTATAATTAGACGACATTCCCAAATCTGCACACTATTGCCACTGCTGGCAATAAGTATCCACATCTGGCTATGCCGTATCCATATGTGACCATCAGCTATTGATGATCCGTTCTTGCAGCCCCAATTGCACTGCCGCTTTGTAGTTCAACAGCCATGCCCTCTGTTCAGGCTGCCACTTGCCGCCAGCCTGCTTTACCGCCAATTGCATGTCCTTCTCGTGAAAGCCGATGCGCACGAGTACCAACGCCGTCGGTTGTCCGGCCGGCTGTGTGCGGGTTTTCGGTGGTTTGTGTTTGCGTTCGACGATCAGCTCGATGGTGGTGTAGCTGATCTGCTTTTCGGCGTCGTGGCGGTAGCGCACGGCGATCAGGTCGTCGCCGTAGCGTTCGACAAAGCGTTTGGTGCCGTTTTTGCCTGGCTTGAGGCTTTTTACAACGTCCATATCGTGCCCCGCTGAGTGGCAGTGTCCTGCTGGCAGTCTGCCTTTATCCGGCTGGGGGCTCAAGCAGCGGGCGGAGTAGGACATCGCTAACTTTCGGTTTGGTGAGGGCTCGCTGCTGCAGCCAAGTAGGCGGTCAGCATGTGGGTCAGTTCATCAATCAGTTGTTGGTCGCTCAGTGGCGGTTCGTCCAGCGCCAGGTGGCGCACCAGGGTCATCAGGGTGGCGTTGATCATCACAAACAGCATCGGCATGGGGTTGTCGATGGGGAACTGGCGGATGTGACGCAGCAGATAACGCCGGCAGACTTCTGACAGGTAGCGTTCCAGCCGGTCAACCACATGCAGGGCCTGCAACTGCTGCCAATGGCGCACCAGCACCCGATAACGGCCATTGCCGCTGAGAATAAATGCGAGTACGTCGCTTAGCAGCATTCTCACCGCCGTTCTGACGTCAGCCTCCAGCAGTTGCGCCATGCGCGCGTCGACCAGGCGGGTGATATCGAGCGCCATCCGTTCGAGCAGTGCTTCCAGCAGTTCCTGCTTGTTTGCGAAGTACTGGTACAGCGAGCCCACGCTTACGCCTGCCTCGTCGGCGACTCGGTTGGTGGTCAGGTTGGCCAGGCCGTGGCGCTCGAGCACCCGGCCGCTGGCCTCTAGCAGGATGTCCACCATCTGTTGTGAGCGTTGCTGGCAGGGCTTTTTGCGCATGACGGCTCCATTGCGAATTTAATGCGAGCTAATACTCGCATTAGCATGGGTGCCAGGCAATTGCGCAGGAGCGCCGAACATGCAGATGACTTGTCCCGTTTCAGATACGCAAACCTTACAGCCTCTAAGCCCGGACTCGCTGACCTGGCGTTATTTCGGTGATCTGCGTGGCTTGCTGCTGATCAGTCGCGTTGGTCTATTGCAGAACCTGCATCCTGGCCTGGCTGCTGGTGTGCAGGAACATTCTGATCTGTTCGTTAACCCCTGGAACCGTCTGTTTCGCTCCATTCCACCCATTCTGGCGGTGGTCTATGGCGCTGAACGGGCGCCTGCAACCGGTGTGCAGATTCGCGACTGGCACCGGCAGATCAAGGGCGTAGATGCTCAGGGGCGGCGTTACCATGCCCTGAGCCCAGAGCTTTTCTACTGGGCCCATGCCACCTTTTTTGAAGGGCAGATCGCCGCTCAGGCGTTGTTCGGCACGCCGCTCGACGATGCGGCGCTGGAGCGTCTATATCAGGAGTCCATCCAGTGGTATGCCCTGTACGGTCTGCCGATGACGACGGTTCCGGCCGACTACAAGGCGTTCAAGGTTTATTGGCAGGACATGCTGGAGTCACGGTTGGAAATGACAGGCGTGGCGCGCTGGTATCTCGACGGCAACCAGCCTCTGCCCGCCCCCTATACCTGGATGCGTGGGCCGCTGTGGTGGTTGCTGCGGCCGTTGTTTGATCAGGGTGCACGTTGGTTGGCGATAGGCAGCTTGCCCGCGCCATTGCGTGAGCGGCTGAAGCTGCCCTGGAGCGCGAAGGATCAGCGGCGCCTGGACGGCCTGTCACGGATGGTGAGAGCGCTGTGGAAAGTGATGCCCCGGCGTTGGCGATATTTTCCTCAGGCACACGCCGCTATGCGCCGCGCGGGCAAAGCAGGTTGATACGGGCACCGGCCGAGCACGAGAGACGTTGCCCCTCGCGCGGTTACCGTTTAATCGGCCGGGTTATTCAGGCTCTGTAGCAGCCGGTAATAGAAGCCGCTGGCGTTGGCTAATGTATCGATCCCTACGCGTTCATTGGTGCCGTGCATGCGCGGCAGGTCTTCGCGTTCCATCAGCAGGGGGCTGAAGCGGAAGATGTTGTCGGTCAGCGGCTCGTAGTAGCGCGAGTCGGTGCCGCCGACGGTGAGGTTGGGGCTGACCAGGGTGTTGCTAAAGCTCTGCCGGATCACTTCGGCGAACTGTTTGTAGGCAGCGCCGTTGACGTCGGAAACCGCCGAGGGCTCGCGGCCGGCGGGCATGACTTTGACCTGGATCTGCTCGTCCGCCACGGCGTTGCGTACGTGTTCGGCCACGCTTTCGATGCTGTCACGTGGGTGGATGCGCAGGTTAAGGGTGGCGCGGGCGCTGGGCGGCAGGACGTTTTCCTTGATGCCGGCGCGCAGCAGGGTCGGTGACAGCGAAGTTTGCATTTGCGCGGCACCGGCTGGGGAGGCGGCCAGCTGCTGTTCCACCAATGGGCCGAATAGCCAGAGGTTGGCGAATATCAACCGATAGCCGAAGGATTGCGCCGGGGTGAAGCTGGCCAGCAGGTCGCCGGTGGGGCCGTCGAAACCGCGCTGGAAGGGCGCATCGCCCACCCGCTGCAGGGCCTGGCTCAGGCGGCCGATGGCTGTTTCATCGAAGGCCGGCGGCTGTGAGGAATGGCCGCCCTGGGCGTTGGCTTGCAGGGTCAGGCTGACGTAGCCTTTCTCCGCAATGCCGACCACGGCTACATCCTGGCTGACGCCTGGGATTTGCCCGCGCACCACAAAGCCGCCTTCATCGCTGACCAAGGCCAGACGTTTGCCTTGCTCTTGCAGTTGCGCGGCGATGCGCCGGTTGCCCTGGTGGCCGCCGATTTCTTCATCGTGTCCAAAGGCCAGCAGCACATCGCGTTGCGGCTGAAAGCCCTGGGCGATCAGGGTTTCCACCGCTTCGAGAATCGCCACCATCGAACCTTTGCTGTCGATGGCGCCGCGCCCCCAGACAAAGCCATCGGCAATCGCCCCGGAGAACGGCGGATGGGTCCACAGTTCTTCGGTGCCGGGCGCGACAGGCACCACGTCCTGATGCGCCATCAGAAGGGCGGCAGGTAACTGGCTGTCTTTGCCCGGCCAGCGCAGCAAGATGCTCGGGCTGCCGGTGTCCAGTTGTTCGGTGGTAGCAGTCAGGCGCGGGTAGCGTTGCGCCAGCCATTCGCGTAGGCCGGCAAATGCCGCATCGCTGGCAGCCTGTTGGCTGGCCGGGGTGCCGACCTGATGCGACAGGGTCGGCAGGCGAATCGCCGCAGCCAAACTCTCGGCTGCACGTTGGCCATCCAGTCCTTCTGGCAGGCTAACCGGCGCGCTATTGAAGGTGGCAGCCGGTAGCAGCAGAGTGCGGCCGACGACTACGGCAATCAGGCCGAGCAGAGCGATCAATACCACCAATAGCAGGCGTTTCATTGCAGTCTCCTGGGCGCTTAGGGACGAAGAATCAGCTGGCTGCGGCTATTGGCCTTGATCGCCTCTGCATCCAGGTGCATCGGCACGTACTCGCCGCGCATATAGGCTTCGGCCTGGTCCTTGTAGTGCTTGTCGAACAGCACGCCGCTCTGGCCAACCGGATTGATGCCCAAGGCCGTGCTGGAGTCGGCCAGGTCGATCAGGCGGCGGGTCGAGGGGCCGTAAACCACCGACCAGGGCGCAGGGCCCACCGGTTGCGACAGGTTGTTCGGCGTTTCATGGCCACCCGGCGCGGCGAATGGGCCGACGTTAAACAGTTTATCCAGCGGCTTCTGCTGACCCAGCGGATGGCTGTGGGTGAGGGTATGCGCGCTGCCCCAGGTCCATTGAGTGGCATCGTCACCCTGGGTGCTGCGCAGGTGGGTGAGGCTGGCCTGCCAGGCAGCCTTGACGGTATCGGCGCGGCTTTCCACGGCATCGCTGCCGCGCTTGTCCCACCAGGGCGAACTGGCATCGGCAGCCAGGCGCGGCAGGGCGCTGTCGAGCACGCGGGTTTGCAGCAGATTGGTGAAGAAGGCTTCGCCCAGCTCGTCGGCCATGGCCTCAAACGTCAGCTGATAAACCAGCTGGTTGAACAGCGTGGCGGCAGTGGCGTCGAGAGTATGTTGGCCATCCCAGCTCAACAGTTGCTCGACCAGAGCTTGCTCCTCGGGATCACCCACTGCGGCACGCAGGTCGGCGGCCAGCGGAGCGAGCAGGCGTTGCGGGTAGCCGGTGCCGGGGTCGAGTTGCAGCGCCTGACTATTGGCCAGATCCCACTTCACGCTGCTGTCGCTAAGACGATCATCCAGGCGCTGGCCGCGATCCGCCAGGTTGTAGTAGCCGGGTATTTCCATGCCGGTCGGCGAGACGGGCTGGTAGTTGGCCGAGACGATATAACCGCGCGCCGGGTTCTCTTCCTGCGGGTTGGCGCTGAACGGGAAGTAGCCGTCCTTTTCCGCCTCGCCGCTGGCACCGTCGAGGATAAAGCTCGGGTTGACCCCGGCCGGGCGGCGCGGCAGCTTCGCCGCCGCCCACCAACCGATATCGCCCGTGGCATTGGCCCACACCACGTTCAGCCCCGGTGCCTCGATATGCTCGACGGCGGCGCGAGCCTGCTCCAGGCTGGCGGCGCGGTTGAGTTGGTAGAAACCATCGAGGATCGGGTTCTCGGTTTCCAGAAACGCCCACCACATGGCAATCGGGGTGCTGCCGACGGTTTCACCCAGGGCGCTGTTGATCAGCGGGCCGTGGGGCGAGCGGCGGATCGTCAGGCTGACCGGCGCGGCGTCCTTGACCGTGATCTGCTCAACGCGGCTTTGCAGCTCTACCCACTGGCCGCGGTACCAGACTTGGTTGGGGTTGTCCGGGTTGGTTTTCTCGGCGATCAAGTCGAGGTCGTCGTTCTGGAACATGGTCAGGCTCCAGGCGAACTCGCGGTTATGGCCCAGCGAAGCTACCGGGTTGAGCGCCTGGTGATGGCCGTACAGGCTGAAACCGGGGTAGCTCAGGTTGGCCTCGTACCACACCGACGGCACGGCGAAGCGGATATGCGGGTCGCCGGCCAGTAGCGGTTTACCGCTGGCGGTGCGGCTGCCGGAGACTGCCCAGGCATTGCTGCCCTCGAACTGCGGCAGGCCGGCGTTGAGCAGCGCGGCGTGGCTTAGCTCGGCGATGGCGTTGAGATCCTGCCAATCAGCTGCGGCGAGGTTCTGCCCGACCACGCCCTGCGGGTGCCAGTCGAGGTCGAAGGCCTTGAGGTAATCGGCGCCCAGCTGATCGCGGATATGCGTCAACACTGGTTCGGTGCGAAATGCCGCGGCGAAGCTGTAGGCCATATAACCGGCGACGCTGAGGGTGTCGGCGGTGGTGAACGGGCGTTTCTCTATACCCAACACATCGAACTCGATGGGTGCCGGGCGGCTGGCCTGGTACTGGTTGATGCCGTCCAGGTAGGCCTGCAGCGCCTTGCTTGCCGGGGTGTTCATGTCCATCTTCGCCGCGTAGCGGTCGGCGTGTTCGCGAATGCCCAGGGTGCGGAACAGACGGTCAGTGTCGACCAGTTTGCTGCCGAGAATCTCTGCCAGCTCGCCACGGGCCAGGCGCCGCAGGATTTCCATCTGGAACAGCCGATCCTGCGCATGCACATAGCCCAGCGCGCGGTACATATCGGCCTCGTTTTGCGCCTGGATATGCGGCACGCCACGCTCGTCGTAATCCACCGTGACCGGCGCCTGCAGTGAACTCAGGCTTAGCTCGCCCGCGCGTTGCGGCTGCTTGCTGTCGATATACCAGTAAGCGCCGGCGGCAGTGGCTGCGACTAGTACGGCAAGGACGGTCAGGGTGCGTTTCATGGGTGTTCCTTGTTATAGGTTTTATCAACGCAGCCATTGTGCGGGTGGATTACGGCTCCGGCATTGACCAAATACAGCAGGAGTGAAAGTCTTTGGTCAATTATTGGGGGCTTTATGGAAACCGACCCGCATAACAGCATCGCCAGTGCGCTGACCCACTCCTCGACCCTGCGCCGCCTGCTCTATGAGGCTTTGGCGGAGCTCGGCCTGGACCCGACCGACACTTATCGCCAGGCTTACCAGGGCGTGGTGCTGGCGCCGCCGCTGCTCAATGCCCGCGAGGACCACGACAACGCGCCGCGCTTCTGGCAGGCGCTGGCGGGCATCAGTGGTGATGTGGATATCGGCCTGCACCTGGGCGAAACCATGCAGCCACGGCCGCTGGATGTGGTCGGTTACCTGCTGCTGGCCAGTCGCGATCTGGGTCAGGCGCTGGAGAGTTTTGTGCGTTTTCAGCACATTCTGTCCGGTGGCTTTGCCGCGCGTCTGGAGCTGGACGACGAGCAGGTACGGCTGATCTTCGACCTCAACTACCGTGGCGTCGGCTCGCTGCGCCAGCAGATGGAATGTTTGGCCCTGCTGCTGCAGAAGATGCTCGCCAGCATCAACAACGACGGCAGCTTTCGCCTGACTGGGCTGGATTTTCGCCACCCTGCACCGCGCCGGCTGAGTGAGCATCGGCGTCTGTTCGGCCTGCTGCCGCGCTTTGCCCAGGCGCATGACGCGCTGATCTTCCCGCGCGCCTGGCTTAGCCGGCCATCGCGCAGTGCCAACCCGCGGTTGTTTGCGGTGCTCTGGGCGCAGGCGGAAGTGGAGTTGGCTGAGCTGGAGGAAAACCAGTTGCTCAACCGCGTGCGCTACTGGCTGGAGGTCAACCTGGGCGTACAGCTGTGTGATCTGCCGCGCTGCGCCAAGGCCCTCGGATACAGCGTCGGCGGGCTACAGCGGGCGTTGGCCGAACAGCAGCAGAGCTTTCGCCAGCTGCACGATGAAGTGCGCCGCCTGCGCGCCCAGGCCCTGCTCGACAGCGGCCTGGCGATCCGCGAAGTGGCGCGCGCCTGCGGCTTTGCCGAGCTGTCGCCGTTCTATCGCGCGTTCAAACGCTGGCAAGGCGAGACGCCGCAGGGCTTTCGCCGACAATCAGACAAATACGGCGGCGGCTGAACCCGCTCAGTCGTGCGCGACGTCGGCGCTCCAGTCACAAAAGCAGCCGACCGCCAGGGTGTTGCTGGCGTTGACCGGGCGCTCTGCAATAAGGGCATCGAGAATCGGCTCGATAAAGCTGTTGCTTGAGGTGCAGGTCGCGCCTTCGCTGTACGGGCCGAAGTAGGCCAGTTGGCCGTTGCGGTCCCAGATCGCTACGGCCGGACTGGCGGGGATCTGCGTGCTACCTGGCAGTTCAGTCAGCTGTTGCATGGCGCTGAGGGTGGTGGGCAGTTGCCCTTTGCTGCCAGGTTTTTGTACGGCGTAAAAGGTTACGCCCTGGGGGCCAAAGCGTTCGATCAGCTCGGCCAGGTGCTGTTGGTTGCCGACATTGCACGGGCAGGCTGGATCCCAGAAATGCACCAGGCGGATCGGCCCAGGGCCGGCCAGCTCATCCGGCAGGCGCAGTTGTTCACCGTAGAACAGCGCGGTCTGCTCGCTGAAGCTGCGCAGGTAGCGCGCTTCGTACCACCAGTAGGCGGCGAGCATGGCGGCGGCCCAGGCGGCAATCAGCAGGCTGGCTAGTAGGGTCTTGCGCGTGGGTCGAGTCATGGGCAGCCTTCGGCAAACAGGCGCGCAGCTTGCCATGACTGGCGCGACAGCTGAATATCCGCAACCTGATTACACGGGCCGGGACGGCCCGTGACCACCCCGGATGATCGATGGAAGCCCTATGCCAGAGCCGTTTCAGCCAGAAAATCTGATTGCCAGTCTGCGACCCTTGGCCGCAGCCGCGCCGATGTCGCTGGCTGAGCAGGGCTATCGGCAGTTCTATGGCTTTAGCGATGGCTTGGCCCGGCACAGTCGTCTGGGCGCGGTGCAGGCCGCTGGCTACCAGATTGCAGTGCAGGCCTGGTGGCCAGAGCAGCCGCGCGCGACCTTTGTGCTGCTGCACGGTTATTACGACCACAGCGGCCTGTATCGCCATGTGATCGAGTGGGCGCTGGGCATGGGCTTTGCCGTGCTGAGTTTTGATCTGCCGGGCCATGGCCTGTCCAGCGGCGCGCGCGCAAGCATAGGGGATTTTGCCGAGTACCAGACGGTGCTGCAGGCGGTGCTGGTTGAAGCCGCCGCATTAGAGCTGCCGCAGCCATGGCACCTGTGCGGGCAGAGCACCGGCGGGGCGATTCTGATCGACTACCTGCTGAATGGCGAGCCGCTGACGCAGATTGGCGAAACCATTCTGCTGGCGCCGCTGGTGCGACCACGGGCTTGGGGCTGGTCGCAGCTCAGCTATCGGGTGATGCGCAACTTTGTCAGCGAGATTCCCCGGCGTTTCAGCGTCAATTCCAGCGATGCAGCGTTTATCGACTTCGTCCATCACCAGGATCCGCTGCAGCCACGCAATCTACCGACCGCCTGGGTCGGCGCGCTTAGCCAATGGGTGCCGCGCATCGAGGCGGCGCCGCGCAGTGCGCGCAGCCCGCTGATCATTCAGGGCGAAGCGGATATGACCGTAGCCTGGCAGCACAACCTTGAGGTGTTGCAGAACAAGTTTGCCGCGCCGCAGATTTTGCGTCTGCCCGAGGCGCGACACCACTTGGCCAATGAAGCGCCGGCCTTGCGCCAGCGCTACTTCGAGTTTCTTAGTGAGCGCCTGAGCTAATCAGATGCCTTGCGGCGCCGGAGCCAGGCTGGCGCTGCTCTGGCCAACTGCCAGGCCGCTGCGGATGGCGGCCAGTGCAGCCTGGTAGTAGCTCTTGCCGGTTTCTGACTGAGCAAAGCTCACAAATTCTTCCAGCTCCGGATCACTCAGCTCGCGGTAGACGTGCAGCAAGGTGTTATCCAGATCCGCACCGATCTGCTCCATCAGGCGCTGACGCTGGCCATTGAGCATGGCCTGGGCGCTGTCGCCACCGAGCAAGCCGGGAAGCATCTGACTAAGGCTGTCGGCGGCTACGCCGGCTAGCGCTAGGCTGACTTCGGCACCGGCCTCTTTGGCTGGCAGGGCCTGGGCCAAGTGGCGGATCAGCAGGCGGCGGGTGGCGCTGGCCTCACTGCGCGGCAGGCCGTTGGCGTAGCGCGCCAGTTGATCGCTGCGGGTGGCGAGCAGTTCGGCGTCGACAATCTTGCGGCCCAGTGGCGATTGGAAGAATTGCAGCGCGCTGGTCGGGTTGTCGAGGCTGTCACGCAGGCCCTGTTGGGCGCGCTGATCCACCGCGGCGGCGGCGAAGCGCTGGTTGCTGTTGTTCACCAGCGCCTGGTGTACCGCAGGCGGCAGGCTGCTGCGGTAGCGTTCCTGGGCGGCCTGCAGGGCATCGCTGAAATGCATGCGCTGTTGCGGCCAGCCGGCCGCCTGATACAGCTGCTGGTAATCGTCGGCCAGGGCGGGCAGGCTGAGCAGCAGGGTCAGTACAACGGAAAGGGCGCGCATAGGGACTCCATTCAGGGGCGGCTATTTTCTGCGGCATGTGGACGCTTGTCGAGGCTCGGCAGGGCGCTGGTAGAATCGCCGGCATGACGACTGATACCCACACCGCCTGCCTGACCCGCATCGTTGACGACCTGGCCGAACACGGTTGGTCGCTGCAGCCGCAGTTTATTGCCCCATCTCTGACCCTCGAACTGGCCGAAGAGTGCCGTAAACGTGCCGCGCAAGGTGCATTAGCGCCCGCCGGTGTCGGCCGTGGCGCGCAGCAGCAGATTCGTGAAGGGGTGCGCGGCGACCATATCCAGTGGCTGGAAGCCGGTCAGGCCGAGGTCTGTGATCAATATTTGCAGGCGTTTGATGAGCTGCGCGTGGCGCTGAACCAGGGTTTGTATTTGGGGCTGGAGGACTTCGAGGGGCATTTCGCCCTGTATCCGCCGGGCGCGTTCTACCAGAAGCATGTGGATCGCTTTCGCGATGATGATCGCCGCGCGGTGTCGGCAGTGTTCTACCTCAACGAAGGTTGGCAGGCCGAGCAGGGCGGTGCGCTACGTTTGTATCTGCCGAGCGGCGAGACCCGCGATGTATTGCCGCAAGCGGGCAACTTGCTGGTGTTTCTCTCCGCCGACATGCCCCACGAAGTGCTGCCAGCGACGCGTGATCGGTTGTCGCTGACCGGCTGGTTTCGCCGGCGTGGAGATAGTGTGTTCTAGCGTACTTGAGGGCGCGAGGGCTGGAACCTCAATGGCCCCAGATGCGCAGTTGCCCCTGCAGGTTGCTGAGGTCGCGGATTTCCACCCGGCCCAGAGTGCTGGAGCTAGACGCGCCGGCATCGCCAATACCGATGTCGGCAGCGATACGCATGCGAATGGTCAGCGGCGTGGTGATCAGGCCGTCGGCCAGCAGCTGATCACTGGTGGTTTTCAGATCGGGCAGTGCCAGTTGCATCTTCTGCGTGCCGCCCTGATTGACTATGTCGACCTTCAGAGTCGGAGCGTTGACCAGGGCGCTGTTGAAGTAGAGCTTGGCGGGGCCGTAGGCGACGTTGACCGGACAGTCGCCGGGGGCGGCACAGCCGTTGTCGATCTGCAGGTTGCGTAACTGCAGGCTGCCGCCGTCGTCTTCCCAACTGATTTTCGCTGCCTCGGTTTTCAGGTCCAGGGTCAGGGTGATGCCGGCCTGACCGGCAATGGCGCTCAGTGAGGCGTTGTCCAGAGCCTGCATTTCCCCATGGGCCTGACCGAGTGGCAGCAGGCAGATCAGTAGGGCCGACAGCAAGGGCCGATAAGTTACGGTGGGCATGATGCGTATCCCTCGCTGGAACAGTGATGGCACGCAGTCTGGTTGCGCGTGAGCTGTGGCACCATTGCCCGGCACGGCTTCCCGCCTAATGATAGGTCGGGGGCTGTCGAGGTCCTGGACTGCAGTGTGAGCGGCTTGGCAGTTTGACCGCCGTCCCGACCCTTTGGTTAGCCGGTAAAAGGTGGGCACCAGCCTGGGTGTTACCTAGCGTGACCGTACAGCGGGAGTGTGTGATGCAGAAAATACTGGTAAGCCGCTGCCTGCTGGGTCATGCCGTGCGCTACGACGGCGGTGCCCACGGCCCCTTTACCGTGCTTGAGCGCTGGCAGCAGGAGGGGCGAATTGTGCCGTTGTGTCCGGAGGTCGCCGGAGGCCTGTCCACCCCGCGCGCGCCGGCGGAAATTGCCGGCGGCCAGGGTGCACAGGTACTCGATGGACAGCTGCCGGTGCTGACGGTGGACGGCGAGGATGTCACTGCCGCTTTTATTGCGGGTGCCGAACAGGCCTTGGCGCTGGTGGCGCAGCATGGCATCCGCCTGGCGCTACTTAAGGCCCGCAGCCCGTCGTGCGGCAATCTGGAGGCCTACGATGGCACCTTCAGCGGCGTGCGTGTGCCGGGCGAAGGGGTGACCGCCGCCTTGTTGCGACGCGCAGGTGTGCAAGTGTTCAGCGAGGAGCAACTCGAGCATGCGCTGCAGGCGCTAGTTGAACTGGAGGTCAGCGAGGGAACGTCTGCAGGTGTCTAGAGTCCACCTCTTCTCTGCCGCGTATCAAGGAATCGACATGAATAGACGTCTGACTTCATTTGCTCTGGGTGCTGCGCTGCTTTGCGGGACCTTTCCCTCGGCCTGGGCCGAGATGCCGCGCACAGCAGCACCGGACGGCGCTGCCGTGTATTTTATCGAGCCCCAGGACGGCGCTACGCTGGAGCAGACCTTCACCGTCAAGTTCGGGCTCAAGGGCATGGGTGTAGCACCTGCCGGCGTCGCCGTGCAGAACACCGGGCACCATCACCTGCTGGTGGATGTGAGCACGCTGCCGGCCATGAACGCGCCTTTGCCGATGAGTGATCAGGTGCGGCACTTCGGTGCGGGTCAGACGGAGACCGAGCTGAGCCTGGCGCCGGGTACTCACACCTTGCAGTTGCTGCTGGGTGATCAGAACCATGTGCCGCACGAGCCGCCAGTGCTCTCGGAGAGGATCACCGTAACGGTGAAGTAAGCGTCCAGCGCCAAAAGCGGACATAACGAAAAAGGGAAGCCGAAGCTTCCCTTTTTCGTATCGCGGCAGCGCTTAGAACAGCACGCGGCTGCGGATGGTCCCGCGTACATGCTGCAGTTTTTCCAGTGCCAAGTCGGAGTAATCGGCGTCGACGTCGATTACCACGTAGCCAACCTTGTCGTTGGTCTGCAGGAACTGGCCGGAGATGTTGATGCCGTTTTCGGCAAACACGTTGTTGATCTCGCTCATCACGCCTGGGATGTTCTCGTGGATGTGCAGCAGGCGGTGCTTGCCCGGGTGCGCCGGCAGGGCTACTTCGGGGAAGTTGACCGAGGACACCGAGGTACCGTTGTCGCTGTACTTGACCAGCTTCTCGGCCACTTCCAGGCCGATATTGGCCTGGGCTTCGGCGGTGGAACCACCGATATGCGGAGTCAGGATCACGCGATCCAGGCCGCGCAGTGGGCTTTCGAACTCTTCGTCGTTGGACTTCGGCTCGACCGGGAACACGTCGATGGCTGCACCGATCAGATGCTCGTCCTTGATCGCGGCGGCCAGGTGATCCAGCTCGACCACGGTGCCGCGTGCTGCGTTGATCAGAATGCCGCCTTTCTTCATGGCGCGGATTTCCTTCTCGCCGATCATCCACTGGGTGGATGGCAGCTCAGGCACGTGCAGTGAGACGATGTCGCACATGCCCAGCAGGTCGTGCAGCTTGGCTATCTGGGTGGCGTTGCCCAGCGGCAGCTTGGTCACGGTGTCGTAGAAGAACACCTGCATGCCCATGGCTTCGGCGAGTACCGAGAGCTGGGTGCCGATTGAGCCGTAACCGACGATACCCAGCTTCTTGCCACGGATTTCGAAGGAGTTGGCCGCCGATTTGATCCAGCCACCACGGTGGCAGGAGGCGTTCTTCTCGGGGATGCCGCGCAGCAGCAGGATGGCCTGAGCCAGCACCAGTTCGGCCACCGAGCGGGTGTTCGAATAGGGTGCGTTGAATACGGCGATACCGCGCTCGCGGGCAGCGTCGAGGTCAACCTGGTTGGTGCCGATGCAGAAGCAACCGACGGCGACCAGACGCTTGGCGCAGTCGAAGACCTCGGCGGTCAGCTGGGTACGCGAGCGGATACCGATAAAGTGCGCGTCGGCGATCTTTTCTTTCAGCTCGTCGTCGGAGAGTGCGCCCTTGAGGTACTCGATGTTGGTGTAGCCGGCGGCCTTCAGGGTGTCCACGGCATTCTGGTGGACGCCTTCAAGAAGAAGGAACTTGATCTTGCTCTTGTCGAGAGAGGTCTTGCTGCTCATCGGAGTACCTGTTGTCCCACAAATAGTGTCAGGGAAGGGTCAGCGGCGGGGGCTGACTGCACCCGCGGATCGGCGCGGGGGCACGATTCACGGGGGGCGTATGCTAGCATACGAGCCCCGCGAAGCACCTACCCTGGCAGATGAAGCGTGCTCAGGGTGACCATGAATCGTTTGAGAGTTCCGTAGATGACCAACCCTGCGCTGATCGAAGAGCTGAAGACCCTGGTTGAGCCCGGCAAGGTGCTCACCGATGCCGATTCCCTCAACGCCTACGGCAAGGACTGGACCAAGCACTTCGCCCCAGCGCCGCTGGCGATTGCCTTCCCCAAGAGCATCGAGCAGGTGCAGGCGATTGTCCGTTGGGCCAATCAGCACAAGGTCGCGCTGGTGCCGTCCGGTGGTCGTACTGGCTTGTCCGCTGGTGCCGTGGCCGCCAATGGCGAAGTGGTCGTCGCCTTCGACTATATGAACCAGATTCTCGACTTCAACGAATTCGATCGCACCGCTGTATGTCAGCCGGGCGTGGTGACCAAGCAGCTGCAGATGTTCGCTGAGGACAAGGGCCTGTATTACCCGGTGGACTTCGCGTCGGCCGGCTCCAGCCAGATCGGCGGCAACATCGGCACCAATGCCGGCGGGATCAAGGTGATTCGCTACGGCATGACCCGTAACTGGGTGGCCGGTCTCAAGGTCGTCACCGGCACCGGCGAGCTGCTGGAGTTGAACAAGGACCTGATCAAAAACGCCACCGGTTATGACATGCGTCAGCTGTTTATCGGCGCCGAAGGCACCCTGGGCTTCGTTGTCGAGGCCACCATGCGCCTGGACCGTGCGCCGAAGAACCTCACCGCGATGGTGCTTGGCACCCCGGATTTCGATTCGATCATGCCGGTGCTGCACGCCTTCCAGAACAAGCTGGACCTGACCGCTTTCGAATTCTTCTCTGACAAAGCCCTGGCCAAGATCATGGCCCGTGGCGATGTGCCAGCGGCGTTTGAAACGGATTGCCCGTTCTACGCCCTGCTGGAATTCGAAGCCACCACCGAGGAAGTCGCCGAAGCGGCTCTGGCCACCTTCGAGCATTGCGTCGAGCAGGGCTGGGTGGTCGATGGCGTGATGAGCCAGAGCGAGCAGCAGCTGCAGAACCTGTGGAAGCTGCGCGAGTACATCTCGGAAACCATCAGCCACTGGACGCCGTACAAGAACGACATCTCGGTCACTGTGTCGAAGGTGCCAGCGTTTTTGCACGATATCGACCGCATTGTCGGCGAACACTACCCAGACTTCGAAATCGTCTGGTTCGGCCATATCGGCGACGGCAACCTGCACCTGAATATCTTGAAGCCGGAAAGCCTGTCCAAGGACGAGTTCTTCGCCAAGTGCGCCACCGTCAACAAGTGGGTGTTCGAGACCGTGCAGAAGTACAACGGCTCGATCAGCGCCGAGCATGGCGTGGGCATGACCAAGCGCGATTACTTGATCTACAGCCGCTCGGAAGCCGAGATTGGCTATATGAAGGCGATCAAAGCGGTGTTCGATCCGAACGGGATTATGAACCCAGGCAAAATTTTCCCGCTCTGACGGCCTGGGCGGCTGTTAATTGCGCCTTTAGTCGCAACGACAGTCCGCGATGATTCGCCCACTATGGGCGATCAATTATTCAGATCGTAGGGTGGCATTGCCCGCCCTACACAGCCTGCTCCCACAAAGAGCGGTGCAACGCATTCCCATAAGGAGTTGCTCATGAGCTACCAGCATCAGTATGTCGATGGCACCCATATCCACTTTCCCATGGGCAAGGTGGTGTGCATCGGCCGCAACTACGCCGAGCATGCCAAGGAACTGAATAACCCGGTGCCGACCGAGCCGTTGCTGTTTATCAAGGCGGGCAGTTGTGTGGTGCCGCTGGATGACGGCTTTACCCTGGTCGAGGGTAAAGGTGATGTGCATTACGAGGCGGAAATCGCCGTGCTGATCGGCAAGCCGCTGTCGCGCACGCCGAGTGCCGAGGAAGTACGCGATGCCATCTCCGGCTTCGCCCCGGCTTTGGACCTGACCCTGCGCGACCTACAGGCCACGCTCAAGGCTAAGGGTTACCCATGGGAAACTGCCAAATCCTTCGACGGTGCCTGCGTGCTGGCGCCTTTCGTGCCGGGCGATGCAGTCGAAGACCTCGCCGATATCGGCATCCGTCTGGTGATCAACGGCGAAGTGCGTCAGGACGGCAATAGCCGCGACATGCTCAACCCGATTCTGCCGATGATCCAGCACATCTGCGGCCACTTCAGCCTGCAGCCGGGCGATGTGATCCTCACCGGCACGCCAGTCGGCGTCGGCCCGCTGCACAAGGGCGATGAGCTGGTGCTGGAGCTGGTTGGTCATAGCCGCTTCGAGAGTCGCGCGCTCTAACCACGTTTCGATCCGTCAGGCTTGGTTAGTTGGCACCTGGAGGTGCCCGCTGGCCTGGCGGCGTAACAGAAGCTTAAGGGTTGCTCTCTAGTCTGATAGCCATCGTTCTTGTGAGTTGTGTGCGATGTCGATCTGGATTGCTCGGCTGGTGCGTCTGCGCTGGCTAATTGTATTGTTCCTCCTCCTTGTGATTGCCCTGCTGGTGATGAATTATCGTCACTGGGATGACCGCTTTTCCTTCTGGGTTCAGCAACAGCAGGTGGATGCTGCCGAGCAGCAGGCAAGCATCTGGTTGCCGGGCTATAAGGCCGTGCTGCAGGGCAAACCGCTGCAGGGCCTGGAGGGTGACGAGGTGTCCGGGCTGACCTATAGCCCAGAGAGCGACACGCTATTTACCGTGACCGGTAAACACCCGCAGCTGATTGAGCTGACCCTGGATGGCCAGGTGATGCGGCGCATCGATCTGCATGGCTTTTCCAACCCCGAGGGGGTGGAAATGCTTGCCAATGGTCGTCTGGCGATTATCGATGAGCGCAAGCGCACCCTGACCACCTTCAAACTGGGCGCGTTAACCCGCAGCCTGGAGTTTGCCGATCTGGCATCGTTTGATCTGGGCTTTATCGATGCTGGCAACAAGGGCTTCGAGGGCATTGCCTGGGACTCGCGCAACGAGCGCGTGCTGCTGGGCAAGGAGCGTGGCCCACTGGGGCTGTTCAGCCTACCTTTCCCGGGCGAGGACGGTGCGGCTGGAGCGCTCCAGCCGATGAGTTCCGGGCGCCTGTTTCTGCGCGATATCTCTTCATTGACCTACGATCCTCGAACCGGGCATGCGCTGGTGCTTTCCGACGAGTCGCGCCTGCTGCTAGAGGTGGATGAGCAAGGTGAGCCGGTCAGCTTTATCAGCCTGGCCAGAGGTATGAATGGCCTGCAGCGTGGTATCGGCCAGGCCGAAGGGGTAACCATGGATACCGCAGGTAATATTTATATCGTCAGCGAGCCCAACCTGTTCTACGTCCTGCGCAAGGATCCGGTGGCCGAACAGCCCGCTGCTGCGGATTAAGGTTGGCTTAAGCGCCGATTAAGCCTGGCTTCAGCTACGCCCTCTACTCTGGCCCCATCACCTAACTGATTAGAGGGTTACCCCATGAAGCGTTTCACTTTGGCTCTGCTGCTGGTTCCACTGTTCTCCACTGCGGCGATGGCCACCGGTTACACCGGCCCAGGCGCCACCACTCAGGTCACCACGGTAGCCGCGGCGCTGGATGCGGCCGATGACACCCCGGTGGTACTGCAAGGACAGATCGTCAAGCGTCTGCAGGATGAGCTCTATGAGTTCAAAGACGCCAGCGGCACCATCAATGTCGAGATCGACGATGAGCATTGGCCAGCCCAGGCCATTTCCGAAAAGGCCACGGTGAAGATCAGCGGTGAAGTTGACCGCGACCTGACCAGCCGTGAAATCGATGTCGAGTACCTCGAACTGGTCAAGTAAACCGCCCCATCATGTGCCCACGCCAGCCCGAAGCCCTGCTTCGGGCTGACGTCGTTGTGCCACCCGTGACTGTTGAGAATGAAGCGCCATGCGAGATCATTTCACCCTGAAGCGCCTGTTGCTGAGCCTTGTTGTGCTGGCGTTGTTGTTGCTTGGTCTGTTCGCTCAGGATTACCGTCTGTTTGAGCGGGCCTGGTTCAATGTGCAGCAATGGCAGCAGGTGGGCGGCGGGCAGCAGGACTCTATGCGGCTGTCGGATTATCAGGTGGACCTTGAGGCCAAAGTGATCGAGGGCCTGAATGATGATGTCTCGGCGCTGACCTTCGACCCAGACCGCAACAGCCTGTTCACCGTGACCAACCAGAAGCCGCAGCTGCTGGAGTTATCGCTGGATGGTGAGCTGCTACGGCGTATCGACTTGCACGGTTTTGGCGATGCTGAAGCGGTCGAGTACATCAGCCAGGGCCTGTATGTGATCAGCGATGAGCGCAAGCATCGTCTGATCAAGGTGCGGGTGAATGACGCCACCACTGAACTGCATGCCGATCAGGCGCAGCAGTTCTCGCTGGGTATCGGCCTGAATGGCAACAAGGGTTTCGAGGGGTTGGCCTATGACTCGGCCGAGCAGCGCCTGTTTGTCGCCAAGGAGCGCGACCCGATGCGTATCTACGAGATTCACGGCTTCCCTCAGCGTGATCCGCAGCGCCCGTTCGCCGTGCATGTGGTGGATGACCAGAAGCGCGATGCCGGACTGTTTGTGCGCGACCTGTCCAGCCTGCAGTTCGATGAGCGCAGCGGCCATCTGCTGGCGCTGTCCGATGAGTCGCGCCTGGTGCTGGAGCTGAATGTCGAGGGCAAGCCGATCAGCAGCCTGTCGCTGCTCGGCGGGCGTAATGGCCTGACCCG
>DASRUM010000129.1:0-32502 GCA_035655415.1 Pseudomonas sp.
TTGGCGAGAAAGCGCTGGTTGCCGTTGACGCCCAGCAGCACGCAATCCTCAACCGCACGCACCAGCTTGCGCCGCGCTTCTTCGCGGGTGGCGCCGTAGGCGATGACTTTGGCCAGCATCGGGTCGTAGAACGGCGTGATCGCTTGGCCTTCGACCAGGCCGTGGTCGATGCGAATGCCCTCGCGCAGCGCCGGCTCCCAGCGCAGGGCGGTGCCGGTTTGCGGCAGGAAGTTCTGCGTGGCGTCTTCGGCGTACAGGCGCACTTCCATGGCGTGGCCGGTGAGGCGAATCTCGTCCTGCTTAAGCGGTAGCGGCTGGCCTTCGGCGACGCGAATCTGCCAGGCGACCAGGTCCTGGCCGGTGATCAGTTCGGTGACCGGATGCTCCACCTGTAGACGGGTGTTCATTTCCAGAAAGAAGAATTCGCCGCTCTGGTCCAGCAGAAATTCCACGGTGCCCGCGCCGACGTAGTTGACCGACGCGGCCGCTTTCACTGCCGCCTCGCCCATGGCCTGACGCAGCTCAGGCGTCATTACCGGGCAGGGTGCTTCCTCGACCACCTTCTGGTGGCGGCGTTGCACCGAGCAGTCGCGCTCGCCGAGATAAACGATGCTGCCGTGCTGGTCGCCGAACACCTGAATTTCCACATGGCGCGGTTGGATCACTGCACGTTCGAGAATCAGCTCGCCGGAGCCGAAGGCGTTCTGCGCCTCGGAGCGGGCGGTGCGGATCTGCGCTAGCAGCTCGCCGGATTCATGGACCAGGCGCATACCACGGCCGCCGCCGCCAGCACTGGCCTTGATCATCAGTGGGTAACCGATACGCCCGGCCTCGCGGCTCAGGGTCTCGTCGTCCTGGGCTGCACCTTCGTAGCCGGGAATGCACGGTACGCCGGCTTCGAGCATGGCGATCTTTGACAGGCGCTTGCTGCCCATCAGGTGGATGGCTTCCACGGTCGGGCCAATAAACACGATGCCGGCGGCCTCGCAGGCGCGGGCGAAGTCGGCGTTTTCCGAGAGAAAGCCGTAGCCGGGATGGATCGCATCGGCCCCGGTTTTCTGCGCCGCGTCGATGATATTGGCGATCAGCAGATAGGACTGGTTGACCTGGGCCGGGCCAATGCACACGGCTTCATCGGCTTGCTGCACATGGCGTGCGTCGGCGTCGGCCTCCGAGTACACGGCCACGGTGCGGTAGCCGAGGTCTTGGGCGGTGCGCATCACCCGGCAGGCGATTTCCCCACGGTTGGCGATCAGAATCTTGTTAAAGGCGGGCATCTGTGTGCTCCTGCTGGGGTCGTAAGCCTGGCAATCAGGTCATTTGTAGAGGGGCTTATTCAGCGGCCCACTTCGGCGCACGTTTCTGCATAAAGGCCATGGTGCCCTCGATGCCTTCGCCGCCAGTTACCGCCGCGGCAAACTGCTCGGCTGCGCGGTCCAGCAACGGCCCGAGTGCTTCGTATTCGGCGGCCAGCAGCAGGGCCTTGGTCTGCGCATTGGCCTGGGGCGCGCATTGGCGCACCTGGCTAAGCACCTGGTGCAAACGGGCGTCAACGGCTTCGCTATCGGTTTCGCTGAAATGCACCAGACCCAGGCGTTCGGCTTCGCTACCGTTAAAGCGGGCGGCGGTAAGGGCCAGGCGACGGGTCTGGGTCAGGCCGATGCGCTTGACCACAAAGGGTGCAATCTGCGCTGGCAGAATCCCCAAGGTGGTTTCCGGCAGGCCGAACTTGGCGTCCTGCTGGCAGATGGCGATATCCGACACGCAGGTCAGGCCAAAACCGCCGCCCAGCACCGCACCTTCGAGCACGGCGATCAGCACCTGTGGCGCGCTCTGCGCTTCTTCCAGCAGGCTGCCGAAGGCGCGGTTAAGGCTGCGGTAGGCATCGCCACCGGCCGCACGAGCGCCGGCCATATCCTTGATATCGCCGCCGGCGCAGAAATGCCCACCGGCACCGCGCAGGACAATGGCGCGCACGCTTGGGTCATTGCGCAGGCTTTCCAGCACCGCGCGCAGCTCCGTGACCATGGCCAGGCTCATGGCGTTGCGGCTTTCCGGGCGATTAAGGGTGATGTGCAGCACGCCGGCGTTGAGGCTTAGCAGCAGGGTTTCGCAGTTTGGTAGAGCGGCCATGGTCGCGTCCTCAGCCTTTCTTTTTGCCAGGCAGAATGCCCATCAGCTTGCAGATAATGCCCAGCATGATTTCGTCGGCACCGCCGCCGATGCTCACCAGGCGCACGTCGCGGTAGGCGCGGGCCACCGGGTTTTCCCACATGTAGCCCATGCCGCCCCAGTACTGCAGGCAGCTGTCGGTGACTTCACGGCCGAGGCGGCCGGCCTTGAGCTTGGCCATCGAGGCCAGGTTGGTGACGTCGCGGCCGCGCACGTATTGCTCAGTGGCCTGGTAGACCAAGGCGCGCAGGCATTCGATTTCTGTCTGCAACTCGGCCATGCGGAAGTGGATGACCTGGTTGTCGATCAGCGCATTGCCGAAAGTTTTGCGCTCTTTGCAGTAGTCGATGGTGGCGTTGATACAGTGCTCCAGGCCCTTGATCATGTTGGCAGCGCCGAACAGGCGCTCTTCTTGGAACTGCAGCATCTGCATCATAAAGCCTGCGCCTTCGTGGCCGATGCGATTGCGCTGCGGCACGCGTACGTTGTCGAAGAACACCTGAGCGGTCTCCGAACTGCGCATGCCGAGTTTGTCCAGGTGCGGGCTAAGGGTGATGCCTGGGGTGTTCATCGGCACCATGATCAGCGACTTGTTGACGTGCGGCTTGTCGTCGCTGGTATTGGCCAACAGGCAGATAAAGTCAGCGGATGGGGAATTGGTAATCCACATCTTGCTGCCGTTGATCACGTAGTCGCTGCCGTCTTTCTTGGCGGTAGTTTTCAGCCCGGCGACATCCGAGCCGGCGCCGACTTCGGAAACGCCGATACAGCCGACCATCTCGCCGGCAATTGCCGGTTTGAGGAATTCTTCGCGCAGCTCATCGGAGCCGAAGCGCGCCAACGCCGGGGTACACATATCGGTTTGTACGCCGATGGACATCGGGATGCCGCCGCAGATGATGGTGCCGAACTCTTCGGCGGCGACGATCGAGTAGCTGTAGTCCAGGCCCATGCCGCCGAATTTTTCCGGCTTGGAGATGCCCAGCAGGCCGAGGTCGCCGGCTTTCTTGAAAATATCGTGGATCGGGAAGCGGCCGTCCTTTTCCCACTGTTCGACGTGCGGGTTAATTTCCTTGTCGACAAAATTACGGACCGTGCGGCGCAGCTCTTCGTGTTCTTGGGTAAAGATCATTTTTTATTCTCCGAAGGGTTACAGGCGGGCTACGCCGAAAGTAGTGGTTTTAAGCGGGCGAACAGCGGCTTCGGCACAGATATCCAGCAGATAGCCGAGCAGCTTGCGCGTATCGCGCGGGTCGATCAGGCCGTCGTCCCACAGGCTGGCGGTGCCATAGAGCGCGGTGGATTGGCTATCGAGTTTCTGCGCGGTGACGGTTTCCAGCATGTCGAGCATCTTCGGGTCGGCTTCTTTGCCTTCCTTCAGGTGTTTTTCCTCGGTGACGATGCGCAGCACCTTGCCGGCCTGGGCGCCACCCATCACGGCGGTTTTGCTGTTGGGCCAGGCGAAGATAAAGCGCGGGTCGAGGCCGCGGCCGCACATGGCGTAGTTACCGGCGCCGTAGGAACCGCCGACGACGATGGTGAGTTTCGGCACCGTGGCGTTGGCCACCGCCTGGATCATCTTCGAGCCGTGCTTGATCACCCCGAGTTGTTCCGACTCGGTGCCGACCATAAAGCCGGTGGTGTTGTGGAAAAACAGGATCGGCGTATTGCTCTGCTCACACAGTTGAATGAACTGTGCCGCTTTGGCCGCGCCTTGCGGGGTGATCGGGCCGTTGTTGCCGATAAAGCCGCAGGGCTGGCCTTCGATCTGCAAATGGCCGCAGACGGTCTGGTTATCGAACTCGTTCTTGAAGTCGAGGAAGGCCGAGCCGTCGGCGATACGAGCAATGATCTCGCGCACGTCGTAGGGCTTCTTGGCATCTGCCGGCACTAGGCCGAGCAGTTCTTCGACCGGGTACAGCGGCTCGCTGTAGGCCTTGGTCGGGCGCGCCGGTAGTTGCGCGTTCCACGGCAGCATGGCGAGAATTTCCCGGGCGATACGCACACCATCGGCGTCATTCTCAGCCAGGTATTCGGCGGTGCCGGCGACCTGGGCGTGCATCTCGGCACCGCCCAGTTGCTCATCGGTGGCGATTTCGCCGGTGGCGGCTTTCAGCAGCGGCGGGCCGGCGAGGAACATCTTGGCCTTGCCGCGCACCACCACCACATAATCCGACAGTCCCGGCTGGTAAGCCCCGCCAGCCGTAGACGAGCCATGCACCACCGTGATTTGCGGCAGGCCCATGGCCGACATGCGCGCCTGGTTGGCAAAGCCGCGCGCGCCTTCGACAAAGATATCGGCGGCGTAGTTGAGGTTGGCACCGCCGCTTTCGGTCAGCGCCACCACCGGCAGTTTGTTCTCGAAGGCGATCTGCTGCAGGCGCAGGGTTTTTTTCAGCCCAGTAGGGGAGATGGTGCCGCCCTTGATTGCGCTGTTGCTGGCAGTGACCAGGCAGCGCACTCCGGCTATATAGCCGATACCGGAAATAATCCCACCGCCGGCCTGGGTGCCGTCCTTGTCGTCGTGCAGCTTGTAGCCGGCCAGCGATGACAGTTCGAGAAAGGGCGCGCCGGGGTCGAGCAGCAGGTTAAGGCGCTCACGCGGCAGCAACTGGCCGCGCTTTTCGAATTTGGCTTTGGCCTCGGCAGCCTTGTTCAGGCAGTTCTGTTCGATCTGGCGAAAGCTGTCGACGGCGGCGAGCATGGCCTCGCGGTTCTTGGCGAAGTCCTCGCCATGCACATCGATCTCGGATTGGATAACCGGCATGGCGTTACTCCTCACCCTTGAGCACGTCAGGCACGTAGGCCCGGTGGAAGCCGTTATAGGTCTCGCTGTTTTTCGCCTTGCCCAGGGTCCAGGCGCGGGTGCCCTGGCTGGCGGCACCGTCGATGCGGATGGTATTGCCGCTGATAAAGTTGGCCCCCGGCGTGAGCAGGAAGACGATGGCGGCGGCCACTTCCGATTCGCTGCCAATGCGTTGCAGCGGCACGTGATCCTTGAGCGAGCGGATCATGTTCTTCATCGATTCGGGGTAGGTGTCCATGCCGCTGGAGGCGATCCAGCCCGGTGCCACGGCGTTGACCCGCACTCCGGCGTGGCCCCATTCGTAGGCGGCGGTCTTGGTGAAGTTCTCCATGCCGGCGCGCGCCGCACCGGAGTGGCCCATGCCGGGCATGCCGCCCCACATATCGGCGAGCATATTGACGATGCTGCCGCCATGCTTGCTCATACACTGCAGGAACACTTCCTTGGCGATCAGAAAGCCGCCCACCAGGTTGGTGCGCACCACGGTCTCGAAGCCTTTCTGGTTGATGCCGATCAGCGGTGCGGGGAACTGACCACCGGCGTTGTTGACCAGGTGATGGATCTGCCCGCGCTCGGCGACTACGGTTTTGACCATGGCCTTGACCGCGTCTTCATCACGGATATCGCAGACCTGAAAGCTGGCGCTGCCGCCATCTTCAATAATTTCGCCGCAGGTGGCTTCGAGCTTTTCCAGCTTGCGTCCGACCAGCACCACATGGGCACCGAGGTTCGCCAGCTCATGGGCGGTGCAACGGCCGATGCCGCTGCCGCCGCCGGTGACCATGATGGTCTGGCCGATAAAGAGGCCGGGTTTAAACACCGAGTCGTAGCTCATTGTTATTGTCCTTGTTCGAGGCTAGCGGCCAGCGCCTTGGGCACCGGTATCGGGAATTCCAGCAACTGTTGGGCGAAGGCCTTGCCTTGCGGGTCGATGCGCAGGGAGGCGACGCCGCCGCCGCCCAGGGCGTTCTCCAGCAGGAAGTTCAGGCTATGGCTGCCGGGCAGATACCAGCGGCTGACCTTGCCGGTTTGCGGGTCGAGCGCGTGCTGCATCCATTCGGCCACGGCTCCCTTGGTTAGCGCAGCGGCGATCCAGGCCAAGTAATCGGGCTTTCTGGCCATTACACCAATATTGCTGTGGTTGCCCTTGTCGCCAGAGCGCGCTACGGCCAACTTGATCAGAGGTACGCAGGCGTCGGCCTGGCCGCTTGGTAGCGGGGCGGCTATATCGGCAGCAATCTGCGCGCTGTCCAGCACCGTGATCTGCGGCAGTGCGACAGGCGTGCGTTCGCCGTTCAGCTCCACTTCCATGGCGCAGGCGTCTTTGTCAGCGAGAAAGCTGAACAGGCGGATCACCGGGTAAACCGTGGGGCGACCGCCGACGATGCCGGTCAGTCCCGGTGCCATTCCAGTCGCTGCCTGGGCAATCTCACGGGAGAACAGCACCAGGGCTTCTTTTTTGGCATGGCGCACGGCGATCTTGATCACGATCTCGCGGGTGTCGGTGCGCTGGCCACGCGGGCCGTAGGTGGCTTCGGAACCCAGCAGCTCGATGCTGACTTCCTTGTAAGGCCCCCAGCCGCGCTCGACGAACATTTCTTCGGTCTTGCTGATGATCGCCTGGCTGACCCGCTGGGCTTTCTTCACCGCATCTATGCCCGCCATCAGGCAGCTGGCAGTGCAGCGGAAACCGTCCGGGTGGGTGGCGCTGACCTTGTATTGGTCGGTGGGCGGCAGACCGCGTGCGCCTTTGAGTTCAACCCGGTTATCGCCAACCTGGGCCAGTTGCACCTGGGTGAAATCGCAGAGTACATCGGGCAGGTAATAGGCCCGTGGATCGCCGATTTCATAAAGCATCTGCTCGCCCACGGTAAAAGGCGTAACCAGACCGCCGGAACCTTCCGGTTTGCTCACGACAAAGCTGCCATCGGCTGCCACTTCCACCACCGGGAAGCCAATGTGTTCGTAGTCCGGCACGCTTTCCCAGTCGGTGAAGTTGCCGCCGGTGCACTGCGCGCCGCATTCGATGATATGTCCGGCCAATGCGGCTTGGGCCAACTGGTCATAGTCGCTCCAGCTCCAGCCAAATTCATGCACCAGGGCCGCGCTGACCACGGCGCTGTCGACTACACGGCCGGTGATGACGATATCCGCGCCGAGCTTGAGTGCTTCGACAATGCCCGGCGCGCCGAGGTAGGCGTTGACCGACACGCAGAAGGGCGGCAACGGCGCGCCGCTAAACATTTCCACGGTGCCGGCCTTGGCCAGCTCGCCGAACTTGGGCTGCAGGTTGTCGCCGTGCAGCACGGCAATCTTCAAGTTAACCCCTGCTTGCTCGCAAGCGGCTGCCAAAGCGGCGGCGCAGGCGCTGGGGTTGACCCCACCGGCATTGCTGATTACGCGGATGTTCTTGGCGGCGATATCAGCCAGCAGCGGCGCGAGGGTTTCCACAAAGTCGGTGGCGTAGCCGGCATCCGGCTTCTTCATCCGTGCGCCGGCCATGATCGACATAGTCACTTCGGCCAGGTAGTCGAATACCAGATAATCCAGCTCGGTGCCCTGTACCAGCTGGGCGGCGGCGGTGCTGGTGTCGCCCCAGAAGGCGGAGGCGCAGCCGATGCGTACGGTTTTAGTCATTGGAATAGGTCCGCAACACATAATTAAGGTGAATCGAAGGCTACCAAGCAAGCGCTTGGTTGAAAAGCCCCAAGGAGAATCTTTCTAACCAAAAGTGTGGCCAAGCGCTTGCTTGGGTGGCTGGCGCAGCATAAATTTCACCAATAACGACAAGCACTTGGGTAAACCCGCTGAGAATCAGCGTGCAATTTCACGCTGGGCCAGTTAGCCCAAGGCATAAAAAGAGTTGGAGAGTACTTAGCGTGGATGATCAACAAGCTCAGGCGGTAATGCAGCAACTTGTGGCCAGTGGGCAGATCACCGACCCGGAGAGTGCTCGTGGCAAGCTACTGCAAACCGCCGCGCATCTGTTTCGCAGCAAGGGCTACGAGCGCACCACAGTGCGCGACTTGGCCAGTGCTGTGGGCATTCAGTCCGGCAGCATCTTTCATCACTTCAAGAGCAAGGACGAGATCCTGCGCTCGGTGATGGAGGAGACCATTCGCTACAACACTGCGCTGATGCATGCCGCCCTGGCCGAGGCGAGCGACGTGCGTGGTCGCGTGTTGGCACTGATTCGCTGCGAACTGCAGTCGATTATGGGCGGTACCGGCGAGGCCATGGCGGTACTGGTGTATGAATGGCGTTCGCTGTCTGAGCCGGGCCAGGCGTTTATTCTCGAACTGCGCGACAACTACGAGCAGCTCTGGCTGGAGGTTCTGAGCGAAGCCAAGGCGGCCGGCTACTTTAAGGCCGACCCGTTTATCCTTCGCCGCTTGCTGACTGGCGCGCTGAGCTGGACCACTACCTGGTTCCGCCCAGAAGGGCCGATGACCCTCGACCAACTGGCCGAAGAAGCGCTGTCGCTGGTGATCAAGGGCGCTTGAGGAAATTCAGCTAAGCTGAGATGGCATATTGATATTGTTTTGGCGCCAAAGGATTGCGAGCCTTTCAGGTTACGGAAGAAGTCGCTGCGTTTTGTTCTGAGGTTCGCCGCTTGGCCACGCTGTTACGGGGGTTACTGCTCAGTTTGATGCTTTCTGCAGTGTGCGTTGCGCAGGCTGCGGAAGAGGTGCGAGTGGGTGCCTACAATTTCCCACCCTATGTGATTAAACCGGAAAGCGAGCGTCCTACTGGTCTGCTGCCGGAGTTGTTGCAGGCGCTTAATCAGCTGCAAAGCGACTACCGCTTTACCCTGGTTGCCACCTCGACGATGCGCCGCTACCGCGATCTGCCAAACGGCCGCTTCGACCTGATCCTGTTTGAATCCCCGGCATGGGGTTGGCAGGACACCGCACATGTTGCGCTGGATATGCATATCGAAGATGCCGAAGTCTATGTCGCACGCCTGCAGCCGGGGCGTGACGAGCGCTATTTCGATGAACTCAAGGGCAAGCGCCTAGCCCTGTACAGCGGTTATCACTACGGATTTGCCGGATTTAACTCGGACAAGCAGTTTCTCACCGATACATTCAACGCGATGCTGACCTACTCTCACGACAGCAACCTGATCATGCTGCTGCGCGGGCGGGCCGATGTGGCGGTGGTCACTCGCTCATACCTGCGCGCTTACTTGCAGCGTTATCCGGAGCAAAGCAACGCCTTATTGGTGTCCCAGCGAGTCGATCAGGTGTATCAGCACCAGGCGTTGTTTCGCCCGGAGTCGGCGCTGCAGCCACAAGACCTTGCCGAATTGCTCAAGCAGCTAAAGCGCGATAAACAGCTGGATAAATTGCTCGGACGCTACCATTTACGTGATGTGTCGGTGCTGATAAATGACTGAAAATCCTCTGTTCGGTCAGATTTGACTGGGGTAGGCTGCAATTATTCGAAAAATAGGGACGCTGACGTCAAATGGGGCATTTCAGACGTAGGGTAAGCAGGTTTTTGGGTGTGGGTCTGGCGTTGTTGCTGACCGGGCCACTTTTGGCCGCGCAGGATGTGCGTGTAGCCGCCGTGTATTTTCCGCCTTACGTATTCAAGACCGAAAAAAGCCAGGCCAACGGTTTGCTTGATGAGCTGGTAGCGGCGCTGAACCAGACCCAGACAGACTACCGCTTCGTTATGGTGCCAACCTCGGTAAAGCGTCGTTTCCGCGACTTTGAGCAGCAGCGTATCGACCTGGCGATTTTCGAGAACCCCGGTTGGGGCTGGCAGGAGATTCCGCACGTGGCCTTGGATATGGGCCTGGAAGACTCTGAAGTGTTTGTCGCCCGTACTGAGCCTGGCCGCGAGCAGGGCTATTTTGATTCGCTCGAAGGCAAGCGCCTGGCGCTGTACCACGGTTATCACTATGCCTTTGCCGGTTTCAATTCCTTGCCGGAATACTTGAGCAAGACCTTCAGCGCCACCTTGACCCATTCCCACGAAAGTAATCTGCTGATGGTGCTGCACAAGCGTGCGGAAATCGCCCTGGTGACGCGTTCTTATATTGGCGACTTCCTTGAGCGCAATCGGCAATACGCTGGGCAACTGCTGATATCAGACCGTGTCGATCAGCGTTATCGCCACCATGTGATATTAAGTCCGGAAGCCCCGATCAAGCCTGAGCAGTTTATGGAAATCTATGAAGCGTTACGTGATAACGGCCAGTTGGAGAAGATTTTCAGCCGCTATCAGGTTGCCGTTATCCCACGCGCAGCGGATAGCTTAAAAGCAGCAGGTGCAGCAAATTGACGGCCCCATGCAGGGCAATGGCCAGGCTGATCCGTCCGCTGAAGTGAAAGATCAGCCCATAGCCCAGACCCGCGATCCCTGCGACCACGGCAAATAACGGACTGAAAGGCAGGTGCACGGCAGCGAACAGCAGCGCCGTCAGGCCAATCCCCGCCCAGGTGCCGAGCCAGTTGACCAGGCGGCTTTGCAGCAAACCGCGAAATAGCAGCTCCTCGGCCAGTACGGCCACACCCAGGTTGATCGCCAACCACAGCCACAATTGCGCTGGCCATTTCGGTTGCCAGCCAACCAAACCCAGCGCCAATGCCAGCAGCGGTACGCCGAGTAGAGTCAGTGCGGCCGTTAGCCAGACGCCGGTTGAAAGCGGTTTGCTCGGCGTTTTTTGCCCCAACCACCAAGCCAGTAGCGTGACGCCGACCAGCAGTTTGTCCCAGGACAACCGCAGGGCGTAAGGTGCGGCATCGGCACTGAGCTGGCGCGGTGGCCACAGCGGTGTGGCGCTAAAACCTGGGACGAGGTGCGCTGCAAAGGCGATGCAGGCCAGCAGGCTCAGGACAGTCCACAGAGTATTGGACAGGTATTTGTCGGCATATAGCAGCAAAGCGCAAAGAGCGGCCCCGGCGGCCAACCCCGGCAGCTGGATATAGCCCAAGGCAAACCCGGTGGCCAGGCACAGGGCTGGCAGCATCAGGCGCAGATGCAATGGCATGGTACGTCCTTGTTGTTCGCGGTTAAGGTTCGCGGGCGTCCTTGGCTTCCTGTTCAAGCTCGCGTTGGCGGATCTTCTCCAGCTGTTCCTCGCTTAGCGGCAGCGGTTTGGCAGTGCGCAGCAGTACCATCAGGCCACCCACGATGGAGCCTAGCACCAGGAGTATCAGCAACCAGATATACCAGGTCATAAAAGCCGTCCTTGCAGAGTTGAGCTTCCACCATAGCGCGCAGCGGCCAGCAATAAAACGCCAATAATCTTCTGATGGGCCTAACGCGCGGCTCTGGCTCGGGGTAAATGAGTGTGACGACTGTCACACGGCAGCAACTTGGCGCTGGTTGAATGGCGACTTTCCAACGCACAGGGAGTCTGCCCATGACCACTGCCAGCGCGCTTTCGCGCTTGCTCAAGCCGGTTACGCCGTTGGCTGCGGACATGAGCATCGCCGATGTGGCGGATCGCCTGCTGACGCCGGAGCACAAGGCCTTTCTCTCGCTGCCGATTGTCGATAGCGCCGGCAGGCCGCTGGGCTTGGTCAGTCGCACCACCTTGCAGGACATCTTTATGCAGCGTTTTGGCCGCGATTTGCGCGGCCGCCATGCGGTGCAGGAGGTGATGAACCCGGCGCCGCTGGTGGTCAGCCTGGATACCAGCTTGGAAGATGCGGCCAAGCAGATCACCGGGCAGCTGCAGTACCCGATCACCGAGGACTTTATCCTGGTCGACGCCCAAGGCCTGTACCGTGGCCTAGGCACTGTGCTCGATCTGCTCAAGGCCATGGAGGCGCGCATCGCCCAGCGCAATCTGGTGCTGCGCAAGGCGCTGGTGGAACTCAAGGAGTCACAGACCCAGCTGGTGCAGTCAGAGAAGATGGCCTCGCTCGGGCAGATGGTCGCCGGCGTTGCCCATGAGCTGAATACGCCGTTGGGCTATGTGAAAAACAACGTGCAGCTGCTGCGTGAACTGAGTGCGCCGCTGTTCGAGCTGGCCGAAGCGCAAGCCGCACTAGGCGACTGCCTGAACGATCCGGCCTGTGATGAGGCGCGCCTGGCCATGGCCCTGGAAGCCGCCGCCGAGGCCCGCGCCAAGGCTGCACCGGAACTGCTGGTCGAGGACTTTACCCAGTTGTTCAGCGACACCCTCTATGGTCTGGAGCAGATTGCCGAACTGGTGGTCGGGCTGAAGGATTTCGCCCGCCTGGATCGCGCCATGAGTGAGGAGGTCGACCTCAATGAGTGCATCCGCAGCGCCCTGGTGATTGCCCGCTACGGTATCAAGGACAAGGCCGAAACCATCTTGCAGTTGGGCGAACTGCCACGCATTCCCTGCGCGCCTTCGCAGATCAACCAGGTGCTACTCAACTTGCTTAACAACGCGGCTCAGGCTATCGACGGTTTCGGCCAGATCCTGGTGAAAACCTGGGCCGATGACAGCGCCGTATTTGTTTCTGTGCAGGACTCCGGGCGCGGCATGCCGCCTGAGGTGCTGGCGCGCATTTTCGACCCGTTTTTCACCACCAAGCCGGTTGGCCAGGGCACCGGGCTGGGGCTGTCGATCAGCTACAAGATCATCCAGGACCACGGCGGGCAGATTCGCGCGGCGTCCGAGCCTGGGCGCGGTACGCGCTTTCTGATCCGCCTGCCGCGCCCGCAGGCGCTGCCACTACAACGGAGTGCCTGATATGAACGAGCCGATTCGTATTCTGTTTGTCGACGATGAAGAACGCATTCTGCGCAGCCTGGCCCTGCAATTTCGTCGCGATTACCAGGTACTGACCGAGAGCGATCCGCGTCGCGCCCTGGAGCGCCTGAAAAGTGAGCCGGTACACATAATCGTCAGCGACCAGCGTATGCCGCAGATGAGCGGCGCCGAACTACTGGCCGAGGCGCAGCAGATTGCTCCCGACACCTTGCGGATTCTGTTGACCGGCTACAGCGACCTGGATGCTGCGGTGGAGGCGCTGAACAGCGGGGGGATCTTCCGCTATCTGACCAAGCCTTGGGACCAGCAGGAAATGGCCTTTACCTTGCGCCAGGCGGCGCAGATTGCCGTGCGGCAGTTGCAAACGCCGAAAGTCTCGGCAGCCATACCGCAGGCGGCACTCAATGTGCTATTGCTGGATGAGGATGCGCCGACCCTCGACGTGGTGGCCGAGTTCTGCGTGGCCGGCGGTCATCGCTTGTTGCGCGCGGCTTCGCTGAACGAGGCCGTGGCGCTGCTCAACAGTCAGCCGGTCGATCTGCTGGTCAGTGATCTGCACGTGGCCGGGGAAGACACTGCGCCGCTGCTGAAAAGCCTGGCCCAGGCCCATCCGCGTCTACTTAGCCTGGTGGTTACGCCGTTCTGCGATACCCAGGCGCTGCTCAAACTGATCAACGAGGCGCAGATTTTTCGCTACCTGCCTAAACCGATTCGACCTGGTCTGTTCGACAAGGGTTTGCAGGCCGCCGCCGAACAGGCGCAGAAGTGGCGCGCACAACCGGCGCAGGTGGTGACCCGCCTGGCGCAACAGCCGCGTGATGACCGCGAGCGGGAGAAGGTTGGCAGTTTGCTGGGCATGCTCGGGCGTTTGCGTGAACGCCTGACTGCCTGATTGGACCAGAGATTGATCGCGGGCATGGCCCGCTCCTACAGGTATCAGCGACTGTAGGAGCGGGCCATGCCCGCGAAAAAAACAGTCGTTAGCGCCGCACCTGCTTCAGTGTCTCGGCAATCAGGAACGCCAGTTCCAGCGACTGGTCGGCATTCATCCGTGGGTCGCAGTGGGTGTGGTAGCGGTCTGACAGGCTGTCTTCGGTCACCGGCCGCGCGCCGCCGATGCATTCGGTGACGTTCTGCCCGGTCATCTCGATATGGATGCCGCCGGCGTAGCTGCCCTCGGCCTGGTGCACGGCGAAGAACTGCTTCACTTCGGCGAGGATCTGCGCGAAGTCGCGGGTCTTGTAGCCGGTCGAGGCCTTGATGGTGTTGCCGTGCATCGGGTCGGAGCTCCACAGCACCTGACGACCCTCGCCCTGTACCTTGCGCACCAGGCGCGGCATATGAGCTTCGACCTTGTCCGCGCCCATGCGCACGATCAGGTTGAGGCGGCCTGGGTCGTTGTCCGGGTTGAGGATATCGATCAGGCGGATCAGTTCGTCCGGGTCCATGCTCGGGCCGACCTTGACCCCGATGGGGTTGCCGACGCCGCGCAGGAACTCGACATGCGCACCGTCCAGCTGACGGGTGCGGTCGCCGATCCACAGCATATGCGCCGAGCAGGCGTAGTCGCCGCCGGTCAGGCTGTCGCGGCGCACAAAGGCCTGCTCGTAGTTGAGCAGCAGGGCTTCATGGGCGGTGAAGAAGCTGGTTTCGCGCACTTGCGAGGAGCCGTCCATGCCACAGGCGCGCATAAAGGCCAGGGTTTCGTCGATGCGATTGGCCAGGTGGCTGTACTTCTCGGCCAGGGCCGAGTTGGCGATAAAGTCCAGGTTCCACTGGTGCACCTGATGCAGGTCGGCAAAACCGCCCTGGGCGAAGGCGCGCAGCAGGTTCAGCGAGGCGGTGGACTGGTGGTAGGCCTGCAGCAGGCGCTCCGGGTCCGGTACGCGGCTGGCAGAGTCGAAGCCGATACCGTTGACGATATCGCCGCGGTAGGCGGGCAGGGTCACGCCGTCGATGGTTTCATCGTTGGCCGAGCGCGGCTTGGCGAACTGGCCGGCCATGCGCCCGACTTTTACCACCGGGCAGCCGGCGGCAAAGGTCATGACGATGGCCATCTGCAGCAGCACCTTGAAGGTGTCGCGGATTTTCGCCGCGCTGAACTCGGCGAAGCTCTCGGCGCAATCGCCACCCTGCAGGAGAAACGCGCGACCCTGGGTGACCTCCGCGAACTGGCGGCGCAGTTCGCGGGCTTCACCGGCAAACACCAGCGGCGGATAACCGGCCAGGGTTTGCTCGACTTTGCCCAGATGGACGGCGTCCGGGTACTGCGGTTGCTGCTGGATGGGCTTGGCTCTCCAGCTTTCGGGGCTCCAGGGTTGCGACATTGCGGCTCTCGGCTTCTGACAAATCGGGCGGACGGGCATGGTAACCGATAAGCCCGGCGCTTCAAGCCGATAGGCGCGATAGAGCGACTGCATAAGGCCTAGGCAGTCACTAGCAAAGCCCCAGTACCCAGTAGCAGGCCATAGATGGCAATGCGGAAATGCTGCTCGTTAAAGCGCTGGTGCAGACGTTCGCCCAGCCATACGCCGATCAACAGCAACGGCGCGTAGCTGGCGACTTGCGGCAGGGCGGGCAGCAGGCGGCCGTCGAGCAGAAAGGCCAGCGTCAGCAGGCTGTTGAGGGTGAACCATACCGTGACCAGGGTGGCGCGCAGGCGCGCCTTGTCCAGTTGCGTACCGGCCAGGGCGAACACCAGCAGCGGGCCGCCGGAAGCAAACAGACCGTGGCTGACGCCAGCGCACAGGCTAAGCAGGCGGCTGAGCCACATGGGGCGTGCGGGTTGCGCAGTACCGTGACGCAGGCGCCATAGCTCGCGGGCGGCGAACCACAGCACCAGTGCGCCAAACAGGCGCTTGGCCAGCACAGCGTCGAGGAAGGGCAGCAGGGCGTAGCCGATTAGGGTACCGACGACCATACCTGGCAGGATCATGCTCAGCAGTAGGCGGCGGTCGATCATCTGTTGATGCCGCCAGACCAGGTAACCGGTCATGCAGATATTTAGCGGCACCAGCACCGGCAGCAGCTGATCGATGGGCAGCAGCAGGGCACCCAGTGACAGGGCGATGACGATGCTGCCAAAACCGGTGATCGCCTCCAGGGTGTACGCCAGCAGGATAAAACTGGCCAGCGTTAACCAGATAATGTCCATCAGCCCATCTCCGCGGCGAAGCGTGCGCTCATCTTGCGGTAATAAAAACCGGGGGCGATGCGCCAGAGCAGGCTGGCGAGCCAGCTGCCGCGGTCGGGAAATAGCCGCTCACGCCCTTGCTCCTGGGCTTGGATGATCTGCGCGGCCATCCAGTCGGCGCCGCGTATTTGACCAACGGTCGAGCGTCCGTGTTGCGCCTGCTTGCCGTCGCCGCCGAGGGCGTTCTGTTCGATCGGTGTATCGAGAAAGCTGGGATACACCAGTAGCATCTTGACGCCGTCACGGGCGGCCTCAGCGCGCAGCACTTCGAAAAACTGGCCCAGGGCGCTTTTCGCAGCGCAATAGCCGGCACGGCCGAGCACCGGCATCCAGCCAGCCATGGAGCCAATGGCGATGATCTGCCCACGGCTCTGGCGCAGCAGCGGCAGGGCGCTCAGAGTCAGTTCCACGGGCGCCTGGTAGTCGACGGCCATGACCTTGCGAAACACGGCTGGATCGGTCTGCAGGGTAGGCGAGCGGTGGGTGATCCCGGCGTTGTTGATCAGCACGTCGAGGCGGCCGAAGCGTTCACAACAGGCCTGCAGTAATTGCTGATGCAGGTGCGGGTCGGTGATATCGCCGGCCAGGCCGACTACCCGCTCGGCGCCCAGTTCATTGACCCGCGCGCTCAGGCCGTCTGCGTTGATATCGGTGAGCAGCAGGTTGCAGCCTTGGTCGTGATAGGCGCGCGCAAGCTGCCAGCCGAGGCCGCTGGCGGCCCCGGTGATCAGGATGGTGGGCATTATTTTTCTCCAGCGTTGGCCAGGGCCACAGGTGCCAGCGGCAGGCTTGCGGGTGGCCGACGGGACCAGATAAAGGCCAGGGTCAGGCCGCTGACCAGGTGCCAGCAGCCCCAGAACGCGGCGATCAGCAGCATGCCGCTGGCCTGCGGGAAGAAGGTGAAGATGATCACCAGGCCCAAGGCCGAGTTCTGGATACCCACTTCCAGGGTGATCGCCCGGCGATCCGCTGCGGGCAGGCCGGACAGTCGTGCGCAGCCGTAACCCACCGCCAAAGCCAGGGCGTTGTGCGCTACCACCAGCCAGAAGAACAGATGGAAGTGGGCGATAAACTGGTCGAAGTTGCGGCTAAAGGCCAGGGTGACGAAGGCCAGCATCACCAGCAGGGCAAAGATGCGCAGTGGCTTTTCCACTTTGAGCGACAGGCCAGGAAAACGCCTGCCGATCCACATGCCGGCGATCAACGGCAGGCCGAGCACCAGCAGCACCAGCAGTAGCAGGCTGATGGGGTCCATGGCGATTTCAGTCAGCAGCGGGCGGGTCAGTGGATTAAGCCAGGCGTAGAAACCGAAGTTCAGTGGTGTCAGCACACTGGCCGCGAGGCTGGATACCGCAGTCATGCTCACTGATACTGCGACGTTGCCACGTGCCATCCAGGTCATGATGTTGGAGAAGCTGCCGCCGGGGCAGGCCGCCACCAGCATCATGCCCAGGGCCAGCATCGGCTCGATGCGTAGCGCCCAGCAGGCCAGGCAGGTCAGGGCGGGCAGTAGAACAAACTGCGCGAACAGGCCAATCAGCGGTGCCTTGGGTTCGCGAACGATGCGTTTGAAGTCATCCAGGCGCAGCTCCAGCGAGACGCCAAACATCATCACCGCGACGATGACGTTGATCAGCACCAGGCTGCTGGGGTCGAACTGGATATTCACCGGCTCCATCACAGGCTTCCTTCAACAGTGCGGCTGGCGGTAGCGGGCAGCATAGCCAGGCCGGCGCGCAGGCTTTTGCTGTGCTGCGCGATGCTCTGACGATAGCTGTCCTTGTGCACGTAGTAGGCCATACGCTCCAGTTGCAGGTATTGGTAGCCGCCGTCGAGGCGCATGCTCGCCCGTTCGCGCTTGAGTGCCTGGAAGTCCTTGGCAGCCTGGCTGCCAGCCTGCAGGCCTTTGATATACAGCGCCACCAGCTCGGCCTGCTCGTCGCGGCCCTGCCAGCCGAGGCCCGAGGCTTCGACCATGCCCAGCATAAACAGGTCGTCGTACTCGGGGTGGAACACATTCAGGTACAGCTGCGGCGCTCCTGCGTTGCTCGGCCAGTTGAGGTGTGCGCGGTCGATTAAGGGGTAGTCGAGCTTGTAGCCGGTGCCTTGCAGAATTAGGTCGTACTCGGCCTGCTCGCCATCGCTGAAGGTCACTTGCAGGCCGTCTACCTTGGCTACATCGCGGCGCGCCTGGATATCGCCATGACCGAGATAATGCAGCACTAGGGAGTTCATCACCGGGTGTGATTCGTAGAGTTTGTAGTCCGGGTCGGGCAGGCCGTATTGCGACGGCTTGCCGACCAATGCGCGCACCAGCAGGCCGTCGAGGAACTGCTTGAGCGGGCGCGGCAGCTTGATCGCACCGCCGAGGGTATCGGTCGGTCGGCCGAGGGTAAATTTGGGTAGGAAGTAATAGCCGCGGCGCACCGACAGGTCTACCGAGGCGGCGCGGTGCACGGCGTCCACGGCGATATCGCAAGCCGAGTTGCCGCAGCCGATCACCAGCACGCGCTTGCCTTCGAACACCGCCGCCGAGCGGTAGTCGCTGGAGTGCATCAGCTCGCCCGTAAACGCGCCGGGCAGCGCCGGCTGATTGGGTGTGTGCAGGGTGCCGTTGGCCATCAGCACGCCGTCGACCAGCCATTCACGCTGCACACCGTTCTGCTCGCTGATCAGCTTCCAGCCTTTGTCCAGGCGCTGGATTGCCACCACACGGGTATTGAACTGGTAATGCGCATACAGGCCGAAGTGCTCGGCGTAGTCGCGGAAATAGCGGCGCATTTCACTGTGATGCGGGTAGGGAGCCACCTCGGCGCGCATCGGAAATTCGCTGAACTGGGTGGTGCCCTTGGAGGAAATCAGGTGCGCCGAGTCGTACATGGTGCTGTGCGGGTTATCGATGTCCCACAGGCCGCCGACATCCGCGTGCAGTTCGAAACCGACAAAGTCGATGCCGTGCTTGTGCAGTTGACGTGCTGTACACAGCCCCATGGGGCCGGCACCGATAATGGCGTACATGGCAAACCTCGATATTTGTTTTTATTGTTGTAGCCGCACAGCGCCGAACTCGGCGCTCCCGACTGCGGCAAATTATCGCGTGACCAGGGGAGGGTGCCTCAATGACAATTAGCGCCTTTCCTCTGGCCGAGATGGTCGGGGATGTCACGGTGGAGAGTGGTGGATGCCAGGTTTACCCCCGGTCGGTCAGATGCCGGACCCGCTGTTGATCGCCGAAGTGCACGATGCCTTCGGGGTGATCCAGGTAGTCGAAATGGGTGCTTACCGCTTTCTCGAGTTCGGCGAAGCGATCGAGCAGAGCTGTGTGTATATGCCGGACCCCAGCTGGCTGGAGTACGACTACACCCGCGCCATGCTGCTTGGCGCCTTGTGCCATGAGCACCCGGAAAGCGCGCTATTTCTCGGCCTCGGTGCCGGCAACCTGACCCAGGCCTGCCTGCGGTTTCTGCCGTTGGAAGATGTCGAAGTGATCGAGCTGCGCGCCGATGTGCCGCGCTTGGCCATGGAGCATATGGGCCTGGTCGATGATCCGCGCCTGACCATCCGCATCGGCGATGCGCTGGAGCTGCTGGAAAGCGCGGAAAAAACCGACCTGCTGTTTGTCGACCTCTATACCGATCACGGCCCGGCGACCGGGCATCTAGCCTGGCGCTTTCTGGAAAACTGCCAGAAGCAGCTCAACCCCGGCGGCTGGCTGATTATCAACCAGTGGGCCGGCAACGACGGCAAACCGCTTGGCGCACCGCTGTTGCGCGGCCTCTACCATCGGCATTACTGGGAGTGTCCGGTGAAGGAGGGCAATGTGGTGCTGCTGGTGCCGGCCGATCTCGACCAGCAGCTTGACCAGGATGAGTTGCTGCGCCGCGACGAGCTGCTGGCCCCGCAGCTGGGTTATTCGCTGAGGTCGTTGATACAGGCGCTGCGCCCGGCGACCTGAGCAGGTGCTGGGTCAGGTAGGGTGCGCCGTGCGCACCGGCGCGGGCCATGGGTAATTGGTGCGCACGGCGCACCCTACGGGTTGGGCTGCTCCGCGCTCTTCAGCGCCCTTTAAAGTCGCCTGGGCGGCGCTCCAACATGGCTTTGACACCTTCCTTGGCATCCTCGCTGGCCATCAGCCTTGTAACAGTCGGGTGCAGGCTGGCGGCCGCAGCTGTCGGGCCTTCGACTACAGCCTGGCGTGCGGAGGCCAGGGTGGCCTGCACCCCCAGCGGCGCCTGGGCGGCAATGCGTTCGGCGAGCCACAGCGCTTTGGGTAGCAACTCCTCACTGGCGACAACTTCCTGGATAAAGCCCAGGCGATAGGCTTCGTGAGCATCGAACTCATCGCCAGTCAGCAGCCAGCGCATGGCGTTGCCCCAGCCAGCGGTCTGATGCATGCGCAGGGTGGCGCCGCCGAAGGGGAAGATGCCGCGTTGCACTTCCATCTGCGCGAAGCGGGTATTGCTGGCGCACAGGTTGATGTCCGAGGCTAGCATCAGCTCGATACCGATGGTGTAGCAGTAGCCTTGTGCGGCGACGATCACCGGTTTGCTCACTCGTGGCCCGCCGAATACGCCCCAGGGGTCGCAGCCGCCGTCAGGTATCTTCCAGCCGGCGGCAAACTGCGCTGCCACATTGGCCAGGTCCAATCCGGCGGTAAAGTGCTCGCCATGGGCAAATACCAGCGCCACCCGCGCTTCGCTGTCACGCTCGAACTCGCCGTAGGCCAGGCACATGTCGTCGAGCATGGGCATATCGAAGGCGTTGCGTTTGCTCGCTCGGTCCAGGCCGATCAACATGATCTGGCCGCGTTTTTCACGGCTGACGCGACCGCTGGTGCTTTGGGTCATGGCGGGGAGTCCTTGTGCGCAGGTTAGTAAACTGGGGCGTGAAGCCGTTACAGCATGGCAGCTGCAGGCTATCAGAGGATGACCATCCGGCGTGCTATATGCTCGATTTCAGGAAAAACCAGTACATTTGGCCAGGTTTTCCGGTATAGTGCGCGCCGGTCAATTCATGGCCACGTTCAGGTAGTACAACTCGCCCGAAGGCTAACTTTGGCAGTTAGTCCGTTTTGCGGACTATCCTTGACGATTCATTTATCACACGTTTTCGCAAATCCCCGCCGACATGGCTGCCAGGGTGACTCTCGGGTCTTACACGGCATGCGCAGCTTTGGAACATGGGTCTTTGCGGATGCACTAGAGGCAGACCCATGACCCAGGAAATCGGCGGCTTCGCCGCTCTCGATCTACATCCCAATGTTCTCGCTGCTGTAATTGCCACTGGCTATGAAGAGCCTTCGGCTATTCAGATTCAAGCGATTCCAGTAATCCTCGCCGGCCACGACATGATCGGCCAGGCGCAGACCGGTACCGGTAAAACCGCTGCCTTCGCCCTGCCAATCCTCAGCCGCATCGACCCGGCCAAGCGTCAGCCACAAGCGCTGATCCTGGCTCCGACTCGTGAGCTGGCGCTGCAGGTTGCCACCGCTTTTGAAACCTACGCCAAGCAAATGCCGGGCGTCAGTGTTATCGCCGTTTACGGCGGCGCGCCAATGGGCCCGCAGCTCAAGGCCATCCGCAATGGCGCACAGATTGTTGTGGCTACTCCAGGTCGTCTGGTTGACCACCTGCGTCGCGACGAGAAAGTGCTGTCGACTATTCAGCACCTGGTCCTCGACGAAGCCGACGAGATGCTCAAGCTTGGCTTTATGGATGACCTCGAAGTCATCTTCAAGGCCATGCCGGAAAGCCGTCAGAGCGTGCTGTTCTCCGCCACTCTGCCGCACTCGATCCGTTCCATCGCCGAAAAACACCTGCGTGACCCTAAGCACGTCAAGATCGAAACCAAGACCCAGACCGTAACTGCCATCGAGCAGGTGCATCTGATGGTTCACGCCGACCAGAAGCACGCTGCCGTACTGCGTCTGTTGGAAGTCGAAGAGTTCGACGCGCTGATCGGTTTCGTCCGCACCAAACAAGCCACCCTGGATCTGGCCGCCGCGCTGGAAGCCAAGGGCTACAAGGCCGCTGCATTGAACGGCGACATCGCACAGAACCAGCGTGAGCGCGTGATCGACTCGCTGAAAGATGGCCGTCTGGACATCGTGATCGCCACCGACGTTGCCGCTCGCGGCCTCGACGTGCCGCGCATCACCCACGTGATGAACGTGGACATGCCGTACGACCCAGAATCCTACGTACACCGTATCGGCCGTACTGGCCGTGCCGGCCGTACCGGTCGCGCCCTGCTGCTGGTGACTCCGCGTGAGCGCCGCATGCTGCAAGTGATCGAGCGTGTGACCGGGCAGAAGGTTGGCGAAGTCAAGCTGCCAGACGCCAAGCAGGTGCTGGACGCACGCATCAAGAAACTCACCAACAGCCTGGCTCCGCTGGTTGCTGATGCCGAAGCCAGCCACGGTGAGCTACTTGACCGTCTGACCGCCGATATCGGTTGCAGCCCACGCGCTCTGGCCGCAGCCCTGCTGCGCAAGGCCACCAATGGCCAAGCGCTGACCCTGGCTGAAGTTGAGCGTGATCAGCCGCTGGTACCGAACAGCAGTGGCCCGCGTGAGCGTAGCGAGCGCAGTGATCGTCCTGAGCGTCCTGATCGCGACGGCAGCCGTGAGCGCCGTGCGCCGGTGCCGCTGGCCGAAGGCCGCGCCCGTTGCCGTACTGCCCTGGGCGCACGTGACGGTATCGCCGCGAAGAACCTGCTGGGTGCGATCCTCAATGAAGGCGGCCTGGTCCGCGAAGCCATCGGCCGCATCCAGGTGCGCGAGAGCTTCAGCCTGGTCGAGCTGCCGGAAGAAGGCCTCGAGCGTCTGCTGACCAAGCTGAAAGACACCCGCGTCGGTGGCAAGCCACTGAAGCTGCGTCGTTATCGCGAAGATTGATTCTTCGCTGAATAAAAAAGCCCCGCCTAGTGTGGGGCTTTTTTATGTGTTGAGTTTTGCGCCGTAGCGCTTGCCCGCCAGGTTTACCTGCTGGCCTGTAGGCAGGCCAGGTAGGAGCGGACTTGTCCGCGATAAGAGTTTAAGGGCGACTCAGCTGAAACTGTAGATATCCATCCCCAGTGCGCCAAGGGTGAAGCCACTGTGCTCGACCTTGAACTGTCCGCCTGCGCCTTCGGCGAAGAACAGCGGCAGCAGGTGTTCATCGCTGGGATGGTTGCGCACCGCAAAGGGTGCTTGCCGGCGGTAGTCCTGCAGGGCCGCGGTATTTTGGCTTTCCAGCTGCGCGACGATCCAGTCGCGAAACGCCTGAGCCCAGGGCTCGATGACCTCAGGGCCTGCCTGCCAGTCTACTTCACCGAGGTTGTGGGTGATGCTGCCGGAGCCGATCAGCAGCACGCCCTGTGCGCGCAGGCTGGCCAGGGCCTGGCCGACCTGGTGTTGCAAGGCCGGGCCGTGCTGGCTGGGTAGCGAGACCTGCACCACGGGAATATCGGCCTGCGGGTACATCAGCGTCAGTGGCACCCAGGCACCGTGATCCAGCGGTCGTTCGGCATCGAGTTGTGCTGGCAGATTGGCTGCGGCCAGCAGTTGGATTATTTCCGCCGCCAGCGTTGGGTTACCAGGCGCTGGGTATTGCACTTGATAGAGCTCGGCAGGAAAACCGCCAAAGTCATGCCAGGTTCGCGGTTGCTCCGCACTACCGACCCGCAGCTCGCGGCTTTCCCAGTGCGCGGAAACCACCACTATGGCGCGTGGCCTGGGCAGTTGGCTGGCCAGGCTGGCGAGGGCGGGGCCGCTGGCACCGGGTTGCAGGGCCAGCATGGGGGAGCCGTGGGAGATAAACAGGCTGGGTAACATGGCGTTCTCCTGATCGAATGTGTTCATCATCTATCAGTCAATACGGCCATAAAAGCGCAAATATCCGGGTTTTTTAATCGGGCTGGTAGATTGATCCGGCCTGGCCGATGGTCGATTGGTCTTGTTCGGCGCTTTCCGGCAGGATTGGCCGCTGAATATTTCTCGGAGTCGATATGCACGCGGAATTCTGGCAGGCGCGTTGGGCGCGCAGCGAAATAGGTTTTCATCTGTCCGAGGTCAATCCCTACCTGCAGCGCTGCTGGCCCGACCTGGCCCTGGCGCAAGGTACGCGGGTGCTGGTGCCCTTGTGCGGCAAGAGCCTGGATATGCTCTGGCTGGCCGGTCAGGGTTATCGGGTGTGCGGGGTCGAGTTGGCGCAGAAGGCGGTGGAGGATTTTTTCGCCGAACACCAGCTGCAGCCGGTGATTAGCGAGGAAGGGGGCTTCAGGGTCTATCGCTGTGAGGCGCTGGAGATCTACTGCGGTGATTTTTTTGCGTTGACGCCACAGCAGGTTGCCGATTGTCAGGGCCTGTATGACCGCGCGGCGCTGATTGCGCTGCCGCCGGAGATGCGCGCACGCTATGTCGCGCACCTCGCGGCCATACTGCCGCCGGATTGCCAGGGCCTGCTGGTGACCCTGGACTACGAGCAGGCGCAGATGGACGGGCCGCCCTTTGCCGTTCCCGATAGTGAGGTGCAGCAGCGCCTGGCCGGAACCTGGCAGGTGGAAACCCTGGAGTGTTGCGATGTGCTGGGGCAGAACTGGCGCTTTCTCCAGCGCGGTTTGCAGCGCCTGGATGAGCGGGTGTACCGGTTGCGCAAGCAGTAAAGCGCGGATGAAAAAGGGCGACCCTGGGGTCGCCCTTTTATCTTGTACCGTGTTTAGCCGCGCTGACGCAGGGCTTCGATACGGTCTTCCAGTGGCGGGTGGGTCATCAGCAGGCCGGCCAGGCCGTGCTTGAGACCGCCGTTGATGCCGAAGGCGGTCAGGCTGTTGGGCATGGTGACTGGTACTTCCTGTTCGGCGCGCAGGCGCTGCAGGGCGGCGATCATCGCGCCAGTGCCAGCCAGGCGAGCACCGGCTTCGTCGGCCTTGAATTCGCGCTTACGCGAGAACCACATAACTATGATGCTGGCCAGGATGCCCAGTACCAGCTCGGCGAAGATGGTCGCGACAAAGTAGCCAATGCCCGGGCCGTCTTCGTTCTTGAGGATGACCTTGTCGACGAAGTTGCCGAAGATCCGCGCAAAGAACATCACGAAGGTGTTCACCACGCCCTGGATCAGCGCCAGGGTGACCATGTCGCCATTGGCTACATGGCCGATTTCGTGGGCCAGCACGGCGCGTACTTCATCAGGCGAGAAGCGCTCCAGCAGGCCTTGGCTGACCGCTACCAGGGCATCGTTCTTGTTCCAGCCGGTGGCGAAGGCGTTGGACTCATAGGCCGGGAAGATACCCACTTCCGGCATCTTGATCCCGGCTTCGCGGGACAGTTCTTCCACGGTCTGCAGCAGCCACTGTTCGTGACGGGTGCGCGGTTGGGTGATGATTTCGGTCTTGGTGCTCATCTTCGCCATCCACTTGGACAGGAACAGCGAAATCAGCGAACCAGCGAAACCGAATACGGCGCAGAAAACCAGCAGGCTGCCATAGTTTTGGCCGGTAAAGCGGTCGACCCCGAGCAACTTCAGGGTGATGCTGGCGATGATCAACACCGCCATGTTGGTGGCCAGGAACAGCATAATGCGCATCATGGTGTATTGAGACTCCTCACGGGAAAGATCTGTCTGGTCGCTGAAAGCCCTGTTTCGGCGGCATCGCCTGGTTTTCAACAACCACTATTGGTTATGCCGGCTATATAAGGGCGCACCCCCCGGCACTTCAACCTGGCGACTATTTCAAACTATGTCGCTTGCGCCATTCAGGCTGCTTTCGAACAGCAAGCGGCTGAGGCGCGAGATCCGTTCGCCGTGACGCTGGCCCAGCGCCTCGCGCAACTGGAAGGCCAGGGTGGCATGTACGCGGCGCACGCTGGGCGGCAAGGCCTCGCCTTCGCGCAGGGCATGGGGGACGGCTCGGGTCAGGCGCAGAAAGCCCTTTTCGCTAAGCACCGCCTGGTCCAGGGCGTCGTAGCCGATGGTCGAATCGAAGCGGATATAGCCTTCCTCGGCCAGCCACAGCAGGGCACCCAGGCAACTTTGATGGCGTGGCGTGGGCAGGCCGAATTCGTCCGGCTCCTCGCGGCCGATCAGGTCTTCGACATACAGTGCCGCCTTGCGTGGAAATACCTGGTAAAGGCTCAGCAGGCCGGCGGCCGCGTCCTTGTAGAATTCGTCGATCTGCAGGTCCATCAGAATTTGCCAATCAGCGAAGTGGGCAGGTAGGGCAGCAGGCGGCCCAGCAGGGCCCAGGGCCAGCCCGGGACATAGGCGCTGGCGGCGCGTTTGTCGATATGCCGGGCGATCAGCCGGGCCCCGCGCTCGACATCAATCAGAAACGGCCGGTTGGCCATATCGCTGTTCAGCGGCGTATCGATAAAGCCCGGCAAGAGCAGGGTGGTGTCGATGTTCTTGCCCAGCAGTTCGGCGCGGGTGGCTTCCATATAGCTGATCAGGCCGGCCTTGCTCGCCGAGTAGGCCGCCGTGTGCGGCAGGCCGCGTTTGCCGGCCACTGAAGCGACGGCGACCAGATGGCCGTGGCCCTGCTGGCGGAACAGTGCGCAGGCGGCATCCAGGCAGGCAATCGCGCCGATCAGGTTGGTTTCCACGGTCAGTCGGGCACGCTTGAAATGGCCACCGCCGGCTTTGCCGGTCAGGGCGATGCCGGCGTTGGCGATAATCCCGTCGAGCCCGCCGAGCAGGTTGGCGGCCAGGCCCACGGCGTCCTGGCAGGCGTCGTAGTCGGTGACATCCAGCGGCAGCACCACCACCTTGCGCTTAAAGCGTGCCTGCAGCTCGGCGGCGAGCAGGTGCAAGCTGTCTTCGCGGCGCGCGGCCAGGGCCAGGTCGTAGCCCTTGGCCGCCAGCTCGCGGGCCAGGGCGGCACCGATGCCAGAACTGGCTCCGGTCAGCAGGTAGCGTTTGCCCTGGCTCATGGCTTGCTCCGATTACTGTTGGTAAGTCTTGAGGAAGCTGCCGATACGGCCGATGGCCATTTCCAGCTCATCCACCCGCGGCAGGGTGACCACGCGGAAGTGATCCGGCCATGGCCAGTTGAACGCGGTGCCCTGGACAATCAGCAGTTTTTCCGAAAGCAGCAGATCGAGGACGAATTTCTCGTCGTTATGGATCGGACAGACCTTCGGGTCGATCTTCGGGAAGGCATACAGCGCGCCCATGGGCTTGACGCAACTGACCCCGGGGATGTCGTTGAGCAACTCCCAGGTGCGGTTGCGCTGCTCCAGCAGGCGGCCATTGGGCAATACCAGGTCATTGATGCTCTGGTAGCCGCCCAGCGCAGTCTGGATCGCATGCTGGCTCGGCACGTTGGCGCACAGGCGCATATTGGCGAGGATATCGATGCCTTCGATATAGCTCTGCGCACGGTGCTTGGGTCCGGAAATCGCCACCCAGCCGGAGCGGAAACCCGCCACGCGGTAGGACTTCGACAGGCCGTTGAAAGTCAGGCAGAGCACGTCCGGCGCCAGCGAGGCGGTACAGATATGCTGGGCTTCGTCGTAGAGAATCTTGTCGTAGATTTCGTCGGAGAACAGCACCAGGTTGTGCTGGCGGGCCAGCTCGACAATATCCAGCAGCACTTCTTTGGAATACACCGCGCCGGTGGGGTTGTTCGGGTTGATCAGCACCAGGGCCTTGGTGTTCGGGGTGATCTTCGCTTTCATGTCGGCGATGTCGGGGAACCAGCCGGCCTGCTCATCGCACAGGTAATGCACCGGCTTGCCGCCTGCCAAAGCGACTGCGGCAGTCCACAGTGGGTAATCCGGTGCCGGGATCAGCACTTCATCGCCGTTATTGAGCAGCGCCTGCATGGCCATCACGATCAGCTCGGACACGCCGTTGCCGAGGTAGATGTCCTCGATGCCGACGCCTTCCACCTGCTTCTGCTGGTAGTACTGCATCACCGCTTTGCGTGCGCTGAATAGACCCTTGGAGTCGCTGTAGCCCTGGGCAGTCGGCAGGTTACGGATCACATCCTGCAAAATTTCTTCAGGCGCTTCGAAACCGAACGGTGCCGGGTTGCCGATGTTCAGCTTGAGGATGCGGTGACCTTCCTCTTCTAGGCGTTTGGCGTGCTTGAGCACCGGCCCGCGGATGTCATAGCAGACGTTGGCGAGCTTGTTCGATTTGCTGAACTGCATGTAAGTGATCCCGAATGGTGGAACGCCGCTGAATTACCCTGCAAAAAGACGCGATCTGACGAGCCTTGGCAGGTTGTAACGCCGGTGACAGACTGGGGTCGAATGATACGTGGCAGCCCGACCTTGGCAAAGGTACTGGTTGGGCTTTTTTCTCTGAAGGAGACCTATCTGTGGACAAGCTGGAAAAACCCCTGGAAGCCTGGCGCGAAGAGCTTTCCGAGGAGCAGTTTCATGTCTGTCGCCTGGGCGGTACCGAGCGCGCCTTTACCGGCCAGTATCACGACAGCAAGGTACCGGGCATTTACCATTGCGCCTGCTGTCAGGCCGAACTGTTCGACTCGGATGCCAAGTACGACTCCGGTAGCGGCTGGCCGAGTTATTTTCAGCCGGTCAGCAGCGAGGCCATAGTCAGCCTGGATGACTTCAATCACGGCATGCACCGCATCGAAGTCAAATGCGCCAAGTGCGATGCTCACTTGGGGCATGTGTTTCCTGATGGGCCGGCGCCGACGGGGCTGCGTTATTGCATCAACTCGGCATCGCTCAAGCTGGTGCCGAAGGCTTAAGGCCATCGCATAGGCCTGCATTAGCGGGCCTTATCTTGCTTTAATTAAATTGCATGCAATTTAATTGCTCGCTATCTTGCGTCCATTCCCACTCTTCAGGATGACCAGCATGAGCAACGCACTCTTCGATATTCCGGTTACCACCATCAAGGGCGAGCAGAAGACCCTGGCCGACTTCGGTGGCAAGGCCGTACTGGTGGTCAACACCGCCAGCAAGTGCGGCTTCACCCCGCAGTACAAGGGCCTGGAGAACGTTTGGCAGCAGTACAAGGATAAGGGCCTGGTGGTGCTGGGCTTCCCCTGCAACCAGTTCGGCAAGCAGGAGCCTGGTGATGAGGGCGCGATCAGCGAGTTCTGCGAGCTGAACTTCGGCGTGAGCTTCCCGCTGTTCAAGAAGGTCGATGTAAATGGCAGCGATGCCCATCCGCTGTTCGTTAACCTGAAGAAAAGCGCGCCGGGCCTGCTCGGCAGCCAGGGCATCAAGTGGAACTTCACCAAGTTTCTGGTCAGTGCCGATGGCTTGGTGATCAAGCGCTTCGCCCCGACCACCAAGCCTGAAGACCTGACTGCCGAGATTGAAGCGCTGCTGAAATGACCCAGACCACCCTGCACGCGGATGACGGGCTGCAGCTGGACAACCAGCTGTGCTTCAAGCTCTATGCCGCTTCACGGGCGGTGATCCGCGCCTACAAGCCGATGCTCGATCAGCTCGGCCTGACCTACCCGCAGTACCTGGCCATGCTGGTGCTGTGGGAGTGGCAGCAGCAACCGCCAGCGTTGCCGACGGTCAAGGCCTTGGGTGAGCGCCTATTGCTCGACTCCGGCACGTTGACCCCTCTGCTCAAACGCCTGGAGCTGCAAGGCTTGTTGCAGCGCAAGCGGTCGGCCAGTGATGAGCGTGAAGTGCACCTTGCGCTGACCCCGGCCGGATGCGCCTTGCGTGAGCAGGTGTTGCCGCTGAAAAGCCAGCTGCTGTGCGAACGCGGGATTGATCTCGATCAGGTAACCGAGTTGCGTAGCCAGGTCGGTGTGCTGCTTGATCAGTTTATGGTGCTTAACCACTGATCGAGCAGGGCTGCCAACTCATCCTTGCGAAAGGGCTTGGCCAGGTAGTCGTCCATTCCCGCAGCGCGGCAGCGTTCGCGTTCATCGGACAGTGCGTTGGCCGTCAGGGCGATGATCGGCAGCTCGGCGAATTTGGTTTTTTGGCGAATCCGTTGGGTGGTTTCATAGCCATCCATGACCGGCATATTGCAGTCCATCAGAATCAGATCGACCACCTGGGTCTCCAGCAGGCTCAGGGCTTCGCCGCCGTGATTGGCCAGCAGCACCTCGCAGCCGAGCTTGCCCAGCATGCCCTTGGCTACCAGTTGGTTGACCGGGTTGTCTTCCACCAGTAGTACACGGGCCTGACGATTGCGTTGCGGCTCGCTGTGCTGCTCGGCGGCATGCGCTTCGCCCTGACCCAAGGTGCGGCGCAAGGCTTGCAGCAGCGCCTGGCGTGACAGTGGTCGGGCCAGTTGTTCGATAGGCGAGAGTTTCTCCACCTGCTCGCTGCTGAGAAAGTTGCCGTAGGCGCTGACGAGCAGAATCGGCAGCTTGCAGAGTGTGCGCAGTTCACTCAGACGCTGTGGGCAATCGCTGATCAGCAGATCGGCTTCAAGCTGGCCTAGCGCGGCATCGGCGTCCAGGTGCTGATACTGCAGGCCCCAGCTCGGCAGCAGGCTTGCCAGTTGTTCGCTGAGCCCGGAGCTGGCTGGACTAAGCCCGAGAATGCGTCCTTTCAGTACGGGGCGTTGTTGGGCGTTGGCCTGGCCGAGTAGTGGCAGGTCGATGCAGAAGGTGCTGCCGAAGCCTTCCCGTGTCTCCAGGCTCAGTTGGCCATGCATGGCTTCGCAGAGGCGGCGGGTCAGGGCCAGACCCAGGCCGGTGCCGCCAAATTGTCGAGTGATCCCCACCCCAGCCTGGGCAAACGGGTGGAAGATCCGCGTCTGGGCGTCTTCGGCAATGCCGATGCCGGTGTCGCGGACAATAATCCTGACGCCACCGGTCTGGGCGCTCACGCTGATATCGACACGACCAAAGCGGGTGAATTTCAACGCGTTGGACAGCAGGTTGCTAACAATCTGCCTGACCCGGGTCGGGTCGCCGAGCAGTTGGTTGGGCAGTTGTGGGTCGATCAGGCAAGTCAGTTCAACACCGGGGGCGGCGTTCTGCGACAGCAGGTTGGCGGTGTCTTCGACCAAGCTCGCCAGATCGAAAGGAATCTGCTCCAGTTCCAGCTGCCCGGCCTCGAATTTTGACAGGTCGAGAATGTCGTTGAGCAGCTCGACCAGCACTTTGCCGGAGTCGTGGGCAATTGACAGCTGCTGGCGCTGTTCGTTATTCAGCGGTCCATCCAGTGACAGCGCGAGCATACCTAGCAGGCCATTGAGCGGGGTGCGAATCTCGTGGCTCATATTGGCCAGGAAGGCCGAGCGCGCCTGGGCCATGTCCAGTGCCGTGCGTTTGGCTTGCTCCAGCTCGCGGTTGGAGTCGAGCAGGCGGCTGTTGGCGGCTTCCAGCTGCTCGGTGCGCGCCGAGACCATGTCTTCCAGCTCGGCCAGGTAGCGGGTCAGGCGGGCCTCGGCTTGCTGGCGCTGCTCGATCTCGCTGGCGATGCTGCTCAGTTGGCGGTTGGTCACATCGACCAGTACGCCGATCTCGTCGCGTTCATGGTTGGGCGGGTAGGGCAGCTTGGCGTTATTGGGGCTGCGCAGGTCACGTTCGCTGAGGGCGCGGATAAAACCGGTGAGCGGCTTGGTCAGCATGAAATAGAACAACACCAGCAGGATCAGTGACAGCAGCAGGCTGCGGGCGAAGCCGGTGAGCAGGGTCAGTAGCGAGCGGTTGAGGAAGTGGCTGCCAAAGGCGTAGGTGTCGACTTCCAGGCTCAGCTTGCCGAGGGCTTCGCTGGGAGAATGGCTGACGAACAGGGCGGTCTCGAAATGTCGGCGCTTGCCAAACATAAAGTCGCTGAGTACCCGGTAACGGCTTTCCATGGCGGGTCGGCTGACCCTGGCCAACGTCAGTTGGTTGTTGTCGATGATTTGCGCGCTGATCACAGCAGGTGAGCGCAGCAGGCCCAGCACCAGTTCCTGTGCCAGTTCGGCGTCGATGTTGTAGGCGATACGTGCCGCCGGGTTGTGGCTGATTTCCATCAGCGCGTTAATCTCGCGGTTGATGGAGGCATCTTCGCTGGCATAATCGATGCCCACTTGAATCAAGCTGAGCGCCGTACCAAGGATAAAGGCTACCAATACGGTCAAGCCGGCCTGTTTGAATGACAGGCGTTGGGTTAGCGCTATATCCATATGGGCCGGTTGTTCTCGTGTTGAGTCGCTTGCCAAGCATAGCCCATCTGTTTTGCCGGACGGCAGTGGCAGAGTTGCTTGAAAACCCTGGAGTGTGTTGTGGATTCGCGTTTAAGTGATTTTTTGTTGCGCGCTGAGGCTGTAATGGCCCGCTTAGAGCCCTTATTGCCGATACAGCGTCCGGTTATCGACTGGCAGCAGAGCCTGGCGGCACGTTGGCAGCGCGATGGTCGCAGTGGTTTTCTCGCGCCGCTGCAGGTCAGTCTGGATGTGAATCTAGATGATCTGATCGGGGTCGATCGTCAGCGGGCCCAGTTGGCGCGCAATACCCAGCAGTTTATCCAGGGTCTGCCGGCCAACCATGCGTTGCTCTGGGGCGCGCGTGGTACGGGTAAGTCATCGCTGGTGCGGGCGCTGCTGGCCGAGCATGCGGCAGCGGGGCTGCGTCTGATCGAGATTGAACGTGATCATTTGGCCGATCTGCCGCGTATCGTCGAGCAGCTGAGCGAGCTACCGCAGCGTTTTGTGTTGTTCTGCGATGACCTGTCGTTCGAGGCCGGTGAGGGTGATTACCGCA
>DASRUM010000130.1:0-19457 GCA_035655415.1 Pseudomonas sp.
CAGTCGCACGCCGGGTGCATTCGTCTACACCGAAGTGCAGGTTTCGGTCCCGTTTGATCAGGCGCCTTGGCGCACCATGAACCCAATTCTTCGGGCGCAGCCTGGGTTGCTGCACAAAACCTGGTTGAGTGGTGTGGATAATCAATCCGTCGGTGGCTTTTATGCCTTCGATACGTTGGAAAACGCCCGCCGTTTCGTCACCGATTACTTCCCAACCGAAACTGCGGGGCTGAATGCGGCCTACACCACGCGCTTGTTCGATGCGTCGGCGACCGAGGTGGCAAGTCGCGAAATGGGTTCGCAGTTTTATCGTTAACCTCGTTCGTCCTTAGTCGACACGTTCTACCCGGACCGGAACGACGCCTGCGCGCAGCATGTTGAGTTGCTCGGCGGCTTTTTGGGAGAGGTCGATAATTCGCCCCCTGGTATAGGGGCCGCGGTCGTTGATGCGCACCACCACGCTTTTGTCGTTGTTGAGGTTGGTCACGCGGACTCGTGAACCGAAGGGTAGGGTGCGGTGGGCTGCGGTCAGTTGGTTCTGGTCGAAACGCTCGCCGCTGGCGGTCTTGTTGCCGTGGTGGCGCGCGCCGTAATAGGACGCCTGGCCCTCGGCACGGTAACCCTGCGGGTCTACCTGGCTCTGGCTCGCGCAGGCGCTGAGCAACAGGCTGGTGATGGCGATTAACAGAAGGCGCATGGCGGCTCCATGATGAGGGCTGCGAACAAAACAACGCCGGGCTGACCCGGCGTTGTGTATTACAGCAAGGCTCAATCTTCGAGCTTTTTCTTCAGCAGTTCGTTCACCTGGCCGGGGTTGGCCTTGCCTTTCGAGGCCTTCATGGCCTGACCGACGAAGAAGCCGAACATCTTGCCGCGCTTCGCTTCATCAGCGGCGCGGTATTGTTCGACCTGCTCGGCGTTGGCTGCCAGCACTTCGTCCAGCATGCTTTCGATGGCGCCGGAGTCGGTGACCTGCTTAAGGCCTTTCTTCTCGATCACTTCATCGGCGCTTGCGCCTTCACCAGCGGCCAGGGCCTCGAAGACCATCTTGGCGATCTTGCCGCTGATGGTGTTGTCCTTGATGCGCAGGATCATCCCGCCCAGCTGCTCGGCGGAAACCGGCGACTGGTCGATCTCCAGGTTGTCCTTGTTGAGCAGGCTGGACAACTCGCCCATCACCCAGTTGGCGGCCAGCTTGGCGTCGCCACACACGGTGTTGACCGCCTCGAAGTAATTGGCCATCTCGCGGCTGGCAGCTAGCACGTCGGCGTCATAGGCGGACAGACCGAACTCACGCTCGAAGCGCGCGCGCTTCTCGACTGGCAGCTCTGGCAGGCTGGCGCGGATTTCATCGAGGAAGCTCTGCTCGATTACCACCGGCAGCAGATCCGGGCAGGGGAAGTAACGGTAGTCGTTGGCTTCTTCCTTGCTGCGCATGGAGCGCGTCTGGTCCTTGTTCGGGTCGTACAGGCGAGTTTCCTGCACCACCTTGCCGCCGTCTTCGATCAGCTCGATCTGGCGCTGCACTTCGTGGTTGATGGCTTTTTCGATAAAGCGGAACGAGTTGACGTTTTTGATCTCGGCGCGAGTGCCGAACTCGGCCTGGCCCTTGGGCCGCACCGAGACGTTGCAGTCGCAGCGCAGCGAGCCTTCGGCCATATTGCCGTCGCAGATGCCCAGATAACGCACCAACGCGTGGATGGCCTTAACGTAGGCCACGGCTTCCTTGGCCGAACGGATATCCGGCTCGGAAACGATTTCCAGCAGCGGCGTGCCGGCGCGGTTGAGGTCGATGCCGCTCATGCCGTGGAAGTCTTCGTGCAGGCTTTTGCCGGCGTCTTCTTCCAGATGCGCGCGGGTGATGCCGATGCGCTTCTGCGTACCGTCTTCCAGAGTGATGTCGAGGAAGCCCTTGCCAACGATGGGGTGATCCATCTGGCTGGTCTGGTAGCCCTTAGGTAGGTCTGGGTAGAAGTAGTTTTTGCGCGCAAAGACGTTGCTCTGCGCGATCTCGGCATCAATCGCCAGGCCGAATTTGCAGGCCATGCGCACGGCTTCGGCGTTGAGCACCGGCAGGGTGCCGGGCATGCCGAGGTCAACCAGGCTGGCCTGGGTGTTGGGCTCGGCGCCGAAGGCTATAGCGCTGGCGGAGAAAATCTTCGATTGGGTGCTGAGTTGGGCGTGAATCTCCAGCCCGATTACGGTTTCCCATTGCATATCAGTCGTCCTCAGAATCCAGCCGGAGCTTGTGTGTGCCAGTCAGTAACCTGTTGGTACTGATGGGCGACGTTGAGCAGGCGGCCTTCCTGGAAGTAAGGGGCGAGCAGTTGCACACCGACCGGCAAACCATCGACGAAGCCAGCAGGCATCGACAGGCCGGGGATGCCGGCGAGGTTAGCGGTGATGGTGTAGATGTCTTCCAGGTAGGCGGCGACCGGATCGTTGTTCTTCTCGCCGAGTTTCCAGGCCAGGTTCGGCGTGGTAGGGCCGAGGATCACGTCGACGTCATTGAACGCGGCGACGAAGTCGTTCTTGATCAGCCGGCGGATTTTCTGCGCCTTGAGGTAGTAGGCGTCGTAGTAACCGGCGGACAGCGCGTAGGTGCCGACCATAATGCGGCGTTTAACCTCGGCACCAAAGCCTTCGCCGCGCGAGCGCTTGTACAGGTCTTCCAGATTCACCGGGTTCTCGCAGCGGTAGCCGAAGCGCACGCCGTCGAAACGCGACAGGTTGGAGCTGGCTTCCGCCGGGGCGATTACGTAGTAGGCGGGAATCGCGTGCTGCATATTTGGCAGGGCGATTTCCTTGACGGTCGCGCCGAGCTTTTTCAGCTCTTCGACAACAGCCATCACCTTCTCGCCGATACGTGCGTCCAGGCCGGCGCCGAAGTATTCCTTCGGCAGGCCGATACGCAGGCCATTCAGTGGCTGGCTAAGGGAGGCGAGGTAATCGTCGACCGGCTGATCGACGCTGGTCGAGTCCTTGGTATCAAAACCGGCCATGGCTTGCAGCATCAGCGCGCAGTCTTCCGCGGTGCGGGCCAGTGGGCCGCCCTGGTCGAGGCTGGAGGCGTAGGCGATCATGCCCCAGCGGGAGACGCGGCCGTAGGTTGGCTTGATCCCGGTGAGGTTGGTCAGCGCTGCCGGTTGGCGGATCGAGCCGCCAGTGTCGGTGCCGGTGGCGGCTGGCAGCAGGCGTGCAGCCACTGCAGCAGCGGAGCCGCCAGAAGAGCCGCCGGGTACGCGGGTCAGATCCCAGGGGTTTTTCACTGCGCCGTAGTGGCTGGATTCGTTGGCCGAGCCCATGGCGAATTCGTCCATGTTCAGCTTACCCAGGGTCACGGCACCGGCGGCGGCGAGCTTGTCGACCACGGTGGCGTTATACGGGGCCTTGAAACCGGTAAGGATCTTCGAGCCGCAGCTGGTCAGTACGTCCTGGGTGCAGAACAGGTCCTTGTGGCCGATCGGTGCGCCGAGCAGGGCGCCGCTCTCGCCAGCCGCGCGGCGCGCGTCGGCCGCTTTGGCCTGGCTCAGGGCCAGCTCCTCAGTGACGGTGATAAAGCTGTTGAGCTGCGGGTCAAGTTGGGCGATGCGCGCCAACAGGTTGCGGGTCAGTTCTTCAGCGGAAAACTGCTTGTCGGCGAGTCCGCGGGCGATCTCGGCCAGGGTAAATTGATGCATGGCTAGGCTTTTTCCCTTACTCGATGACTTTCGGAACCAGATACAGGCCGTTTTCCACGGCCGGGGCGATGGCCTGATAGGCCTCGCGCTGGTTGCGTTCGGTGACCTGGTCGGCGCGCAGGCGCTGGGTGGCTTCCAGCGGGTGAGCCAGCGGCTCGATGCCGTCGGTATTGACTGCCTGCATCTGGTCGATCAGGCCGAGAATGTTATTAAGGGTCGCAGTGGTACCCGGGATATCGGCTTCATTCAGGCCCAGTCGAGCCAGATGAGCGATTTTCTCCACGTCGGAGCGTTCAAGCGCCATCAGGTTTCTCCCTATATAAAGCAGCGCAATCGCTGGCCGCCTTTGGAAATGTGAACGGGTCGCCATGCACGGGTGCGCAGGGAACAGATCGTGACAGGTGGCGGTCAAAGGCCGCGATGATGGGCCTTAAAGCCCGGAAAAACCGGCAATCTAACATATTGGTGCCTTGCTCAAAATCCCTGCCGTTGTTAGAGTTTGCCGCACTTTTTAGCAGCGCCTTTATCGCGCTTTGCCTTTACCCACGCGTTGCCTAGGGTCCCTATCCCATGTTCAAAAAACTGCGTGGCATGTTTTCCAGCGATCTGTCGATTGACCTGGGCACTGCCAATACCCTGATTTATGTTCGCGAGCGCGGCATTGTGCTGAACGAGCCGTCCGTGGTCGCCATCCGTACCAGCGGTAACAACCAGAAGAGTGTGGTCGCCGTCGGTACCGAGGCCAAGCGCATGCTCGGTCGTACCCCGGGCAACATCCAGGCCATCCGCCCGATGAAAGACGGCGTGATCGCCGACTTCAGCGTCTGCGAGAAGATGCTGCAGTACTTCATCAACAAAGTTCACGAAAACAGCTTCCTGCAGCCATCGCCGCGCGTGCTGATCTGCGTGCCGTGCAAATCCACCCAGGTGGAGCGCCGCGCCATCCGTGAGTCGGCCCTCGGTGCCGGTGCTCGTGAAGTGTTCCTGATCGAAGAGCCAATGGCTGCTGCCATTGGTGCCGGTTTGCCGGTTGAAGAAGCCCGCGGTTCGATGGTCGTCGATATCGGTGGTGGTACCACTGAAATCGCGCTGATCTCGCTGAACGGTGTGGTGTACGCCGAATCCGTCCGCGTTGGCGGCGACCGTTTCGACGAAGCGATCATCACCTACGTGCGCCGCAACTACGGCTCGCTGATCGGTGAGTCCACCGCTGAGCGCATCAAGCAGGAAATCGGCACCGCATACGCCGGTGGCGAACTGCGTGAAGTCGACGTACGTGGCCGCAACTTGGCCGAAGGCGTACCGCGCAGCTTCACCCTGAACTCCAACGAAGTGCTCGAAGCGCTGCAGGAATCCCTGGCGACCATCGTCCAGGCGGTGAAAAGCGCGCTGGAGCAATCGCCGCCAGAACTGGCCTCCGACATTGCCGAGCGTGGCCTGGTGCTCACCGGTGGTGGCGCACTGCTGCGTGATCTGGACAAACTGCTGTCGCAGGAAACCGGTCTGCCGGTGATCGTCGCCGAAGACCCGCTGACCTGCGTTGCACGCGGCGGCGGCAAGGCTCTGGAAATGATGGATCGCCACACCATGGACCTGCTGTCCTCGGAGTAAGGCGCCACTGTTCCAAGTCCTAAGCTGCAACCGGGCTCTACCCGCTTGCAGCTTTTTGTTTGCTGCCTGACGCCGTGAGGAGCTGCCGATCAAACCGCTATTTGCCAAAGGTCCTTCGCTGGGTGTGCGCCTGCTGGTGTTCACCGTGCTGTCGGCTGCGCTGATGGTGGTCGATGCGCGCTTCACCCTGCTGCAGCCGCTGCGTGCGCAGTTGGGCCTGATTGTCGAGCCGGTCTACTGGGTCGGTCGCCTGCCGGTGCGGGTGTGGGAGAGCGCGACTCAGGAACTCAGCACGCGCAATGAGCTGGCCGCCGAGAATGAAAAGCTCAAGGCCGAGCAGCTGATGATGCAGCGGCGCCTGCAGAAGCTTGCCGCCCTCACCGAGCAGAACGTGCGCTTGCGTGAGCTGCTTAACTCGGCTGCGCTGGTCGACGACGAGGTGCTGGCCACCGAGCTGATCGGTATCGATCCCAACCCCTTTACCCACCGCATCCTGATCGACAAGGGTGAAAAAGACGGCGTGGTCCTAGGCCAGCCGGTACTGGATGCGCGTGGCCTGATGGGCCAGGTGGTCGAGGTCATGCCGTACACCTCGCGTGTGTTGTTGCTGACGGACACCACCCACAGCATTCCGGTGCAGGTCAATCGCAATGGCCTGCGCGCCATCGCCAGCGGCACCGGTAACCCGGAGCGGCTGGAGCTGCGTCATGTGGCGGACACGGCGGATATCAAAGAGGGCGATCTGCTGGTCAGCTCCGGCCTTGGCCAGCGTTTTCCGGCCGGTTATCCGGTGGCCATAGTTTCCGAAGTGATCCACGACTCCGGCCAGCCCTTTGCGATTGTCCGTGCAGTGCCCACGGCTACGTTGAATCGCAGCCGCTACATGTTGCTGGTGTTTACCGACCCGCGTACACCGGAGGAGCGCGCCACTGAATCGGCGCAGGCGCAGGAAGCCCTGGATCGTGAAATTCTGCAGCAGGCGCAACCCGCGCAACCCGAGGCCGATGCGCCAGTGGCGCCCGCCAATCCGCCGGAGGCAGCGCAATGATGGCCGCACGTTCAAGCAATCTCTGGGTGGTCTGGCTAACGTTCGCCTTAGCCTTGTTGCTCAGTGTGTCGAGCATGCCGAAATTTATGGAGTTGGGTCGGCCGCTGTGGCTGGCGCTGTTTCTCACCTATTGGGTGCTGGCCTTGCCGCATCGTGTGGGTATGACCACGGCCTGGGTTATCGGCTTATTAGCCGATGTGCTGAATGGCACATTGCTCGGCCAGAATGCGCTGATCCTGACCCTGATTACCTTCCTGGTGCTGACCCTGCATCAGCGCTTGCGTATGTTCCCCATGTGGCAGCAAAGCACTGTACTGCTGGTGGTGTTTGGCCTCGCGCAGTTGGTGCAGCTGTGGCTGAATGCGCTGACCGGCAGTCGCCCGCCAACCCTGGCGTTTGTCTTGCCGGCCTTGGTCAGTGCCTTGCTCTGGCCCTGGGTTTGCACCTTGTTACGCGGGCTGCATCAGCGTCTGGGCGTCAATTAAGTAAGGCCGCTGGGCCTTGCGTTTATCCGACAGGGAGAAGTCAGCATGGCCACCCTTTATCTCGCCTCCGGATCGCCGCGTCGGCGTGAACTGCTGACGCAAATTGCTGTGCCCTTCCTCACGCAAATCGCCCCCATCGACGAAAATGCATTGCCAGGTGAGTCGCCAATCGCCTATGTAGAGCGTCTGGCTCGCGCCAAGGCGCAGGCTGGACTGACTGCATTGAGCGATACTGCGGATGCCGTGGTGCTCGGCGCCGATACGGCGGTGGTGCTCGATGGGCGGATTCTCGGCAAGCCTGCCGATCGCGACGATGCGTTGGCGACATTGAGTGCTCTGTCCGGACGCAGCCATCAGGTGCTGACGGCCGTGGCGCTGATTAGTCGCGAACGGCTGGAGTCGCGGGTGGTCACAAGCCAGGTAACCTTCCGCGCGTTGAGTCAGGCCGAAATCGAGGCCTACTGGGCCAGCGGCGAGCCGCAGGACAAGGCCGGGTGTTACGGTATTCAGGGCCTGGCGGCGGTGTTTGTCAGCCAGTTGCAGGGCAGTTATTCGGCAGTGGTGGGTTTGCCGCTGTGTGAGACTGCTGCGTTGCTCGCAGAATTTGCTATTCCGTGCTGGCAGTCGCTGCCAGTTCACAGTCAAGAGGTTGCGGGTCGCGGGTGAATGACAGCCTTTACCGGCGCAGTCCCTGGGCTTTCAGCTTTATCTCAGAAGAGATGAGCGCATGAGTGAAGAGATCCTGATCAACATCACGCCGATGGAATCGCGCGTGGCGGTGGTGGAAAACGGCGTACTGCAGGAAGTGCACGTCGAGCGCACGCAGAAGCGTGGCATCGTCGGCAATATCTACAAGGGCAAGGTGGTGCGCGTGCTGCCGGGCATGCAGGCGGCCTTTATCGACATCGGCCTGGAGCGTGCGGCGTTTATTCATGCCGCGGAAATCTCCAGCCGCGAAGGCCCCGCCGTGGAAAGCATCAGCGCCCTGGTGCATGAAGGCCAGAGCCTGGTGGTGCAGGTCACCAAGGACCCGATTGGCAGCAAGGGCGCGCGCCTGACCACCCAGCTGTCGATCCCTTCGCGTTATCTGGTGTATATGCCGCGCACCGCTCACGTCGGCATCTCGCTGAAGATTGAAGATGAAGCTGAACGCGAGCGCCTGAAGCAAGTGGTGGCCGATTGCGTGGCCGCCGAAGGCATCGAAGAAGCCGGCGGCTTTATTCTGCGTACCGCCGCTGACGGTGCCGGGGCCGATGAGATCCTCGCCGACATCCGTTACCTGCGCCGCCTGTGGGAACAGATCGCCACGCAGATGAAAGTCGGCCCGACGCCGCTGGTGATCTATGAGGATCTGTCCCTGGCGCTGCGTACTCTGCGTGACTTGGTCAACCCGAAGATCGAGAAGATCCGCGTCGACTCGCGGGAAACCTTCCAGAAGATCACTCAGTTCGTCGATGAGCTGATGCCGGAAATCGCCGACCGCCTGGAGCACTACCCAGGTGAGCGGCCGATCTTCGATCTGTATGGCGTCGAGGATGAAATCCAGAAGGCGCTGGAGCGCAAGGTGCCGCTCAAGTCTGGCGGTTACCTGATTATCGATCCGGCCGAGGCGATGAGCACCATCGATGTGAATACCGGCGCGTTCGTCGGCCACCGCACGCTGGAAGAGACCATCTTCAAGACCAACCTGGAAGCCGCCACGGCGATTGCTCGCCAGCTGCGCCTGCGCAATATCGGCGGGATCATCATCATCGACTTTATCGACATGGAAGATGAGGAGCACCAGCGCCAGGTGCTGCGTACCCTGGAGAAGCAGCTGGAGCGCGACCACGCCAAGACCAATATCATCGGCATCACCGAGTTGGGCCTGGTGCAGATGACCCGCAAGCGCACCCGCGAAAGCCTCGAGCAGGTGCTGTGCGAGCCGTGCAGCTGCTGTCAGGGGCGCGGCAAGCTGAAAACTGCGGAAACCACCTGCTACGAAATCTTCCGGGAAATTCTGCGTGAGGCCCGCGCCTACCAGCCGGAAGGTTATCGCGTGCTGGCCAATCAGAAAGTGGTCGACCGGCTGCTCGATGAAGAGTCGGGCAATGTCGCCGATCTCGAAGCCTTTATCGGTCGCACCATCAAGTTCCAGGTCGAAACCATGTATTCCCAGGAGCAATACGATGTGGTGCTGCTCTGATATGCGCGCTTCTCGCCTGGGCGTGAACTGAATGACGGTATTGGCGCGCTGGGTTGCCCTGCTGCTGCGTACGGCACTGGGGTTGTGCGCCCTGGCGCTGGTGTTGGCGGCGCTGTATGTCAGCCTCGGCCGTGAGCTGGTGCCGCTGGTTGCCGAATACCGCCTGGAAGCCGAAAACAAAGCCCGCGCAGCGCTGGCCATGCCCGTGCAGATCGGTGCGCTGGAAGGGCTCTGGCAAGGTTTTTCACCGGTACTGACCGCTCATGACGTGGCGATCGGTGAGGGCGCTGGGGCCTTGCAGCTGGATCAGGTGCGCGTGGTCCCTGATGTGCTGGCTAGCTTGCTCGCGCGGCAGTTGCGTGTTGCTCGGCTTGAGTTGGATGGCGTGCAGCTGGTTGTGCAGCAGGCAGAAGACGGTCACTGGGCGCTCAAGGGCTTGCCGCAACGCAATGAAGCCGCCCCGCTCGACCTGGCTCAGGTGCTGACGCAGTCGCAGATGGTCAAGCGCTTGTCGCTGTTCAATAGCCAGGTCACCGTGCAGGCCTTCGAGCAGCCCGCCAGAACTCTGACCTATGTAAACCTCACTCTACGTAACGGCAGTGCGCGCCAGCGTCTGGACGGCCGCCTGCTGTTGCCCGATGGCCAGCCGCTGGCTCTGCAGTTGCGTACGCGGATGAGCGCCAAGCGCTGGAAAGAGGTTGAAGCCGAGCTGTACCTGAGCTTGCCGCAGAGCGATTGGGCGGCCTGGGTGCCTGCGAGCCTGTTGGCGCAATGGCGGCTTGAGCAGTTGCAGCTGGGCGGCGAGGTCTGGCTGAGCTGGGCCAAGGGCGGTGTGCAGCGCGCCGTCAGTCGCCTGCATGTGCCGCAGCTCAAGGCCGGCTATGCCAAGCGCGAGTCGGTGGCGCTGAATAATCTGGCGCTGAATGCCTATTTCACCCGCACCGAGCTGGGTTTCAAGTTGCTGCTGGATGACCTGGCCTTTAGCCGTGATGACAAGCGCTGGGGCGAAGTGCGGGTGGCGCTGACCCAGCAGGCGGAGAGCGCAGAGGTCGAGGAGCAGTGGCTGCTGAGTGCCGATCGCCTCGACCTGGCACCGCTGCAACCGCTGGTGGCGGGGCTTGCGCCGTTGCCGGATAAAGGCCTGGCGTTGCTTGAGCAACTCAAGCCGCATGGCGCGCTGCGCAATATTCAGCTCGATTACCGGCCGCAGCTCAGCGACAGCAAGCGCTTGCAGTTCTCGGCCAATCTGGAGCGCGTCGGCTTTGCCGCATACCTCGGCTCGCCGGCTGCGGAGAACGTCAGCGGCAGCATCAGCGGTGATCTGGGCCAGGGTGAACTGCGCGTCGATAGCGAAAACTTTTCCCTGCACCTCGACACTCTGTTCCCCAAGCCCTGGCACTACCAGAAAGCCAATGCCCTGCTGACCTGGCAGATTGATGAGCAGGCGTTCACCCTGCGCAGCCCGTATCTGCAGGTACTGGGTGAGGAAGGCCCTGCCGCCGGTGATTTCCTGATTCGTCTGCGCTTCGATCCGACGCAAGAAGACTATATGGACCTGCGCGTCGGCCTGCGTAACGGCGATGCGCGCTTTACTGAGAAATACCTGCCAAGCCGGGCGCCGGGTATGAGCGCCGATCTGGATGCCTGGTTGAAAAGTGCCATTCGTGGTGGCGCGGTCGATGAAGGCTATTTCCAGTACCAGGGCTCGCTGAATAAGGGCGCGGAAAATACCTCGCGCAGTATCAGCCTATTCTTCGCCGTACATGATGCCGAGCTGGCCTTCCAGCCCGGCTGGCCGGCGTTGCGCGAGGGCCGTGGGCGGGTCTTGATCGAAGACACGGGTGTACGGGTCGAGCTGGCGCAAGGGCGCATCCTCGATAGCCAAGTGAGCAACGCCCAGGCGCAGATCGCAACCGCATTACCCGGTCAGCCACCACGCCTGTTGTTGACCAGCGAGCTGAGCAGCAATATCGATGACGCTCTACATATCCTGCAGCAGACGCCGATAGGCACCGCAGAGACCTTTGCCGGCTGGACTGGTGCGGGGGCGCTGGCCGGCAAGCTCAACCTTGATCTGCCGCTGCGCAAGGGCATGGCCCCAGCAGTGGTGGTGGATTTTGCCACGGAAGGCGCGCAGCTCAGCCTGCCCAATCCGCCGTTGCAGTTCAGTCAGTTGCAGGGCGCATTTCGCTACAACACTGCCAGTGGCCTTAGTGCCCCGGACATTCGCGCCCAGGTGCTCGGCCATGCGGTGCGTGGCAAAGCCCTGGCCGAGGGGGCGCGCGGCAAAGCGCGTAGCCGCATTGAGGCCAGCGGGCAGATCGCCGTCAGTGAGCTGAGCACCTGGCTGGGCGTGACCCAGCCGCTGCCCATCAGCGGCAATCTGCCGTATCGCCTCAATCTGACCCTGGACGGTGCCGACAGTCAGCTGCGTGTGAGTTCTTCCCTCAAAGGCGCGACGGTGTCACTGCCTGCACCGTTCGGCAAGACCGCTGCTGAGGAGCGCGCAACCCAGTGGCGCATGACCCTGGGTGGGCGTGAGCAGCGCTACTGGCTGGATTACGCTGATTTGCTGAGCCTGACCTTTGCCGCGAGCCCTGGTCAGTTCAATCAGGGCCGTGGCGAAATTCGCCTGACCGATGGCCCGGCCAGCTTGCCCACCAGCCAGGGCTTACGACTTCGCGGGCGGGTGGCGGAGCTGGATTGGTCGGCCTGGCAGCAGGTGTTGCAGCCCTATGCCAGTGTGCCAGTTGATGATGCGCAGCGGCTGTTCAAGGATGCGCAGCTGCGTATTGGCCGCTTCACCGGCTTTGGCATCAGCCTGGATGCACTGGAAGTGTCGGTTAAACGCGATGCCGCAACCTGGGCGGTCAGCCTCGACAGCCCACAGCTGAAAGGCCAGGTCGGTTTGCCGGACGCCCGTGAGCTGCCGATTGCCCTGACGCTCGACTACCTGCGCTTCCCGGCGGCAGAGAAGAAGACTGCAGAAGAAGCTGCGGTGGATGCGCCAGACCCACTGGCAAGCGTTGACCCGAGCAGCTTCCCGGCCTTGGATGTGCGTATTGCCGAGGTTTATCAGGGCATCGAACCGCTGGGCAGCTGGTCGCTCAAGGCGCGCCCGGTTAGCGCTGGTGTGCAGTTCAGCGAGCTTGATCTCAACCTCAAAGGCTTGAAGGTTGCGGGCCGGGCCACCTGGCTAAAGGCCGCGAACGGCACTCGAACGAGTTATGACGGGCGCATGGGCGGCGCTGATCTGGCCGATGTGCTGATCGCCTGGGGCTTTGCACCCACCGCCAGCAGCCGTGACTTTCATATGAATGTGGACGGTCACTGGCCCGGCTCGCCGGCATGGTTCAGCATGAAACGCTTTAGCGGCTCGCTGGATGCTTCCCTACGCAAAGGGCAGTTTTCCGAGGTTGAAGGTCCGGCGTCGGCGCTGCGGGTGTTCGGGCTGCTGAATTTCAACTCGATTGGCCGACGCCTACGCCTGGACTTCTCCGATCTGCTCGGCAAAGGCCTGAGCTATGACCGGGTCAAGGGTCTGTTGGTGGCCGATAACGGTGTGTTTGTTACCCGTGAGCCGATCACCCTTACTGGGCCATCGAGCAATCTGGAGCTCAATGGCACGCTGGATATGGCCAATGACCGCATCGATGCCAAGTTGTTGGTGACCTTGCCGGTGACCAACAACCTGCCTTTGGCCGCGTTGATAGTCGGTGCGCCGGCCATTGGTGGGGCGTTGTTTATCGCCGATAAGCTGCTGGGTGACCGCGTGGCGCGCTTTGCCAGTGTGCAGTACGACGTCAAAGGCGCCTGGCAGAACCCGGATATCAGTTTCGACAAGCCCTTCGAAAAACCTCAGTAATCCCCGCACGGTTGATATGCAGCCGTGCAGTCTGCGGGTATGGCTTGTAAGCTGAAGCCATACCGGCATTGAGATAAAGGCAGTCATGACCTTCGCAGTCATTCAAATGGTCAGCCAGGCCGATGTCCTGGCCAATCTGGCGCAGGCTCGGCAGTTGCTCGAACAGGCCGCTGCGCAAGGTGCACGGCTGGCGGTGCTGCCGGAAAATTTCGCTGCCATGGGCCGGCGTGACCAGGCCGCGCTGGGCCGTGCCGAAGCGCTGGGTGAGGGGCCGATTCTGCCCTGGTTGCAACAGGCCGCCCGCGATCTTGGCCTGTGGATTGTTGCCGGCACCTTGCCCTTACCACCGGATGGCCAGCCCGACGCCAAGGCTCACGCCTGCTCGCTGCTGATCGATAATGCCGGCCAGCGCGTGGCCCGTTATGACAAGCTGCACCTGTTTGATGTGGATGTCAGCGACAGCTATGGCCGCTATCGCGAGTCTGACGATTACGCCTTCGGCGGCCAGGTGGTGGTGGTCGATACCCCGGTTGGGCGGTTGGGCATGACGGTGTGTTATGACCTGCGCTTCCCCGAGCTGTACAGCGCCTTGCGCGCCGCGGGAGCGGAGTTGATCAGCGTGCCGGCGGCCTTTACTGCGGTTACCGGCGCGGCGCATTGGCAGATACTCACCCGCGCGCGGGCGATCGAAACCCAGTGCTATGTGCTGGCGGCCGGGCAGGGCGGTACTCATCCAGGCGGGCGCGAGACCTTTGGCCATTCGGCGCTGGTCGACCCCTGGGGCCGCGTGCTCGCCGAACTGCCGCAGGGGCCGGGCGTGCTGCTGGCCGAGCGTGATGCAGCTGAGCAGGCGGCGATCCGTCAGCGCATGCCGGTGGCGCGGCATAAACGATTTTTTGCAGCGGCCGAGTTGCGGCTGCCAGGTTTGGAGTAGTTATGAACAATATGTTGGTGTCCGTCAGTGAACATCTGCTGGGGCCGGGCGGTTTGACCATTGAGCATTTGCCGGCGGTCCTGGCTGACTTGGCCGGGCCAGGAATCGATGCGGCCGATCTGTATTTCCAGAGCCAGGTTTCGGAAACCTGGGCGCTGGAGGATGGCATCGTCAAGGAAGGCAGTTTCAACCTCGATCAGGGTGTTGGTGTGCGCGCTCAGTCGGGTGAGAAAACCGGTTTTGCCTACAGTAATGCGATCACTGCCGATGCTTTGAGCCAGGCCGCACGTGCGGCCCGTTCGATTGCCCGTGCTGGGCAGAATGGCCGCGTGCAAGCGTTCAGCAGCCCGCTGGTCAAGCCGCTGTATGCCCAGGACAACCCGCTGGATGTACTGGGGAGGGCGGAAAAGGTCGAGCTGCTCAAGCGCATCGACGTCGCCACTCGCGCCCTGGATTCACGGATCAAGCAGGTTTCGGTCAGCCTGGCTGGGGTCTGGGATCGCATTTTGGTGGCCGCCAACGACGGCAGCCTGGGCGCGGATATCCGCCCGCTGGTGCGCTTCAACGTCAGCGTGATCGTCGAGCAGAACGGTCGCCGCGAGCGCGGCAGCCATGGCGGCGGCGGACGTACCGATTACCGCTACTTCCTCGAGCAGACCAGCAATAACGAAGAACGCGCCATGGGCTATGCCCGTGAGGCCCTGCGCCAGGCGCTGGTCAACCTCGAAGCGATTCCGGCACCGGCAGGCACTATGCCGGTGGTGATGGGCGCAGGCTGGTCCGGTGTGCTGCTGCACGAAGCGGTCGGCCATGGCCTGGAAGGCGACTTCAATCGCAAGGGCAGCTCTGCCTACAGCGGCCGGATGGGTGAGCAGGTGGCCTCCAGCCTGTGCACCATCGTCGATGACGGCACCCTGGCCGAGCGTCGCGGCTCCCTGAGCATGGACGACGAAGGCACACAGACCCAGTGCACCACGCTGATCGAGAACGGCGTGCTCAAGGGTTATATGCAGGACAAGCTGAACGCCCGCTTGATGGGCGTGGCATGCACCGGTAATGGTCGCCGTGAGTCCTACGCGCACCTGCCGATGCCGCGCATGACCAATACCTACATGCTGGCCGGCGAGAGCGACCCGGAAGAAATTATCCGTTCGGTGAAGAAAGGCATCTACTGCGCCAACCTTGGCGGCGGTCAGGTGGATATCACCAGCGGCAAGTTCGTGTTTTCTACCAGCGAGGCCTACCTGATCGAGGACGGCAAGATCACCGCCCCGGTCAAAGGCGCCACCCTGATTGGCAATGGCCCGGAAGCCATGAGCAAGGTGTCGATGGTCGGTAACGACCTGGCGCTGGACAGCGGCGTCGGTACCTGCGGTAAAGATGGGCAATCGGTGCCGGTTGGCGTGGGCCAGCCGACGCTGAAGATCGATGCGATTACCGTAGGCGGAACGGGCGGGTGAGATTGGTAGGATGGGTTAGCCGAAGGCGTAACCCATCGTGACCGAGAGGCCTAGCGCAAGCCGCGCTGGGTTTCATCAAGTTCGCGGATGTATTTGAAGATTTTGCGTGACGCGGCAGGCGCTTTGTTCTGCGCCAGTTCGTGCTGGCCCTGACGGATCAGCTGACGCAGGTGCTGGCGGTCAGCGTCGGGGTATTCGCCGACAAATTTTTCCAGGGTGTCGTCGTCGCCGTTGAGCAAACGGTCACGCCAGCGCTCCAGGTTATGAAAGCGTTCGTTGTACTGGCGGGTGGAGGCATCCAGCTGGTCGAGCAGAGTCAGGATGGCGGGGATATCCTGATCGCGCATCAAGCGGCCGATAAACTGCACATGGCGCTTCTTCGCGGCATTGGCAGTGTGCTTGGGCGCTTCGGCCAGCGCGCGGCGCAGCTCGTCGGTCAGCGGCAGCTTGTTCAGCAGGTCGAGTTTCAGGGTAGTCAGGCGTTGCCCCAGATCTTGTAGCGCATGAAACTCGCGCTTGACCTGGGTTTTGCTCTTCTCGCCGGAGAAGTCGTCAAGGTATTCAGACATGGTGGCGGTCCAGTGGAAAACGCCGACATGATAGCAGCAAGTTTCCAGCTGTAAGCGTCTGGCCTATTTGGCCGCGTTTGCCGCTTATCGTTCAGGAGTTCTTATGAGTGCAGTAGACATCGTCGGCCCCCAGGCTGTGCCGCAATTGCAGGCGCAGGTGGAGCAGATTATTGCCGAGGCTAAAAAACAGGGCGCGAGCGCCTGCGAGGTGGCCGTATCGGTGGAGCAGGGCTTGTCCACCACGGTGCGTCAGGGTGAGGTGGAAACGGTCGAATTCAATCGCGACCAGGGCTTTGGCATCACTTTGTATATCGGTCAGCGCAAGGGCTCGGCGAGCACCTCGGCCAGCGGTGAAGCGGCAATCCGCGAAACCGTCGCGGCGGCCCTGGCGATTGCCAAGCATGCCTCCGAAGATGAATGCGCTGGTTTGGCCGATGCCGCGCTGATGGCCCGTGAACTGCCGCAGTTGGATCTGTACCACGCCTGGTCGATCACCCCCGAGCAGGCCATCGAACAGGCCTTGAGCTGCGAGGCGGCGGCCTTTGCCGCAGACCAGCGAATCAAGAATGCCGACGGTACGACGCTGAATACCCATCAGGGCTGCCGGGTCTATGGCAACAGCCATGGCTTTGTCAGTGGCTATGCCAGCACGCGGCACAGCTTGAGCTGCGTGATGATCGCCGAAGATGGTGGGCAGATGCAGCGCGACTACTGGTATGACGTTAATCGCCAGGGCGAGTTGCTGGCCGATGCCGGCAGCATCGGCCGGCGTGCCGCCGAGCGTGCAGTAAGCCGTTTGGGTGCGCGCCCGGTGCCGACCTGCGAAGTGCCGGTGCTGTTCGCCGCCGAGTTGGCCACCGGTTTGTTTGGCAGCTTTCTGGCGGCCATTTCCGGCGGCAATCTGTACCGCAAGTCATCGTTTCTTGAAGGCTCCCTAGGGCAGCAGCTGTTCCCCGAGTGGCTGAAAATCGATGAGCGCCCGCATATTCCTCGTGCGCTGGGCAGTGCCGCTTTCGATGGTGACGGTCTGGCGACTTACGCCAAGTCCTTTGTCGAGCGTGGCGAGCTGCTGTCCTATGTGCTCGGTACCTACTCTGGGCGCAAGCTGGGTATGCCCAGCACCGCCAACTCCGGTGGGGTACATAATCTGTTTGTCAGCCATGGCGATGAAGACCAAAAGGCGCTGCTCAAGCGCATGGGGCGCGGGCTGCTAGTGACCGAGCTGATGGGGCAGGGCCTGAATATGGTCACCGGCGACTATTCGCGCGGTGCCGGTGGCTACTGGGTGGAGAACGGCGAGATCCAGTTCCCGGTGCAGGAAGTCACCATCGCCGGCAATATGCGTGACATGTTTAAGCAGATTGTCGCGGTGGGGAATGACCTGGAGCTGCGCAGCAATATCCGCACCGGCTCGGTGCTGATCGAGCGCATGACGGTGGCGGGTAGCTGATTCCGCTTGTATGAAAAAGGGGCTGTCGCTTAAGCGTTCAGCCCCTTTTTCTTGTCTCTCGATCAGCTATTCGCCTTCGTCGAAGTAGTTGTTGATCAGCTCGCTCAGGGCCTGCAGCGCTTCGGCGTCCTGCTCGCCTTCGGTGTGCAGGTGCACCGGCGTGCCTTTGCCGGCAGCGAGCATCATCACTGCCATGATGCTCTTGCCGTCGACCAGACTCTCCGGCGTGCGGCCGACTCTGACCTGGCAGGGGAAACGCCCGGCGACGCCGACAAACTTGGCCGCCGCGCGGGCGTGCAGGCCAAGCTTGTTGATAATGGTGATTTCGCAGGCGGGCATCGCGGCAATTCCTTAACTGAGGTCGCGGTGGCGAGTCTGAACGTTTTTCAGGATGGGCTTGAGGGTTTCTCCCAGGCGGTTGGCCAGGTACACCGAGCGGTGATGGCCGCCGGTGCAGCCAATCGCCACGGTGACATAAGCACGGTTGCTGGCGGCAAAGCGCGGCAGCCATTTGGTCAGGTAGGCGAGGATGTCCTGGTACATGTCCTCGACATCGGCCTGGGCCGAGAGGTAGTCGACTACCGGTTGGTCGAGGCCAGAGAAATCGCGTAGATCCGGCTTCCAGTACGGGTTGGGCAGGCAGCGCACATCGAATACCAGGTCAGCATCCACCGGCATGCCGCGCTTGAAACCAAAGGACTCGACCAGAAACGCGGTACCCGGCTCGGGCTGGTTAAGCAGGCGCAGTTTGAGGCTGTCGCGCAGCTGATACAGGTTGAGGTGAGTGGTGTCGATCTTCAGGTCGGCCAGGTCAATGATCGGCCCGAGGAGCAGCGCTTCATCGGCGATGGCTTCAGCCAGTGAGCGACTCTCGTTGGTCAGCGGGTGGCGCCGACGGGTTTCCGAGAAGCGTTTGAGCAGGGTTTCTTCATCGGCATCCAGGTAGATCACATCGCACTTGATGTGCCGCGCGCGGACCTCATCAAGCAGTTCGGGGAAGCGCTGGAGGTGGCTCGGCAGGTTGCGCGCATCAATCGACACCGCGACCTGCGGATGCAGCAGTTCGGTGTGCAGCAGAGCACGCTCGGCCAGTTCAGGCAGCAGCCCGGCGGGCAGATTGTCGATGCAGTAGAAACCGTTGTCCTCAAGCACATCGAGGGCGGTGCTCTTCCCGGAGCCGGAGCGACCGCTAACGATGATCAGGCGCATGCTTAGGCTCGGTTGAGTTGGCTTTGTACGTCCACGACCACCTGATACAGGGCTTCGCTGCTTTCTGCCTGACGCAGGCTGGCGCGCACATCGCTGCGGTCAAGCATGCTGGCAATCTGCCGGAGTAGTTCCAGGTGTGCGTCGGTGGCCGCTTCGGGTACCAGCAGAACAAACAGCAGGTCCACTGGTGCGCCGTCGATGGCGTCGAAGTCCACGGCGGCGTCCAGGCGCAGCAACGCGCTGATCGGCGCGGTACAACCGGGCAGACGACAGTGCGGAATGGCAATGCCATTACCGAAACCGGTCGAGCCGAGTTTTTCGCGGGCAATCAGGCTTTCGAAGATGTCTTGGCCGTCCAGGTCAGGCAGCTCGCGCGCCACCAGGTTGGCAATCTGTTCGAGGACACGTTTTTTGCTGCCGCCCGGCACGTTCACCAAGGAACGGCCGGGGGTCAGGATAGTTTCAAGTCGGATCATAGGATATAGACGATGTCAGCGGGCCATAGCGCCCTGTTGACGTTCGAGCTGTTTTTCCTTGTGTTTGATGAGTTGTCGGTCGAGTTTATCAGTCAGTAGATCGATGGCTGCGTACATGTCTTCATGCTCAGCATTGGCGACGACTTCGCCGCCAGCAATGTGCAGGGTCGCTTCGATTTTCTGTTTGAGCTTCTCGACCTCCATGGTGACTTGTACGTTGGTGATCTTGTCGAAGTGGCGCTCCAATCGGCCGAGTTTTTCGGCGATGTAGTCGCGTAGGGCGTCGGTCACATCCAGCTGGTGTCCACTGATGTTGACTTGCATACCGCTTTCTCCTTGTTGCCGTGTGTAAGAGGCAGGCATGAGGCCTGCCGCCGGAACACTGTGGCGTGGAAGACCCTGGCAGAACGAGTCTGGCACTGGCGCAAATCCCTTGTGGGCAGTATGGCTGCTTTCGAGAAGATGCGTGGCCGGGTGTTGTGTGC
>DASRUM010000131.1:0-6867 GCA_035655415.1 Pseudomonas sp.
CCTGCGGGCGGCGCGGTGAGTTGAAACAACTTATTAAGCACCTCACCAGCGAGACCACACGGCCATCGCCTGGTTTGTTGCAGCCCGGATTTAACACGCAGTACCTGTAGGAGCCAGCTTGCTGACGATGCTCTGCGACCCGGATCGCCGGGACGCAGGAGCGCAACAAGCTGGCGCCTACGCACAACCGCAACAGCAACATGTCTACCCAGCAAGGCCCGCAAGAAGAACGCGCCAGTAACCCACTGAACTGCCACTCTCACTGACGGAGCACACCCTATGCGAAACCTGAAGAACCTCTGCCTGCAAAGCCTCGGCGTCGCCGCCCTGGCACTCGGCATGAGCAGCGCCATGGCGGCGGACAAACCCACCCTGAACATCGGCTACGTAAACGGCTGGGACGACAGCGTCGCCGCCACCTTTGTTGCCGGGGAAATCCTCAAAAGCAACCTCGGCTACAGTGTTGAGCTCAAACCCGTAGAGCCGGCCATCATGTGGCAGGGCGTAGCCCGTGGCGACCTCGACGCCACCCTCTCCGCCTGGCTGCCCGCCACCCACGGCGAATACTTTGAAAAACTCAAAGACAAGGTCGAAGTGCTTGGCACCAACTACGCCGGCGCCAAAATCGGCCTGATCGTGCCTGACTACGTACAAGCCAAAACCATCGCCGACCTGCAAACCTACGCCAAAGACTTCGACGGCAAAATCACCGGCATCGACGCTGGCGCCGGCGTTATGCGCCGCGCCGAAGAAGCGATCAAGGAATACGCCCTCACCGACATCAAACTGATGCCAAGCTCCGGCCCGGCCATGGCCACCGCCCTGACCCGCGCCGAGAAGAACAAAAAAGCCATCGTCGTCACCGGCTGGATCCCACACTGGATGTTCGCCAAATGGAACCTGCGCTTCCTCGAAGACCCGAAAAAAGTCTTCGGCGATGACGAACACGTCGACACCGTCGCCAACCCCAGCCTCAACAGCAAAGCTCCAGAAGCCGTTGCCTTCCTGAAGAAATTCTCCTGGAGCGGTGAAGAAGTCGGCGCTGTGATGCTCGCCATCCGCGAAGGCGCCAAACCGGAAGACGCCGCCAAAGCCTGGATCAGCAAAAACCCAGAGCGTGTCGCCGAGTGGCTTAAATAAGCCAAGGCTGCACCTCTATATAGAAGCGGGCTACGGCCCGCTTTTTTGTGGGCGCGAAATGACGGCGGGAGAATGTTCTAGACAGGGGGAGATGGGGGTGGATAGGGTTGGGGCATGACGTAATGGCGACATTCGAGCCTCATAATTAATAGTTAAGTACCCTTTGAGAGATCGTGATGGATTCTAAGAAAAAATGTGGAATGTGCAGTAGTAGCGAACCATTGCAAAATTCACACATAATCCCTCGCTCATATTTTCGAAGTCTTAAAAATGGTTGTGGGCAGCTTTACGAGGTAAGCTCATCAGAAAAGGTTAAATCAAAATTAACAAACTCCGACCCGAAAGAGGAGCTACTTTGTTTAAATTGTGAGCAATTTCTATCTCTAACCTACGAAAAATATGGAACAAGATTGCTTAAAGATGAAAAAATCAAGTACGGAAAGGCATTTGTAATCTTCAAGTCATTTAGGTACAAGGAATTTTATCTATACCTAATCTCGATATTATGGAGAGCCTCAATTTCTAAAATCGCCAGGTATGATCACATTGATCTTGGGAATTCAATAAACAGTCTTCTATGCCACTGCGTTAAGAACAATACTATAAAAATACAAACATCTCTCAGGCTCGATCACTTTTTCAGAATCTCTTTAATTAGAATAAAAGATGACACGAAAAAACTGGATGATAATATTCTTCGCAAAGCCATGTTCGATATTAACTCCGAGCCCTCTAAAAATCGTGAGGACGGTGTAATCTACTATTTCATGGTTGATGGCTTTCTAATTATTTATCATATTTCATGTGAGGATGACACTCATAAATTGCGCACAAAAAAGAACTATGCACAAATATCCAATACAACCAACATGAAAGTGCCAGTTTCAGACATTAGTAATTTCAAGCAAATAGCTGATGGGTTTAACTCGATCAGGTCAAAATCAAATTAGTTCGTATAGCCGGGCACTTAACAATCGCCTGCAATCGGACAGTCAAACCTGCCACTCGTCTGCCATAAACCCGGGACCTATTAGAGAACAGAACACGATTTCAGACAGACTGACTATTCAAAAAGACAACAGCCAACTTATCACCATCAACGGCCGAGCTAAACACAATGAACCGCCGCAAAAAAATCAAACAGCTACTAGAAGCACATGCCAAAAAGGCCAACGCCAAATTGGCACCCAAGAAAAAGTCCACCTATATCAGCAAGGCCGACCGCTTAAAACTTGCCGACGAGCCCAACCAAGACTTAGCAATCACTCCTGAAAACTGATACATTCTTCTTAAGCACCAAGGATGGCCTGCATGTTTAGCCGAATAACCATTATCATTTTGTGCTTACTTCTAGTTGCGTCGAATATTTTCTGGCTATATTCCGCAATTGACTCTGGCGTAACTCGCGCTTACATGGGCCAGCAAATTTACGAGGCCAACAACTCAAGTGATCAAGCAGTAGGCATGCTCAAAAAACTGCTCACGGGAAAAACCAAAAGCGAAGTTCAGGCTCTAGCTCAAGAGTTCTCGGATATAGAAGCATTTGAGAAAGAAGGATGCCTGTGGGTTGGCTGGTACGGGTTCAAGTTTTCAGACGCCGACACTCTAATTGATATAGAACCAAAGCCAGGTTACAGCGAAAAGTCTGCATGTAACTCTGAGCTTTAACAGCGAATTCAAACTCTTCGAATCGCTAAGTTAAACGGTCTAAAGCACCTTATTGGAAATACTATGATCATCGTCGTCGAAGGCGTCAGTGCAGCCGGAAAGACTACATGGGCTTCACGACACTCGCCGGCTGTTGTTAGTGAACTCACCGGGCATCCGCCCGACACGGACAACGTCACAGCCCTGGGCCAGTACTGGAGTGATCGACACAGTGAGCGTTGGCAGCACGGGCTAGCGCTCGAACACGTGCACAAGGTTGTTTGCTTCGACACCGATCCATTGAAAATCCACTATGCGTGGTGCCTTTGGCAGATCGGGAAAGACTCGCGCGCGGCTTGGATGGCGGACGTCGAAGCCAGCCGCGAGCGAGTTGCACAGAAACGGCTTGGTTTCGCTGACCAGATCGTATTTCTCGAACCACCGGAGGAAGTAGTCCGACAGCAGAAAGCCAACGATAAAGTACGACGACGCAGCAATTTCGAAACGCATGTGCGCCTGTACGAACCACTGCGGCGCTGGTACATGCTGCTGGAAACCTTGTCTCCCGGCAGGGTGGTTTTCAATGCACACCAAGCACCGGACTCAACATCAATGACCTTGCAGGCGGACCGCTACAGTCTCCAGCTGTTTGATGCGCTCATTGATGCAGCAGACCAGCCGCCCAAATAGCAAAAAACTGTGGGAATTAAACCAAGGCTTGCTCAGCCTGGCCCACACGAACGATAAAGCATGACGCAAGCCAGGCCCTTAGCCACACGCTACCTTTACGCAAAAGGAAACTTGCCAATATGAACGTACTTATACTTCCGGGTATCGGAAACTCAGGACCAGAGCACTGGCAAAGCCACTGGGAACAGGCGAATAGCCGCTATACCCGTGTCCACCAAGCGGACTGGGACAACCCCATTTGCGCTGACTGGGTAGCAGCGCTCGAAGACAGCGTAAAACACTCTGGCGCAGACACCATTCTGGTTGCCCATAGCCTGGCATGCCTGCTGGTTGCGCACTGGGCGGCGCAAACCAAGCTACCGATCAAAGCGGCCTTGCTGGTCGCCGTGCCAAACCCGAAAGGCCCAACATTCCCCGCCCAGGCAATTGGGTTTGATCCAGTACCAATGCAGCCTCTGCCATTCAAATCTACGGTTATCGCCAGCACCAACGACCCCTACGGTGGAGTTGCATACGCTGAAGAATGTGCAGCTATTTGGGGCAGCGATCTTGTAAACATCGGCGAGGCCGGCCATATCAACAGTTCTAGCGGCTTGGGCGCCTGGCCAGAAGGGCACAGGCTCCTGCAGCAACTCAAAGCCGACTGACAACGTTCAATCTTGCTCGCCTCATTCGTAATTAATGGGTACAGCTCGCAGCTTAATAAACCGTGATGGACTACAAGGAAGAACACTTATATGCCAGGCCAATACCCAAACCGAATCAAACAACTGCCCTTATTCGATGGCCGTTTTGACGCCTATAAGCTTGAGGCAAAAGACAGCACCGTTCTGTTTGCCTCTTACCCCGCCGGCACATCCATCCCGCCGCATACCCACGACACCGATAACCATGGCGTGATTACGCGCGGCGAATTGATCCTGAGCATAAACAACCAAACGATCCGGGTTGGCGTCGGCGAGTGGTATCACGTACCTGCAAATGTTGAGCACTCGGCTTTATTTGAGGTCGAGACCGATGAGGTTGAGTTCTGGTTTGTGTAAGACCTAACAACCCCGAAATGAACCTGCCGCCTTTTGTGTAGATCACCATGCAAGCAAAGTTTCGCGCCGACGTACTGCTTAACCGCCATAACGCTCAGATCATCGAGCGCTGGGATGCGTTGAATCTCAAGGATGGCTGGCTAGTCGCCGGCTGCCTGTTTCAGACGGTGTGGAATGGGCTTTCTGGAGAGCCGCCGGAGAGCAAGATCAAGGATTACGACTTCTTCTACTTCGACCCTGCTGACCTGAGCGAAGCGGCTGAAAGCACTGTGCAGCGCCATGTAGAAACAGTGCTGGCAGACCTGGGCATAACCGTGGAAGTCGCCAACCAGGCGCGGGTGCACCTTTGGTATGAAGCGCATTTTGGCCATCCCTATGCAGCGCTGAGCAGCGCCAGGGAAGGCATCGACCGCTTTCTGATACCGGGAACATGCGTTGGCATTAATCCCGATGAGGTCTACGCACCAAACGGCCTTGAGCTTTTGTACAAGGGAACCCTGACACCAAACCCGCTGACACCGCACAAAAGCCTGTTTGCCGAGAAAGCCGCGTCCTATCAGCAACGCTGGCCCTGGCTATGCATCAGCCCAGACGAGTAGTCACACTCCAACCAAGCAACCCGCTTAAAGTAACCCACTCGCTTATCAGGCTGGGTAGGTCCCGCCCTACAGTTCAATATCCGAAATAGAAAAACTTGATTTAGACCCAGCAGCCCCCACATCTGCTGAAACAAAGCGCTATGGACAGGCACATGGAATATTTACTCGCAGTCATTCTCTTCGCGGTTTCATCCTCAGTAACACCTGGGCCAAACAACATTATGGTGATGACATCCGGCCTGAATTTCGGCATCAAGCAAAGCCTGCCGTTACTGACGGGAATATGCGTTGGTTTTACCATCATGCTGTTGCTTGTCGGGCTAGGGTTCGCCCAACTATTTGATCTATTCCCCAGTTTGCACTTCATCATCAAGTGCGTTGGAACGCTGTATTTACTCTATCTGGCCTGGTTAATTGCCAAATCGGCCGGGGCGGTTACTGCAGAGCATCAAGCCAAACCCCTGACCTTTATGAAAGGTGCCTTGTTTCAGTGGGTGAATGCGAAGGCGTGGGTAGTCGCTACAGGGGCAATTGCAGCCTTCACAACCATTGGCGCGAGTTTTTACACGCAGAACCTGACAATCGCCCTGACCTTTTTTATCGTGTCGTTTCCATGCGTTGGGGTTTGGCTGCTTTTCGGCTCGGTACTAAAAACCTTGCTGAAGAGTGAACAAAATCGAAAGTGGTTCAACTACAGCATGTCAGCACTGCTGGTTCTGTCTGTTGTGCCCGTTGTAATGGAAATATTCACTCAGCTCACTCACCGTTGAACCCGTGAACGGCCTGAATAAGCCGGCCCACACCAGTAGAGGGACCACCATGATCACCTGCCATATCCGCTATGTGCTCGACCCACGCAAGCTCAAGGAATTCGAGCATTACGGCAAGCTGTGGATTGCCCTGGTGGCGAAGTTTGGCGGCACGCATCACGGTTACTTTCTGCCCTCGGAAGGTGCCAACAATATCGGCCTGGCGATGTTCAGCTTCCCCAGCCTGGCGGAGTACGAGCAGTATCGGCTGAAATCCTTTGCCGACGCCGAGTGCCTGGCGGCTTTCAAATATGCGGAAGATACCCAGTGCATCATCAGCTACGAGCGCACCTTTTTCCGCCCGGTATTCGATGCCTGACTGAACCTTAATTGCCGAGTTAAGCGTATGTTCCAGCTAGCCCACTTCCAGTTGATGGCCCGCTATAACGCGTGGATGAATGACAAGCTCTACGCGGCTGCCGGCCAGCTTTCGCCGCAGGCGCTGAGTGAGGATCGCGGGGCGTTTTTCCCGTCCATCCTCGCCACGCTTAACCATATTGCAGTGGCCGATATCATCTGGCTCAAGCGCTTTGCCGAGCACCCGGCCTGCGCTGAGCTGCGGGCGGCGATCAGTGATTTACAGCGGCCGACGGCGCTGGATCAGCTGTTGTTCGACACCTTCGCGCCGCTGCACGCTTTGCGCGGCCGGCTGGATGGGCATATCAGCGACTGGGTAACAGCGCTGACCGAACCGGACCTTGAGCATGTGCTGGCCTACGGCAATATGAAGGGCGTGCCGGCGCAGCGCCCGTACGCCAGCCTGATGCTGCATTTCTTCAATCATCAAACCCACCATCGCGGCCAGGCCAGCACCTTGCTGCACCAGGCCGGGCAGGATATCGGCGTGACCGATTTGCTGGCGCTGATTGCCGACGTTGAGCCGCGCTAATGCGCTCAACAACCCGCCAGAGCCAAGACAGCCAATGAAGCCACTCGCCC
>DASRUM010000132.1:0-4388 GCA_035655415.1 Pseudomonas sp.
CATTTATCTGGTAAATATAAGACAAAATAACTGATCAGCCTATGTGTGGGGGGTACGAACTAGATCAGCCGGCCGGTACGACTTCCAGCACGCAGATACTGCCTGGCTGCGGGTAGTGCCAGTGCACATCGACATCCCAGAAGCACGCGCCATAGCGGCGTTCTGGGCTGGGCTGCTGGTAGGCAGGTCGCGGGTCCTGGGCCAGGCATTGTTCGATCAACTCGACCAGTGGTTCATTCAGGCGCTGCCCATGTTCGTTTGCCTGGATCACTGCACTGTTCTGCCAGCTGACGTCGATCAGCGCCGGCGCGCTGTCGGCGATGCGGTTGTAGGCTCCGGCGACGCTGTCGGCATAGGGCACGTAGGGTTTGATATCCAGCACCGGCGTGCCGTCGAGCAGGTCTATACCGGACAGCCACAGTTTGTCGGCTTCAACCTTATCCAGCTTAACCACCGACTGGCCGATGCCATTGGGCCGGTGGGTGGCTCGGGTGCTGAATACGCCGACCGACTGATTGCCGCCCAGGCGCGGTGGGCGCACCTTGAGCCGCGGCTTGTCTTCCAGCGCCTGGTGAAACAGAAACAGCAGCCAGACATGGCTGACCTGCTCCAATCCCTGCACCGCATCGCCGTTATCGAACGGCGCGACAAGCTCCAATACGCCACGGGCCGCCGGTGCCAACTGCGGCTGACGGGGAATGGCGAACTTCTCCTTGAAGCAGGAGCGGACAAAACCTATGGGGGAAACGGAGTAGGGCATGACGGCGTGATCGAGTGAAAACGCCGCCATAGTACCTGACTAGAGATGAAAACCGCCGTCGATGGGGATGATCGCGCCGGTCATATAAGCCCCAGCCGTGCTGGCCAGGCTGATCGCCAGGGCGGCCATCTCCTCTTCGCGGCCCCAGCGCTGCATCGGGATCAGGGCGCAGTCTTCGGCCATGGCCGCTTCGTCCTGGGCGATAAACTGGGTCATCTTGCTCGGGAAGCGTCCCGGAGCGATTACGTTGACGTTGATATGTTGGCCGACCAGCTCGCGAGCGAGCATGCGCGACAGCTGATGCAGCGCCGCCTTGCTCGGGCCGTAGGCATAAGCGTCTTCGCCGTGGGAGGTGATGCCGGCGACCGAGCCGATGTTGATCACCCGTGCCGGATTAGCCGCGCTGCCTGCCTTGCGCAGTAGCGGTAGCAATTGCTGGATGCAGCTGAACACCGAGGTCACATTGAGCTGCATGACCTTTTCCCAGCCCTTGGCCGGATAGCTCTCCAGTGGGGCGCCCCAGGTGGTACCGGCGTTATTGACCAGGATATCCAGGCTGCCGATCGTGCCGGCCAATTGCTCGGCCAGCACCTGCACACCTTCCTCGCTGGCTAGGTTGGCGGCGATGCCGTGGCAGGTGCCAAAGGCTGATAGCTCGGCAGCGGTTTGTGCGCAGGCTTCGCCGTCACGGGCGCAGACATAGACTGTGGCGCCAGCTTCGACAAAGGCTTTGGCGATCATCTTGCCGATGCCGCGGGTGCCACCGGTAACCAGGGCGGTGCGGCCTTGCAGACTGAAATAGGGGTGCATGGCGAATCCTTTTAACGGATGAGTGCCACTACCCTAATCATCTGACTGCACCATGGCAGTCATCATTGCCCGTGGAAATACGCTGCCATGCGGGCAAGCATGGCAGCGAGGTGCTGGGACTTAGCCGCGAACGCGCAGGGTCAGACCCTTAAGGAAGTTGCGCAGAAACTGATCGCCGCAGGTGCGGTAGTTGCTGTGGCCGAACTTGCGGAACAGCGCGCTCATTTCCGGCTTGGAAACCGGGCAGTCGACGCTGTTCATGATCGTGTGCATGTCGTCTTCCTTCAGCTCGAAGGCCACGCGTAGTTTCTTCAGTACCATGTTGTTGGTGATCGGCAGCTCAAACGGCTGAGCCGGGCGGCTGTCGTCCTTGCCGCGCTTGAAGTACACCAGGCCGTCGAGAAAGTGCGCCATCAACTCGTCGTCGCAGGGCGTAAAGCCTTCTTCGTCTTCCTTCTTGAGCATTGCCGCGAGGTCGTCGGGGGCGACCTGCTTGCCGCTGAGCTTGATGATGTCGACCATCTGCGCGTCGCTGATGTCGAGGGTGTAGCGCAGGCTGCGCAGTACGTCGTTATTAAGCATGGGGTGGTCCTGAAAAGGGCTGATGCACAAGACACATCAGCTGAAAAATTAGAAGCGTTCTTTGCCTGCCAGGTAGCGCCACTGGCCCGCAGGGACCTTGGCCATCGGCACGCCGCCGATGCGGATGCGCTTCATGCCCAGCACCTTGAGGTCGACGCTGTTGCACATAAACACGATCTGCCCAGGCAGTGGGTTCTTCAAGGCGAAGCGCAGGCGGGTTTCGTTTTGCCAGCTGACCTTGCATGGGGCCAGGGCCACACCGTTGAAGGTCAGGCCGTGAGCCAGGCGCTTGAGTTGGCTGGCGCTCAACGTGCCGACGACTTCGACCACATATTCCTGCTCCAGTTTGCTCAGGTCTTCCTTGAGTTTGCGCTCGATGCGCCAGTCCTGGGTCAGTACATGCAGGCCATCGGCCCCGGCTTGCAGAGGTGCGCAGCTGACCAGGCGAGCGAAATGGCTTTTCAGCGGGCGGATGCCGGCTGCGTCCTCAGCCCAGTGGCCGTCCGCGCCGATACTCTCGACGGCGCGATCTGGGTAGTGCCCGGCAGGTATGTGCAGCAGCAGGGTGACCGGCTCCTGCGGGGTCAGTACGGCATTTGGAAGCAGCTCGACACGCTGCTCGGCAACCTTGAACTGCGGCTCTTCCACCACCACACCATCCACCGTGACCCAGCCGCCTTCGATATAGAGTTCGGCCTCGCGGCGCGAACAGCCGATCACTTCGATCAGACGTTTGGACAGGCGAATGGGGTCGGTCATGGAAGCGGTCATCGGTAAAAAAGGGCGGCCATTGTAACTGGCCTGAAGGTTTGTGCGCGGGCCAATGGGCGAACGGCGGGGAAAATCTAGTGTTCAGGGCAGGGGAGCGCTATCTCTCGGCAGGAAGGGAGTGGTCGCTGATCAATTGACCTGCGCCATGAAAGAGCAATGCCAGCAGGATGCCGGCAAATACCACCAGAAATACCTCGGCGGCCAGCCACAGCACGATCAGGGCGATGGCCGCCAAGGCAAATACGCTGGCCTGAATCAAGCTCTGTTGGGCGACTGCCCGAGGCGTCTTATTCATCAAGCAGGTTTTGTTGTGAGTAGCGCATCAGCACAAGGTCCTTTGGCTGGCCTGAACCGCGCAAATTAGAACACCAGCATAAACAGGCCGATCACGACCAGCAGGCCGATAAGGAAGATGATGCCGATGGTGCTTCCGAGAAATTTCAGCATGGAAAGCTCCTGTATATCGTTGTGGGCTCTCTATTACCGACTGACTCGGTTACTCATCGTTCAGACAATTTAAGGCGCGCGCTTTCTGCAAGCAGAAGGGAATGGATTCGGGGTGTGAGGCAGAGTGAAATGAAAAGCGGCCCCGAAGGGCCGCTGGTCAAGGGTTAGCCGCCTAAGTAGGCGTCGCGTACCTTTGGATCGTTCAGCAGGTCGTGCCCGCTGCCTTGCATGACGATCCGGCCGTTCTCCAGTACATAGCCGCGGTCGGCCAGCTTGAGCGCCTGGTTGGCGTTCTGCTCGACCAGGAACACCGTCACACCGTCCTTGCGCAGCTGTTCGATGATGTCGAAGATCTGCTGGATGATGATCGGTGCCAGGCCCAGCGACGGCTCATCGAGCAGCAGCAGCTTGGGCTTGCTCATCAGCGCACGGCCGATGGCGAGCATCTGCTGCTCACCGCCGGACATGGTGCCGGCGCGCTGGGCAAAGCGTTCCTTCAGGCGCGGGAACAGGTGCAGGACCTTGTCCAGCTGTTCCTGATTGTCGGCCTTGCTGCCGAAGAAGCCGCCCATCACCAGGTTTTCTTCCACGGTCAGGCGGGAGAACACCCGGCGACCTTCCGGCACCACGGCAATGCTCTTGCGCATGATGCTCGGGGTGTCCTGGCCGATCAACTCTTCACCCTGATAGCGGATGCTGCCACTGCTCGCCTGCGGTGAGCCGCACAGGGTCATCAGCAGGGTCGATTTGCCGGCGCCGTTGGCCCCGATCAGGGTGACGATCTCACCCTGACGGACCTCGACGCTGACGTCGTGGAGAGCCTGGATCTTGCCGTAGAAGGTGGAAACCTTGTCGAAATACAGCATCAAGCTTCCCACAGGTAGGCTTTGATCACGTCCGGGTTGGCGCGGATCTGCTCCGGCGTGCCGTCCGCCAGGGGCGTGCCCTGGTTGATCACGTAGATGTGGTCGGAAATGCTCATGACCAGTTTCATGTCGTGCTCAATCAGCAGCACGGT
>DASRUM010000133.1:0-6734 GCA_035655415.1 Pseudomonas sp.
AGCGCAACAGCAGTCTCGTATCAAAGAGTTGATCACCCTGGGTCGTGAGCAGAAGTATCTGACTTACGCAGAGGTCAACGACCACCTACCGGAAGATATTTCTGATCCGGAGCAGGTGGAAGACATCATCCGCATGATCAATGACATGGGGATCCCCGTACACGAGAGTGCTCCGGATGCGGACGCCCTTATGTTGGCCGACGCCGATACCGACGAGGCAGCAGCTGAAGAAGCCGCTGCAGCGCTGGCAGCGGTGGAGACCGATATCGGCCGCACGACGGACCCAGTGCGCATGTACATGCGTGAAATGGGCACCGTGGAATTGCTGACCCGCGAAGGCGAGATCGAAATCGCCAAACGCATCGAGGAAGGCATCCGTGAAGTCATGGGCGCTATCGCCCATTTCCCCGGCACTGTCGACAGCATTCTGGCCGAGTACACCCGTGTTACCACCGATGGTGGTCGCCTGGTTGAAGTTCTCAGCGGCTATATCGATCCGGATGACGGCATCGTTCCTGCCGAAGCCGCCGCCCCCGTGCCTGCAAAGGACGGCGACGCAGCCGACGACAAGGAAGATGAAGAAGACGGCGACGCCAGCGACGACGAGGAAGAGGAAGGCGACGGCGGTCCGGATCCTGAAGAGGCCCTGCGCCGCTTCACCGCGATTGGTGACGCTCTTGACCTCGCCAAGAAAGCCCTGAAAAAGCACGGCCGTGGCAGTAAGCAAGGCATTGCCGCGCTGAAAGAAATGGCCGAGCTGTTTATGCCGATCAAGCTCGTGCCTAAGCAGTACGACGCCCTGGTTGTGCGTGTACGCAGCTCCCTGGAGCGCCTGCGCGCCCAGGAACGCGCCATCATGCAACTCTGCGTACGTGATGCACGTATGCCGCGCGCCGACTTCCTGCGCCTGTTCCCAGGCAATGAAATCGACGTCGAGTGGTCGGCTGGCCTGGCCAAAGGTAAGGCCAAGTACGCCGAAGCCATCGGCAACCTGCAAGGCGATATCCAGCGCTGCCAGCAAAAGCTGTCTGCCCTGGAAGCCGAGTGCGAGCTGACCCTGGCTGAAATCAAGGACATCAACCGTCGCATGTCGATCGGCGAGGCCAAGGCCCGTCGCGCGAAGAAAGAGATGGTTGAAGCGAACCTGCGTCTGGTGATCTCGATTGCCAAGAAGTACACCAACCGCGGCCTACAATTCCTTGACCTGATCCAGGAAGGCAACATTGGCCTGATGAAGGCGGTGGACAAGTTCGAATACCGTCGCGGTTACAAGTTCTCGACCTATGCAACCTGGTGGATCCGTCAGGCGATCACTCGCTCGATCGCCGACCAGGCGCGCACCATCCGTATTCCGGTGCACATGATCGAGACGATCAACAAGCTCAACCGTATTTCCCGGCAGATGCTGCAGGAAATGGGTCGCGAACCGACCCCGGAAGAGCTGGGCGAACGCATGGAAATGCCTGAGGACAAGATCCGCAAGGTATTGAAGATCGCTAAAGAGCCGATCTCCATGGAAACCCCGATCGGTGATGACGAAGACTCCCATCTGGGTGACTTCATCGAAGACTCGACCATGCAGTCGCCAATCGATGTCGCCACCGTTGAGAGCCTTAAAGAAGCGACTCGCGAAGTCCTCTCCGGCCTCACCGCACGTGAAGCCAAGGTTCTGCGCATGCGTTTCGGCATCGATATGAATACCGACCACACCCTTGAGGAAGTTGGTAAGCAGTTCGATGTAACCCGCGAGCGGATTCGTCAGATCGAAGCCAAGGCGCTGCGCAAGCTGCGCCACCCGACGAGAAGCGAGCATCTGCGCTCATTCCTCGACGAGTAACACCAAAACCCCCGGCCCTGCCGGGGGTTTTGCATTCTGGGCAACTACCAAGGCCTGCCAGGCGGTCTACACTTTCCCTAATACCCTAGCGAACGAGCCCACCCATGCCGCGTGTTGCAGCCACCCTCCTGTTGTGTCTGGCGTGCTGGGCCTTGCCCGCGTTCAGCCTTGAGCTGACGCCCGCCGAACAAACCTGGCTGGCCGAACATCCGCAACTGAGCCTGGGCGTGGACCGAGACTGGCCCCCTTACGAATTCATCGATGACAACGACCTCTACCAGGGCCTCGCCGCCGACTATGTGCGCCTGATTGAGCAGCGCCTATCAATCACCCTACGCCCGGCTCCCGCTCAGAACTGGCGCCAAGTACTGGCCGATGCCAGAACCGGCAAGCTGAACCTACTGCCCAGCCTGATGGCCACCCCCGAGCGTGAGCAGTACCTGACCTTCACCCGCCCCTACCTCGACTTCCCGATTGTTATCCTGACCCAGGAAAAAGGCCCACAACCGCGCAAGATACGGGAGTTGCAGGGGCTCAGAGTCGCCGTGGTCGACAGCTACGCCACCCACGAATTGCTGCGCGACAAACACCCCGAGCTGCGTCTCTGGCCGCGCCCCAGTGTGGCAGCCGCCTTGCAAGCACTGGCCTCCGGGCAAGCCGATGCGATGGTCGGCGACCTCGCCTCCAGTGTCTGGCATCTGCGCCAACTCAAGCTCGATGGCATCGTCATCAGCGGCCAGACTCCCTATCGCTACCAACTGGCCATGGCCGTACCCAAGGACCAAGCCATCCTGGCCGGTATTCTCGACAAGCTGCTGGACGAACTCACCCCGAGTGAAATCGCTGAAATCCAGCAACGCTGGGTGGGCGAGCCGATTGACCAACGGCCATTCTGGCGCCGCCTGCTGCTGTTTGGCCTGCCCGGCCTGCTAGCGGCCTTGCTGATTATCTTCAGCATCCTGCGCATCAACCACCGCCTGCGCAGTGAAATGCATAACCGCGCCTTGCTCGAAGGCGAGCTGCGCAACAGCGAGCAGCACTACCGTGGCCTGGTGGAAAGCCTCAACGCCGTGGCCTGGCAGATGGACCCCAGCGATTTCCGCTACACCTATGTCGCGCCCCAGGCGGAACGCCTGCTTGGTTATCCGCCCCAGGACTGGCTGCAACCTGGCTTTATCGAACGTATCCTGCACCCCGATGACGCGCACCGCACACTCGATTATTGCCGCAGTGAAACCCAGGCCGGGCGCGACCACAGCATGGACTACCGCATGCTCGCCGCCGACGGCCGCGAAGTCTGGGTACGCGATATCGTCACGCTGTCGCCGCTGGATGGCAGTCAGATGCTGCGAGGCCTGTTGATCGACATCACCGAAACCAAGCGCACCGAACAGGCGCTGGCCCTGTCGGAACAGAAATTCGCCTCGGTGTTCCACAACTGCCCAGACATCATCGTCCTGCTCAACCTGCATGACGGCCGCCTACTAGCGGTCAACAACACCTTCGAGCAACAGTTCGGCATCAGCGCCGCCGAAGCCATAGGGCACACCAGCTCGGAGCTGGACCTGTGGATCGAGCAAGGCATCGGCCCGCGCATTCTGGAAATGCTGCTCAAGGGTAACGCCCACAATATCGAGGGCACCTTCCGCCGGCGCGATGGCAGCCAGTTCACCGCACTGATTTCCGCGCAGAAGGTCACCCTAAATGACAGCAGTACGCTGGTCGTGGCGGTACGTGACATCAGCGAGCTGAAAGACACCCAGCAGCGCCTGAAACTGTCCGAGGACAAGTTCGCCAAAGCCTTCCATGCCTCCCCCGACGGCCTGCTGATTACCCGCCTGAGCGACGGTCAGCTGCTAGATGTCAACGAAGGCTTCAGCCGCATCACCGGCTACAGCGTCAACGAAGCGACCGACAGTTCGACCCTGCAACTGGGCATCTGGGCTAACCCGAACGACCGCATCCGGATGTTCGAACATGTGCAGCAATACGGCTCAGTGCGTGATTTCCGCGCCCTTATTCGCACCCGCAACGGCTCGCTGCGTACCTGCGAGATGTCGGTGCAGCCGATCCCCATCGAAGGCGACACCTGCATGCTGACCATCGCGCGCGACATCACCGAGCGCGAGCAGATGCAGGAAAACCTCAAGCAGGCCGCCACCGTTTTCGAAAGCACCGCTGAAGGCGTGATGATCACCGACCTGCAGCAGCGCATCACAGCGGTCAATCGCGCCTTCACCAGCATCACCGGCTACAGCGAAGCCGAAGCCCTCGGCCAATCGCCGCGCCTGCTCGCCTCCGGCAACCACGACAGCGCGTTCTACGCCGCCATGTGGCACAACCTCAGCGCTTCCGGGCACTGGCAAGGCGAGATCTGGAACAAACGCAAAAACGGCGAGCTCTACCCGGAATGGCTGACCATCAGCGCCGTGCGCGACAGCGATCAGCACATCACCCACTTTGTCGGCGTGTTCGCCGATATCAGCTCGCTCAAGCACGCCCAGGCCAGCCTCGACCACCAAGCCCACCACGACCCGCTTACCGGCCTACCCAATCGCATGCTGTTCGAAGCCCGCCTGCGCGCGGCCCTCGAAGACGCGCACATCGACAAGCGCATGGGCGCCGTACTGTTTATCGACCTGGACCGCTTCAAACACATCAACGACAGCCTCGGCCATCCAGTCGGCGACCAACTGCTCAAGAGCATTGCCGAACGCCTGAAGTCCCACCTGCGTGATATCGACACCGTGGCCCGCCTCGGTGGTGATGAATTCATCATCCTGCTGCCAGGCCTGCAGCACGATGACGATGCCGAACTGGTGGCGCATAAACTGCTCGACTGCTTCAGCCTGCCCTTCCAGTTCGACGAGCAAGAGCTGTTTATCAGCGCCAGCATTGGCATCAGCCGCTATCCGGAGGACGGTGACGATGTCGCCACCCTGGTGAAAAACGCCGACGCCGCCATGTATCGCTCCAAAGCGCGCGGGCGCAACCGCGCAGAGCTGTACACCCGTGACCTGACCTTCCAGGCCACCGAACGCATGGCCCTGGAACGCGAACTGCGCCGCGCCATCGAACTGGAACAGCTAGAGCTCTACTACCAACCCAAACGCAGCCTAAGCAATAACCGTCTGATCGGCGCCGAAGCGTTGCTACGCTGGCATCACCCGGTATTCGGCGAAATCCCGCCAGATCGCTTTATTCCCCTGGCCGAAGAAACCGGCCTGATCATCGCCCTCGGCGATTGGGTGCTGCGCCAAGCCTGCTGGCAAATGCAGCAATGGCAACAACAGCACGCCCCGTTCGGCCCACTATCGGTCAATCTGACCGGCGTGCAACTGCGCCAGCCGCACCTGCTGGTACGCATCTCCAGCCTGCTGGAAAACCACAACCTGGCCCCAGAATTGCTGCAACTGGAAATCACCGAAAGCTTCATCATGAACCAGGCCGAAGAAGCCCTGAGCCTGCTACATCAGCTGAAAAGCCTGGGCATCCAACTGGCCATCGACGACTTCGGCACCGGCTACTCCTCACTTAGCTACCTCAAGCGCCTGCCGGTCGACACCCTGAAAATCGACCAATCCTTCGTGCGCGGCCTGCCCAATGACAGCAACGACGTCGCCATCGTGCGCGCCATCATCGCCCTGGGCCGCAGCATGCAACTAACCGTGATCGCCGAAGGGGTGGAAACCAAAGCCCAGGAACTGTTCCTCGCCGCCGAAGGGTGCGAGCAGATCCAGGGCTTCGTCATCAGCCGCGCCATCCATGCGGACGCCTTCGCACAAAACTTCCTCACCCCGCGCCATTCGGTTGGCGCTGCTGAGAAGGCACCGGTATAATCCGCCCGCCTCTGAGGGCCCATAGCTCAGTTGGTTAGAGCAGAGGACTCATAATCCTTTGGTCCACGGTTCGAGTCCGTGTGGGCCCACCATAAAAAACAAAGAGTTAGGCCAGCCTTCGAGCTGGCCTTTTTCTTTTCTGCGCTAAAAATTATTTTTTGGTCACCGTATTGGTCACCACTTGAAACTTACTGCAGCCTGACCTTGCCCAACTAGCCGTGCTGCTATGCCAATACAAATGAGCTGAAGGGAAAGACGGCTACCCAAGTCTTGCTCCAACCACGGACGCTCCGGCTACCAGCTGGATTGGAGTGGTGTTTGGTCGACTCAAGTGGAAGCTTTCATGCAGTGAATATCGTGGAGCTGGTAGACGGCGTTGCGGTAAGGGGCTACGGCAACCAAATCAGCCTGCCCGAAGACACCAGCCACTCGTGATCTACCCATAATTTCTGTGGTGAGAACCGCCGCCGAGCTTAGAGCAAGCCGAGTCTACAACCTTGTGGTCACCAAATAACGAACCGCGCTTAACACCAGAGCCCCAAGCACGGGGCGATTCAGAGCTGCCCGGTAAGCAGACTGTCCTCAGTCCCTGGACTGAGGACAGAGCTCGCCTCACCCCACTCCAACCCTAGGGCGCAGCCATTGGCCTCGCCATGCCAGCTGGTTTGTGGCCTTGAAGCCACAAATAATCACTAACACGTGGATTTTGTAGCCCGTGAGCCACAGCTCAAGCCTGGCAGCACTTGTATAAATGTAGCCCCAGAGCTACATTTTTAGGCATTAGATCTATTTTTGACGCCCGAGGGCTACAAATGACCTCTCTCTACGATGTTTCCGAAATGCTGAAACAGGCACGCGGTGATGCCAAGCTGAGCCAAGAGGCATTGGCCAGCAGCGCAGGGGTATCACGCTCCACGGTTGCGCGCATGGAAACATTGGCCAAAGGCGATATGAGTGTCTCGGTGCTGGTTCGGCTGCTGGAAGCGGCAGGCTATGACTTGAAGCTGGTTAAGGCCGGGCACGAACGCACGGTTGAAGACATCCTCAACGAGCAGCGG
>DASRUM010000134.1:0-3700 GCA_035655415.1 Pseudomonas sp.
TAAGCGGCGTAGCCCGAATAAGCCTTGGCGCAATCCGGGGGCGTTTTCCTCCGGCTGTGGCCTGTGCCGCGGCTTATCCGGGGCGGCTTCAACCTACCTGGCTTAGGGGAAACAATAGGTCGACGAAGCGCTCTGCCGTGGGTTGCGGCTGGTGGTTGGCCAGGCCGGCGCGCTCGTTGGCTTCGATAAACACGTACTCGGGTTGATCGGCAGCGGGCACCAGCAGGTCGAGGCCGACCACCGGGATATCCAGAGCGCGGGCGGCTTTTACCGCCGCTTCGGCCAGCACCGGGTGGAGGATCTCGGTAACGTCCTCCAGGCTGCCGCCAGTGTGTAGGTTGGCGGTTTTGCGCACGGCCAGGCGCTGGCCGGCCGGCAGCACGCTGTCGTAGTCAACCCCTGCGGCGTGCAGGGTGCGCAGGGTTTCAGCGTCCTTGGGGATGCGGCTTTCGCCTTCGGTGGCGGCCTGCCGGCGGCGGCTTTGCGCATCGATCAGCTCACCAATACTGTGCTGGCCATCGCCGATTACCTCGGCCGGGCGGCGAATGGCGGCCGCGACCACGGCAAAGCCGATCACCAGAATGCGCAGATCAAAGCCTGGGTGAAAGCTTTCCAGCAAGACGCGGCTGTCAAAGGTGCTGGCGCGTTCGATGGCATCCTGCACATCCAGCGGCGTACGCAGGTCCACCGCCACGCCCTGGCCCTGTTCGCCATCCACCGGCTTGACCACCAGGCTGCCATGCTCGGCGAGAAACGCGGCGTTGTCCTCGGCGCTGCCGGCCAGGCGTTGGGCTGGCAAGTGCAAGCCGGCGCGGGCCAGGGCGCGATGGGTCAGGCGCTTGTCCTGGCAGAGGGTCATGCTGACTGCGCTGGTCAGGTCTGTCAGCGATTCCCGGCAGCGGATGCGCCGGCCGCCGTGGCTTAAGGTAAACAGGCCGGCGTCGGCGTCATCGACCTGTACCTCGATGCCGCGGCGCAGCGCTTCATCGACGATGATCCGCGCGTAGGGGTTCATCGGCGTGTGCGGGCCGGGGCCGAGGAACAGCGCTTCGTTGATGCCGTTTTTGCGTTTGATGCTGAAGGTCTGCAGCTCGCGAAAGCCCAGCTTGGCGTACAGCCCCTTGGCCTGTTCGTTGTCATGTAGCACGGACAGATCCAAATAGCTGAGCTCGCGGCTCATAAAGTGCTCGATCAGATGGCGCACCAGCACCTCACCGACCCCCGGCCGGCTGCAGCGCGGGTCGACCGCCAGGCACCACAGACTGCTGCCGTGGTCCGGGTCCTGATAGGCCTTGTGGTGGTTAAGGCCCATGACACTGCCGATCACCGCGCCGCTGTCTTCGTCCTCGGCCAGCCAATACACCGGCCCGCCAAGGTGGCGTGGAGTGAGTTTGCCGGGTTCGATCGGCAGCATGCCGCGCAGTTGATACAGCTCATTGATCGCCTGCCAGTCCTCGGCATTCTGCGCGCGGCGCACTCGGTAACCACGAAAACCGCGGCGCGCAGGGCGGTAGTCGGTAAACCACAGACGCAGCGTGTCGGAGGGGTCGAGAAACAGCTGCTGTGGGGCCTGCGCCAGCACTTGGTGCGGCGCGGCGACATACAGGGCGATATCGCGCTCGCCGGGCTGTTCGGTCAGTAGGTCACTGGCCAGGGCGGCGGCATCCGGGTAGGTGTGCCCGAGTAGCAGGCGGCCCCAGCCGCAGTGCACGGCTTGCGGCTCGCTGGGAGGGGTGTTGTGGTCCTCGGCCAGGCGCGCTTGCAGGCGCTCGTAGGAGGGCGCTTGGCCGCGCAGCAGGCGTTGGTTAAAGGCAGTTGCACGCATTGGAGGGTTTCCTTTGCCGTGAGCAGGTTGCGGATGCTGCGGTGGATGCGTCTGTGCCCAGCCACCGCAGCGCTCTACAGGCCGTGTTCGTTCAACCAGAGATTCAGCGCAGCCAGCTGCCACAACTTGGAGCCGCGCAAGGGCGTCAGCTGGCCGTGCGGGTCACTCAGCAGACGGTCGAGCATGGCCGGGTTGAACAGGCCGCGATCCTGGCTCGGGTCAAGTAGTAGATCGCGCACCCAGCCCAGAGTTGCACCTTGCAGATGCTTGAGGCCAGGCACCGGGAAGTAACCCTTGGGCCGGTCGATCACCGCGCTGGGAATGACCTGGCGCGCGGCTTCCTTGAGCACATGCTTGCCGCCATCGGGCAACTTGAAACGCCCAGGAATGCGCGCCGAAAGCTCGGCCAGGCGATAGTCGAGGAACGGTGTGCGCGCCTCCAGGCCCCAGGCCATGGTCATGTTGTCGACCCGTTTGACCGGGTCATCGACCAGCATCACCGTGCTGTCCAGGCGCAGCGCCTTGTCTACGGCGGCCACGGCGCCAGGCTGGGCGAAATGCTCACGGACGAATTCGCCCGCCATATCGCCGGTCAGCCAGGCGGGCTGCACGCAGGCGGCGTATTCGTCGTAATCACGGTCGAAGAATGCCGCGCGGTAAGCGCCGAAGGCATCCTCGGCGGCGTCCACCTGCGGATACCAGTGGTAGCCGGCGAACAGCTCGTCGGCACCCTGGCCGCTCTGTACCACCTTGCAGTGCTTGGCCACCTCGCGTGAGAGCAGGTAGAAGGCGATGCAGTCGTGGCTGACCATCGGCTCGCTCATGGCGCGGAAAGCCGCCGGCAGCTGTTCGAGAATCTCGTGCTCGCCGATGCGCAGCTGATGGTGGCGAGTGGCGAAGTGCTCGGCGATCAGGTCGGAATACTGAAATTCGTCGCCGCGCTCACCGCCAGCATCCTGAAAACCGATGGAGAAAGTGGAGAGGTTTTCCACCCCGGCCTCGCGCAGCAGGCCGACCAGCATGCTCGAGTCGACGCCGCCGGAAAGCAGTACGCCGACGTCTACGGCGGCGCGTTGGCGGATCGATACCGCTTCGCGCATGCCGTCGAGCACGCGCTCTTGCCATTCATCCAGACCGAAGGCGATTTCCTCGCGCTGCGGGCCGAATGTCAGGTTCCACCAGGTCTTCTGTTCACAGTTGCCCTGGGCGTCGATACGCATCCAGCTGGCAGGCGCCAGCTTCTCCACTCCAGCTAGCAGGGTGCGCGGGGCAGGGACCACGGCGTGGAAGTTTAGATAGTGGTTGAGGGCGACGGGATCGAGGGTCTTGCTGATATCACCGCCGGCCAGCAGTGCCGGCAGGCTGGAAGCAAAACGAAGGCGTTCGCCGGTGCGTGACAAGTACAGCGGCTTGACCCCGAGGCGGTCGCGGGCGATGAACAGCTGCTGGCTGTCGCGTTCCCAGATGGCAAAAGCGAACATGCCATTGAGCTTGGGCAGCAGGTCGGTGCCCCAGGCGTGGTAGCCCTTGAGCAGCACTTCAGTGTCGCCACCGGAGAAGAAGCGATAGCCGAGGGCTTTCAGTTCTTCGCGCAGTTCCGGGTAGTTGTAGATGGCGCCGTTAAACACCATCGTCAGGCCCAGCTCGCTGTCGATCATCGGCTGGCCGGAGGCTTCGGCCAGGTCCATGATCTTCAGGCGGCGATGGCCGAGGGCTAGCGGACCCTGGCTGAAGAAGCCGTGGGCATCGGGGCCGCGGGCGGCCATGTGGTGGGTGATTCGCTCGACTGCAGCCAGGTCGGCCGGTCGTTGATCAAAACGTAATTCTCCAGCGATTGCGCACATAATTCCTTACCGGTATTGCCGTTGGGGAGTG
>DASRUM010000135.1:0-11432 GCA_035655415.1 Pseudomonas sp.
GCATGACCCAATGCACCAGGCAAAAGGCGCGTTACCGCGTCGATCAGCACCATGGCCGGCAGCTCACCGCCAGACAGGACGTAGTCCCCAATCGACCATTCTTCATCGACATGCGCTTCAATAAAGCGCTCATCAATTCCTTCGTAGCGGCCGGCAATCAGGATTAACGCATCCTCATTGGCCAGTTCGCGTACTGCTGACTGCGTCAGCTGGCGACCTTGCGGCGACAGGTAAATCACCTTGGCCGCACCACCTGCAGCTTGCTTCGCCTCAAGCAAAGCATCTTCAAGCGGCTTGATCTTCATCACCATGCCTGGGCCACCGCCAAAAGGCCGATCATCCACGGTGTGGTGACGGTCTGTGGTGTAGCTACGCGGGTTCCAGCAGGTCAATTGCAACAAACCCTGCTTCACCGCTCGGCTGGTAATGCCGTATTCGCTGATAGCGGCAAACATTTCCGGGAACAGCGTAATGACTTCAACGCGCAGATTTGGCATCAGGCTTAGAAGTCCGCATCCCAGTCGACCCGCATTTCGCCAGCACTTAGGTCAATCGACAGCACGCATTGCTCGGTATAGGGCAACAGGCGCTCACGACCATCCAGGCTGTCGGTGCAGGGTTTGACCACCATCACATCGTTGGCACCGGTTTCTAACAAGTGATCAATCTTGCCGAGCAATTGCCCTGCCTGATCAATAACCTTAAGACCTTCCAACTGGTACCAGTAGAACTCACCGTCGGCTAATTCAGGGAACAGGTTGCGCGGCACACAGATCTCATAACCAGCGAGAAGGCGAGCCTCTTCACGATCATCAAGACCCTTGAGCTTCGCGACCAGGAACTTATCACTCCCGCGTCCGCTGACCAGCTCTACCTGTTTGACACTGCCTTCGCGCCTAAGCGTCCAGGACTTGTACTCCAACAGGTTTGCAACAGGATCAGTAAAGGAATACACCTTCACTTCACCGCGAACGCCATGTACAGAGTAGATCTTGCCGATAACGATCAAATCATCGGTAGAAACAGGCGTCGCACTCATATTGCTTAGGCCGCAGCCTTAGCAGCGTCCTTCAACAACTGAGCAACACGATCAGAAGGCTGCGCGCCAACGCTCAGCCAATGGGCCAGGCGGTCTTGCTTCACGGACAGGCGAACTTCCTGACCACGAGCGATCGGGTTGAAGAAACCGATTTCTTCTTTATGCGAACCGTCGCGTGGGTTACGGCTGTCGGTCACGTTGATTTTGTAGAACGGGCGCTTTTTGGAGCCGCCAAGGGCAAGACGAATCGTTAGCATGTGAACATAGTTCCTGTAGTCGGTGCTGCAAATCTAAATGCACGGCGGGCACGGGTGCCCGAAAGGCCGCATATTCTAAGGAATATCCGGATTTTTGCAAATGGCTTTTTCAGGCGCATAGGACTGTGCAATCAAGATTTGCCAGAGGGCCGCTGTGCAAACCGGCCAATCAGCTCCCGCAAAAGGCGGGTTTACTGTAAATACCCGCCTTCAGCGGGGTCTGCGCCGACATCGCTGCCGACGCGGATTCCTTACATCTTCGGCATGCCGCCCGGCATCATCCCGCCCATGCCACGCATCATCTTGGCCATACCGCCTTTAGCGGTGAATTTCTTCATCATCTTTTGCATTTGCTTGTGCTGCTTGATCAGGCGGCCAATGTCCTGCACCTGGGTGCCGGAACCCATGGCGATGCGGCGCTTGCGCGAGCCACTGATCACATCAGGATCACGGCGCTCCTGAGGCGTCATCGAGTTGATGATCGCTTCCATCTGCTTGAACTGTTTCTCGGCAGCGCCCTGGGCATTGCCCATCTGCGCCAGATTGACGCCGCCCATCTGTGGCAGCTTGTCCATCAGGCCCCCAAGGCCGCCCATGTTCTTCATCTGCTGCAGCTGATCGCGGAAGTCTTCGAGGTCGAAGCCCTTGCCCTTCTTCAGCTTCTTGGTGAGCTTCTCGGCCTTTTCGCGATCCAGAGTCTGCTCGGCTTGCTCGATCAGGCTGAGCACGTCGCCCATGCCGAGAATACGCGAGGCAATCCGGTCAGGATGGAAGGGCTCGAGCGCCTCGGTCTTCTCGCCCATACCGATAAACTTGATCGGTTTGCCGGTAATCGCACGCACCGACAACGCCGCACCGCCGCGCGCATCACCGTCGACTTTGGTCAGCACCACGCCAGTCAGCGGCAGCGCATCATTGAAGGCTTTGGCGGTATTGGCGGCATCCTGGCCGGTCATGGCGTCGACCACGAACAGGGTTTCCACCGGTTTGATCGCCGCATGCAGCGCCTGGATCTCCGCCATCATCTCGGCATCGATGGCCAGACGACCGGCGGTATCGACGATCACCACATCAATAAACTTGAGCTTGGCTTCCTTGATCGCCGCTTCAGCGATATCCACCGGCTTCTGGCTGAGATCAGAGGGGAAGAAGGTCACGCCAATATCATTGGCCAGGGTTTCCAGCTGCTTGATCGCCGCCGGACGGTAAACGTCGGCCGACACCACCATCACGGTCTTTTTCTTGCGCTCTTTAAGGAAGCGCGCCAGCTTGCCAACGGTGGTGGTCTTACCCGCACCCTGCAGACCCGCCATCAGCACCACGGCTGGCGGCACGGCATTCAGCGCCAGGTCTTCGTTGGCCGCGCCCATCAGCTCTTCGAGCTCGGCACGGACGATCTTCACAAAAGCCTGGCCCGGCGTCAGGCTCTTCGACACCTCGGTGCCGACCGCACGATCCTTGACCTTGTTGACGAAGTCCTTGACCACCGGCAAGGCAACGTCAGCCTCGAGCAAGGCCATGCGCACTTCACGCAAGGTGTCCTTGATGTTGTCTTCGCTCAGCTTGGCTTTGCCGGTGACATTTCGCAGGGTCTGCGAGAGGCGGTCAGTCAGATTTTCGAACATGCGCGTTCCTTTCAGGCTCTACCGAGCCGAGGGTGGGCTTGCAACAGGTTGCGGATTATAGCGAAGACTGCAAGGCACCGACACCGCCAGACGCTTTCGTGGCACACGGGTTGTATGCCACACTGACCGCCTTTCGGGTTTGCCTGACAAGGATTTATGCACCCTCTGCTACCCAGCCTCGCCGCTGCCTGCCTCTATGCCGGAGCCGCGCTCTATCAAGGCCTGCGCCTGCAACAGCGCAGCACATCCAACAAGCGCCTGCTGGTTGCACTCGGCACACTGGCGTTGCTACTGCACGGCAGCAGCCTGTTTTTGCAGATGTTCGATACCAGCGGTCTGTCGCTGGACTTCTTCAAGGCCGCCAGCCTGATTGCCGCCGCCGTTATCCTGCTGACGCTACTGGCCTGCACGCGAATCCCGGTGGAAAACCTGCTGTTGCTGCTATTCCCCCTGGGCTTTGTCACGGTGCTGCTCGCCCAATTTATGCCCAGCGGCACGACCCAGGCCATTGATGAAGCGCCTGGCATCCTGGCGCATATCCTGCTGTCGATCACCGCCTACGGCATGCTGACCATTGCGGTATTCCAGTCACTGCTGCTGCTATTGCAGGATCACCAACTCAAGCACAAGCACCCGTCCGGGCTGATCAAGAACTTCCCACCCCTACAGACCATGGAAAGCCTGCTGTTCGGCTTTCTCTGGGCCGGCTGGGTATTGCTGTCACTCTCTCTGCTGTCTGGCGCGCTGTTTATCAGCGACCTGTTTGCCCAGCACCTGGGGCATAAAACCATCCTCTCGTGCTTTGCCTGGGTGGTGTTTGCCGTGCTGTTGTGGGGCCGCCATCAACTCGGCTGGCGCGGCCACAAAGCCATTCGCTGGACCCTGGCGGGCTTCTGCCTGCTGATGCTGGCCTACTTCGGCAGCAAGCTGGTTCGCGAATTTATCCTGCATATCTGAGACCCCTTCCGTGGACGACCTTCACTCCGGCTACCTGCTTGGGCTGCTGATTTTTCTGATTATGTGCTCGGCATTCTTCTCCAGCTCGGAGACCGGCATGCTCAGCCTTAACCGCTATCGCCTGAAACACATGGCCAAAGAAGGGCATAAGGGCGCCAAGCGCGTCACCAGCCTGCTTAGCCGCCCGGATCGCCTGCTCGGCACCATCCTGGTTGGTAACAACGTGGTCAACATCCTCGCTGCCTCCATCGCTACGGTGCTGGCAGTGGATATCTGGGGGGAAGCCGGGATCGCGATTGCCACCGCAGGCTTGACCATCGTGGTGCTGATTTTCGGTGAAATCACCCCAAAAACCCTCGCCGCGCTGCGCCCAGAACTGGTGGCTTTTCCCGCCAGCCGCTTGCTGCTGTTGCTGCAACGCCTGCTTTATCCAGTGGTCTGGGCCACCAGCACCATCAGCAACGTTCTGCTGCGCCTGCTGGGTATCGACCCGTCGCAACGCGCCAGCGACAGTTTGTCTACCGAAGAGCTGCGCAGCGTGGTGCGCGAGTCCGGTGCCGGCATGCCGAAGAATCGCCAGAACATGCTGCTCGGCATCCTGGATCTTGAGCGGGTGACGGTGGATGACATCATGATTCCGCGCAACGAAGTCACCGGCATCAACCTCGATGACGACCTTGAAAGCATCATCAGCCTACTGACCAACACCACCCATACGCGTCTGCCGGTATTTCGGACCGACATCAACCAGATCGAAGGCATCGTGCATATGCGCCAGATTGCCCGGCTGCTGACGCACAACGAGCTGAGCAAAGAAGCGCTATTGGCGGCCTGCAACGAACCCTACTTCGTACCCGAAGGCACGCCGCTGTCGACCCAGCTGATCAATTTTCAGAAGCAGAAACGCCGGATCGGTATCGTTGTCGATGAATACGGCGACGTGATTGGCATCGTCACCCTGGAAGATATCCTCGAAGAAATCGTCGGCGACTTCAGCAACCAGGACACCCTGCGCAGCCCGGACATTCACCCTCAGGAAGACGGCACCCAGGTAATTGATGGCGCCGCCTATATCCGCGAAATCAACAAGGCACTGGACTGGCACCTGCCCTGCGATGGCCCGAAAACCCTCAACGGCCTGGTCACCGAGGCGCTAGAAAGCATCCCCGACAGCGCCGTGTGCCTGAAGATCGGCCCATATCGCCTGGAAATTCTGCAGTCGTCAGAGAACCGGGTAAAAAGCGTACGCGCCTGGCAAACCAAGCCTAAGGCGCACACCGAGCCGCCGGCGCGAGACTGACGGCCAGCCCCTGCGCCCACATGCGATAGCCCAGACCTGACGGGTGATAACCATCACGCGCCAGGTACTCGGCGGAAAACTCCAGTTCAACCGCGTGATGCCCCGCCCCCAGGCTTGCCGCTAGCTGGCGCAAACGCGCATCCAGCAGGCCGGCGCGCATACCGAGCAAACGCCGCAGCAACCAGGGCAAGGCACTGAAATGCTGCAGCGGCGGCACACTGCTAAACGCCACCCGAGCGCCGCGCGCGGCCAACGCTTCAGCCATGCCGCCGAGCGCGGCATCCCAACGTGGTAATGAGGTCAGGTGGGTGGTGTCATTGACGCCGAACACCAATAACGCCAGATCAAAGGGCTGATCCAGCACCTGCGGCAACAGCCGCTCATGGGCCTGTGCAGCCGTAATGCCGTTCTCGCCGCAAGCCCGCCAGGCAACCGGACGGCCGCAACGTACAGCCAGCGCCGTAGCCAGCTGCCCGACCAGCGCGGCGTCCAGCTCATCCACCCCCACACCAACGACTGTCGACTCACCCAACACCAGCAAGCGCAATGGCTCGCCCGGTAATTCCGCGTCAGCCACACCGCTCAACTGCCCTGTGGCTGGCGGTAAACGCAGGGTGTTACGCCGCGCGCGCAGTGCCAGCGGCAAGGCAATCGGCACCAACAGCGCCAACCCTAGCCACCAGGCATAAGCGCGCAGCGCATTCACAGCTCGACCTTGACCGCCTGCGCCGCACGCGTGGCCTTGGCCCGCGCCGCTTGCAATGACTCGTCACGAGCCAGCGCCACACCCATACGTCGCTGACCGCTGACTTCCGGCTTGCCGAACAGGCGCAAAGCGGTATCCGGTTTAGCCAGAGCCGCCGCCAGATTGCCGAAGCTGACCTGCTGCGACTCGCCCTCGACCAATATCACCGCAGAAGCCGACGGGCCGAACTGACGAATCGCCGGAATCGGCAAACCGAGAATTGCCCGCGCATGCAGGGCGAATTCGGACAGGTCCTGGGAAATCAGGGTGACCAAACCAGTGTCGTGCGGACGCGGCGATATTTCGCAGAACCACACCTGGTCGCCTTTGACGAACAGCTCGACGCCAAACAGCCCGCGCCCACCCAGGGAGCCGGTAACTGCCAGGGCGATGCGCTCGGCTTCGGCCTGAGCCTTGGCGCTCATCGGCTGCGGCTGCCAGGACTCCTGATAGTCGCCCTTGACCTGACGATGGCCCACAGGCGCGCAGAAGGTGGTGCCGCCACTGTGGCGCACGGTAAGCAGCGCGATTTCATAATCAAAATCGATAAAGCCCTCGACGATTACTCGGCCCTTGCCGGCGCGGCCACCGGCCTGGGCGTAATCCCAGGCGGCCTGCAGATCATCCAGGCTTTTCAGCACTGATTGGCCCTTGCCGGAAGAGCTCATGATCGGTTTGATAAGGCAGGGAAAGCCAATGCTCTCGACTGCGGCGCGGCACTGCTCGAAGGAGTCGGCAAACTGATAAGGCGAGGTCGGCAGGCCCAGCTCTTCGGCGGCCAGGCGGCGAATGCCTTCACGATTCATGGTCAGCTGCGCAGCGCGGGCGCTGGGGATTACGGTAAAGCCTTCATTCTCCAGCTCGACCAGGGTCGCAGTGGCAATCGCCTCGATTTCCGGGACGATGTAATGCGGTTGCTCCAGCTCGATCACCGCCCGCAGCGCGTCGCCGTCGAGCATATTAATCACATGGCTGCGGTGCGCCACCTGCATGGCCGGGGCATTGGCGTAGCGATCCACGGCGATTACCTCGACGCCTAGGCGCTGCAGCTCGATCACCACTTCCTTGCCCAGCTCGCCAGAGCCGCACAACAGCACACGGGTCGCGCTCGGCGACAAAGGGGTTCCGATACGGGGCATGGTGAATCCTCAAGCTGATCAAGAAAGTTACAGCAGAATGCCTTTAGCCTTCGCCCGCTCATGACACTGAACTAACACCTCACGGCGCTCGGCGTTATCCATCAGGCTCCAGCGGGTGATTTCGGCCACCGAGCGCTGGCAGCCGATACAGATATCTTCATCGTCCAGCGCGCAGACATGCACGCAGGGCGAGGCGACCGGACGTTCCTGCGGCTGCATCAATCGTCCTGCTCCTGCAGATCGCGGGCATAGCGCTGAGCGTTGTGCACGTAATGGGCGGCGCTGGCTTCAAGCATCTTCTTCTGCGGCTCGGTCAGTTCGCGCACCACCTTACCGGGCGAACCCATAACCAGCGAGCCATCGGGAATTTCCTTGCCTTCACCGATCAGGCTGTTGGCGCCAATGATGCAGTACTTGCCGATTTTCGCGCCATTGAGAATCACCGCATTGATGCCGATCAGGCTGTAATCCCCCACCGAGCAGCCGTGCAGCATGGCGTTGTGGCCGATGGTCACGCCAGTGCCGATGGACAGTGGAAAGCCCATATCGGTGTGCATCACGGTGCCGTCCTGCACATTGCTGTTCTCGCCGATATGAATCAGCTCGTTGTCGCCGCGCAGCACAGCGTTAAACCACACGCTGGCCCCCGGTTCCAGCTTGACCTTGCCTACCAGAGTGGCATTCGGTGCAACCCAGCTGTCGGCATGGGCCTCGACTTGGGACGAACCCAGGCGGTATTTCATGGGTGTTTCCTCATAGGCTCAGGTGAGCTTGATAAAGTGCTCGGGCGGCTGGTGCATATCGATATGCACATCGTCAAACGCCAGGTTGACCAACTCAACCAGCATGATCGCCGTCAGCCCCCAGATTTTATATTCGCCATAACGGTAACTCGGCACATACCAGCTGCGCCCGAGGTAGTCGATACGGTGGGTGGTTTCCCGCGGGTCGTCGCGAAAGAACGCCAGCGGCACAGCAAATACGGCAGCAATCTCACCGTCGTTGGGTTTGTACTCGACAAAATCCGGTACCACACCGACATAAGGCGTGACCTGAATGCCGTGACGCGACACCAGGGTGCTAAGCGGCCCGATAACCTCGACCAGGCCGGGCGGCAAGCCTATTTCCTCTTCCGCCTCACGCAGGGCGGTTTCGACCAAATCGGCATCTTCCGGATCACGCCGACCACCGGGAAACGCCACCTCACCACCGTGGGTGGACAAACCGCTGGCGCGCAAAGTCAGTACCACTTCCGGCTCGTCGCTGCGGGTGATGGGCACCAGCACTGCGGCCTCAGGGTAGCGCTTGTCGGTCGGCAGAATGTGCGGGCTATAGCCACGCATGCGAAGGAGCAACTCGTCCAGCATGGGGATTCTCAGTCTTTTATTCTGCGGTCGATCATGGCACGAAAGCAGCGCACGGCCCAAGCCCCGCGCCATAGCAGGTAATTATTCAGGCGCTCGATAAACCCCGCTTGCCGAGCACACAACACGCGCGCCAAGATAGCCAACACGCAGCGAGGGTCTGGCATGAAGTTCTGTAGCAACTGTGGCGGCGCGATCAACCGCATCATCCCGCAGGGCGACAACCGCCTGCGCCACGTCTGCGCGCAGTGCCTGACCGTGCACTATCAGAATCCGCGAATCATCGCCGGCTGTCTGCCAGTGTGGGGCGAACAGGTGCTGCTGTGCCGCCGCGCCATCGAACCACGGCGCGGTTACTGGACCTTGCCGGCCGGCTTTATGGAGAACGGCGAAACCCTGGAACAGGCCGCCGCCCGCGAAACCCATGAAGAAGCCTGCGCGCGCGTGCGCAGCCTCAGCCTCTATGCCCTGTTCGACCTGCCACATATCAATCAGGTGTATATGCTGTTTCGCGCCGAGCTAGTCGACCTGGACTTTGCCCCCGGTGAAGAAAGCCTGGAGGTTCAGCTATTTCACGAACAGGACATCCCCTGGTCAGAGCTGGCTTTCCCGACCATCGGGCGTACCTTAGAATGCTACTTCGCCGACCGGCGCGAGCAGCACTACCCGGTCCGCAACGAGCCGCTTGAAGCCTTGCGCGCACATTACAAGAAAGCCTTTTGATCCATGGGAATTATGATGCGCTGGTTGTTCGCCCTACTCTGCCTGACCGTTGCCCTGACTGGCCACGCCAGCACCACCCCAAGCCTCAACGGCAAGACCATCGACAAAGTGCTGGTGGTCAAATCCGAACGCAAGCTGCACCTGATTAGCCGCGGCAACACCCTCAAGTCCTACCGCATCTCCTTGGGTAAACAGCCTAAAGGAGCTAAGCAGCGCGAAGGCGACCTGCGCACCCCGGAAGGCTTCTATTGGATCGACTGGCGCAAGACCAGCGACAAGTACAACCTGTCCATGCACATCTCCTACCCCAACGCCCGCGACCAGGCGCAAGCGCGCAAGAGCGGTGTATCGGCGGGCGGCATGATCATGGTTCACGGCACTCCGCTGGACGAGGAATACCCTGAGTGGATGTTCCACACGCTGGACTGGACCGAAGGCTGCATTGCCATGCGCAACATCGATATGCGCGAGGTCTGGGCAGTAGTCAAAGACGGCACACTGATCGAAATCAGACCCTGATCAGCAGACATAAAAAAGGCGCCTTCAGGGCGCCTTTTTTATGAGTTAGAACTGGATGTCCGACAGCCGCCACACATCAAAAGCCGGCGTCTCGTAGGGATGCTGCTTCTTCATGGCCTTGACCGCGTCATGGATCAGCTCATCGGCCACGGCCATCTCGACTTTCCACTCTGCCACCTGCTCAACCTGCCCAGGCTGGCCGAGAAATGGCTGGCTGCCCTCCAGAGCACGGAACTGGCCCTGCCCCAGGGTTTGCCAACAACACTGATCGTACTGACCAATACGTCCGCCACCGGCGCTGAATACCGCGCTTTTCACGGCATCCAGATGAGTTTCAGGCACATAAAAGCACAACTTGTACATCGAAGTCTCCGCCGGCAAGACTGATAAAAACAGTTCGATAATGATGCCACACAATAATGGCACTTTGCCTTATCGGGTATTCGCGCAGCCCATCACACTTGCAACTTATGACCGGAAAATTCGCGGTGTGTTCAACCTATTAGCGCAATCAGCTACGCCTACAGACCGCGCCAGAAGCGCCGCCAGCGGGCCTTTAAGCCGGACACCGGCTGGTTATGGCTACCATCACAGTAAGGTAGACGTTGCGAGCAAGCGCAACGGCAAAGCAGCAGAAACTGCTCACGCTCAGGCTGCAGTTCAAGCGCATCAGGGCAGGCAGAAATACAATCGGGAAGCTGGGACGAACGTCCGCAGCGGCACAGCAGCAAGGTATCGCCAGGTTTGACCTGGCGCACCTCAGGCAGAATCGGCGCAGGCTTACTCGACATAAGCCTGCGCCAACCGGATCAATCCACCCACACGCGAGCATTGCGGAACATCCGCAGCCAGCCGGCATCTTCCTGCCAGTCATCTGGTTTCCAGGAGTTCTGCACGGTGCGGAATACCCGCTCCGGGTGCGGCATCATGATGGTCACGCGGCCGTCGCGGCTGGTCAGACCGGTGATCCCGCGCGGCGAACCATTAGGGTTGGCCGGATAGGTTTCGGTGACCTTACCGTGGTTGTCGATAAAGCGCATAGCCACGCAGCCGGACAGATCGGCCTCGAGCAGGGCTTCCTCGTTCTCGAACTCGGCATGCCCTTCACCGTGAGCGATGGCGATTGGCATACGCGAACCGGCCATGCCACGCAGGAAGATCGACGCCGACTCCTGCACCTGGACCATGGCCACGCGCGCCTCGAACTGCTCGGAACGGTTACGCACGAAGTGCGGCCAGAACTCGGTGCCGGGGATCAGCTCGTGCAGGTTGCTCATCATCTGGCAGCCGTTGCACACGCCAAGACTGAAGCTGTCCTTTCGTTCGAAGAACGCCTGGAAGCCATCACGGGCGCGGCTGTTGAACAGGATCGACTTGGCCCAGCCTTCGCCAGCACCGAGCACGTCGCCGTAGGAAAAGCCGCCGCAGGCGACCAAGCCCTTGAACTCATCCAGGCTGACGCGGCCGCTAAGGATATCGCTCATGTGTACGTCGATCGCATTGAAACCGGCGCGGTCGAAGGCTGCAGCCATTTCCACCTGGCCGTTGACGCCCTGCTCGCGCAGTACAGCGATCTGCGGACGCACACCCTTGCGGATATACGGCGCGCTGATGTCCTGATTGACGTCGAAGCTGAGCTTGGCCGACAGGCCCGGATTGTCCTCATCGAGGATGGTGTCGAATTCCTGCTCGGCGCACTGCACGTTGTCGCGCAGACGCTGAATCTGGGTGCTGGTTTGCGCCCACTGGCGCTGCAGCAGGCGG
>DASRUM010000136.1:0-5456 GCA_035655415.1 Pseudomonas sp.
GCCCGGGATGTCCGGTACGCCACGGATGGTCAGCTTGGCTTCGTCGCGGTTGAAAGCGATGCCGGAGATGATCGGCTGTTCCATGGATTCCTCTTCATCAAGGGTAATGAGGGTGCCCGGCCCCTCTTGGAAGCTGTGCAGCACGCGCAGCGGGACGTTGTACTTGCCGGCGAACTCCACCGAACGAATCTGCAGCACCTTGGACCCGAGGCTGGCCATTTCCAGCATCTCTTCGAAGGTGATTTTTTCCAGACGCTGAGCCTGCGGCACCACACGTGGGTCGGTGGTGTAAACACCATCAACGTCGGTGTAGATCTGGCACTCATCGGCCTTCAGCGCAGCAGCCAACGCCACCCCGGTGGTGTCGGAACCGCCACGACCGAGGGTGGTGATATTGCCGTGCTCGTCGACACCCTGGAAGCCGGCGACCACCACCACACGACCGGCCTTGAGGTCGGCACGCAGCTTCTGGTCATCGATCTGCAGGATGCGCGCTTTGTTGTGCGCGCTGTCCGTCAGGATGCGCACCTGGTTGCCGGTATAGGACACCGCCGGCACGCCCAGCTTGATCAGCGCCATAGCCAGCAGGGCAATCGTCACCTGCTCACCGGTGGAAACCATCACGTCGAGTTCACGTGGTACCGGCTGACCATCACTGACCTGTTTGGCCAGATCGATCAGGCGATTGGTTTCACCGCTCATGGCGGAAACCACAACCACAATGTCATCGCCGTTTTCGCGGAATTTCTTCACCTTCGCGGCCACCTGCTGAATACGCTCAACAGTGCCGACGGAGGTGCCGCCAAATTTCTGTACGATCAAAGCCATTTCAAAGCCGCCTCAGCCCGTGAAGGGCGCCCATTAAACATACAACTCAATACCCTGCCAAGGCCCGCCGGGCGTATACCGGGCCTTGGGCTGTCCATCCGGGGAATCAGGCGTTTACAAACCCTGCTCGGCAAAAGTCACCGCCAACGCCAGCGCACCATCAAGGGCCGCCGCATCAACGCCACCGCCCTGAGCCATGTCCGGGCGACCGCCGCCCTTACCGCCGACGGCCGCAGCCGCCTGCTTCATCAGCTCGCCGGCTTTCAATTTGGCGGTCAGATCCTGGGTTACACCGGCCACCAGCACGACTTTATCGTCCTGCACGCCACCGAGCAGGATGACTGCGCTGCCAAGCTTGTTCTTCAATTGGTCGACCATCGCCAGCAGCGCCTTGCCGTCCAGACCGTCGAGACGCGCAGTCAGCACCTTGATGCCTTTGACGTCGACAGCGGAACCGGCCAGGTCGTTGCCCGCCGCGCTGGCGGCCTTGGCCTTGAGCTGCTCCAGCTCTTTTTCCAGCTGACGGTTGCGCTCCAGCACACCGGCCAGCTTGTCCAGAAGGTTGTCGCGACTGCCTTTGACCAGCGCCGCGGCTTCTTTCAGCTGCTCTTCCGCGCCATTCAGGTAGGCAAACGCTGCCGCGCCGGTAACCGCTTCAATCCGACGCACGCCAGCGGCCACACCGCTTTCGCTGGTGATCTTGAACAGGCCGATATCGCCAGTGCGCTTGACGTGAGTGCCGCCGCACAGCTCAACGGAGAAGTCACCGCCCATACTCAGCACGCGCACCTGATCGCCGTATTTTTCACCGAACAGCGCCATGGCACCTTTGGCCTTGGCGGTTTCGATATCGGTTTCCAGGGTTTCCACTTCGCTGTTGCCGCGCACCTCACGGTTGACGATGGTTTCCAGCTCTTTCAGCTGCGCTGGAGTGATCGCCTCGAAGTGGCTGAAGTCAAAACGCAGACGCTGACTGTCGACCTGCGAGCCCTTCTGGGTCACGTGCTCACCCAGCACCTGACGCAGCGCAGCATGCAGCAAGTGAGTGGCCGAGTGGTTGAGCGCAGTGGCCTGACGCACGCTGGCGTCCACTTCGGCCTTGACCGAGGTGCCGAAGCTCAAGCCGCCTTTGACGGCAACGCCGTGGTGCAGGAATGCGCCGCCAGCCTTGGTGGTATCACGCACGTCAAAACGCACGCCTGCGCCTTCAAGGAAGCCACAGTCACCGACCTGGCCACCGGATTCGGCGTAGAACGGCGTTTGGTCAAGGACTACTACGCCCTCCTCGCCTTCACTCAGGCTATCCACGGCCTGACCGGCCTTGAACAGCGCAATGATCTTGCCGCTGCCACTGGTGCCCTGATAGCCGAGGAACGCGGTGTCGCTGTCGACCTTGACCAGGCTGTTGTAGTCCATGCCAAAGGCGCTGGCAGAACGGGCGCGCTCGCGCTGCGCCTGCATTTCGCGCTCAAAGCCCTCTTCATCCAGGGTCAATTCGCGCTCACGGGCGATGTCACCAGTGAGGTCCATCGGGAAGCCGAAGGTGTCGTACAGCTTGAAGATCACATCGCCCGGAATCACCGTGCCTTTTAGCTCAGCCAGATCCTGCTCGAGAATCTTCAGGCCCTGCTCCAGGGTCTTGGCAAACTGCTCTTCTTCGGTTTTCAGCACGCGCTCGATATGCGCCTGCTGCTGTTTCAGCTCGGGGAAGGCATCGCCCATCTCGGCCACCAATGCGGCAACGATCTGGTAGAAGAAGCTGCCCTTGGCGCCCAGCTTGTTACCGTGGCGGCAGGCGCGACGGATGATGCGGCGCAGCACGTAGCCACGACCTTCGTTGGACGGTGTCACGCCGTCGGCGATCAGGAAGCCGCAGGAACGGATATGGTCAGCCACCACTTTCAGCGAAGCCTGGCCCTCATTGGCACAACCAATGGCCTTGGCCGCCGCATTCAGCAGGCTCTGAAACAGGTCGATCTCGTAGTTCGAATTGACGTGCTGCAGCACCGCACTAACGCGCTCCAGGCCCATGCCGGTGTCCACGCTCGGCGCCGGCAGCGGGTGCAATACGCCGTCTGCGGTGCGGTTGAACTGCATAAAGACGTTGTTCCAGATTTCGATGTAGCGATCACCGTCTTCTTCTGGCGAGCCGGGCGGGCCACCCCAGATATGCTCGCCGTGGTCGAAGAAAATCTCGGTGCACGGGCCGCACGGGCCGGTGTCGCCCATGGTCCAGAAGTTGTCGGAAGCGTACGGCGCGCCTTTGTTGTCGCCGATACGGATCATGCGCTCGGCCGGGACGCCGATTTCCTTGTTCCAGATATCAAAGGCTTCATCGTCAGTTGCGTAGACGGTGACCCAGAGCTTGTCCTTGGGCAGGTTCAGCCAGTTTTCGCCGGTGAGGAATTCCCAGGCGAAGTGAATGGCGTCGCGCTTGAAATAGTCGCCAAAGCTGAAGTTACCGAGCATTTCGAAGAAGGTGTGGTGACGTGCGGTGTAACCGACGTTTTCCAGGTCGTTGTGCTTGCCGCCGGCACGCACGCACTTCTGGCTGGTGGCGGCGCGGGTGTAGGCGCGCTTCTCCAGGCCGAGGAAGCAATCCTTAAACTGGTTCATCCCCGCGTTGGTGAACAGCAAGGTCGGGTCGTTGCCCGGAATCAGGGAGCTGGAGGCAACACGGGTGTGTCCCTTCTGTTCGAAGAAGCTGAGGAAGGCTTCACGGATTTCTGCGCTTTTCATAGGAATCTTCCAAAAACCAGCGGCCACGACAAAGCCGGCAAAGGGCCGCATTATATCGGGCCTGCGCTAGGGGGCTAGTGCCTTTATTGATAGATAACAGCTATTAACTGCTCACTATTCGCTCAATGCGAACGGAATTCTGCAAAAGCTGCGAGCACCTGATCGATATCCGCAGTGGAGATATCCAGGTGAGTGACCATGCGCAGCCGTGGTGCGGCGCTGAGTTTGATCCCGCGCTCGGCGCAGAAGGCTTTCAGCGCGTCGGCCTGCTCGCCCACCTGGCCGTAGACCATATTGGTCTGCACCGGCTCCACCGTATAGCCCAACTCGCGCAAACCAGCTGCCAGGCGCTCGGCATTGGCATGATCCTCAGCCAGGCGCGCCACTTGATGTTGCAAGGCATACAAACCGGCCGCAGCGAGCATGCCAGCCTGACGCATGCCGCCGCCGACCATTTTGCGCAAACGCCGCGCCCTGCCGATCAACTCGACTGAGCCGCACAGCACCGAGCCAATTGGTGCACCGAGGCCCTTGGACAGGCACACCGACACCGAATCGAAGTATTGAGTGATTTCCCGCGCTGGCACGCCCAGTTTGACTGCGGCGTTATACAAACGCGCGCCGTCCAGATGCAGGGCCAGGCCGCGTCGCGTGGTCAGCTCGCGTGCCGCTTGCAGGTAAGTCTGCGGCAGCACCTTGCCCTGCATGGTGTTTTCCAGCGCAAGCAGCCGGGTGCGGGCGAAGTGGAAGTCATCCTGCTTAATCGCGGCTTCGACCTTGGCCAAGTCCAGTGAGCCATCGGCCTCGCCATCGATCGGCTGCGGCTGGATCGAGCCCAGCACCGCCGCACCGCCGCCTTCGTATTTATAAGTGTGCGCCTGCTGGCCGACGATGTATTCGTCGCCGCGCGCGCAATGGGCCATTAGCCCGAGCAGGTTGCTCATGGTACCGGTGGGTACAAACAGCGCAGCTTCAAAACCGAGCTCGGCGGCCAGGTACTGCTCCAGACGGTTCACCGTAGGGTCTTCGCCATACACGTCATCGCCCAGCTCGGCGGCTTGCATGGCCTCGCGCATACCTGGAGTCGGCTGGGTGACGGTGTCGCTGCGCAGGTCGATAACGGGCATGGCGGGCAGTCCTTAGATGGGGCGAAGCCCCGATGCTAAAGCGCGCCACTTAGGCAAACAAGGTACAGATCGGGCGAGAAAACGCAGGACAGATTGCGTAGGGTGGATGACGTCTTTTTCATCCACCAGACACGCCCCAATTGGTGGATGGAGAAAGCGCCATCCACCCTACTGGCTCAAGCCAGCTGCACGCCTTCGGCGGGAACAATCAGGATGCCGGCGCGCAGGCCGTTCTTGACCTTGGGGTTGGGGAAGATAATCCGCGCGCCCGGCTCATCCACCACCCAGCGGGTGTCGGCCAGATCCTCGGCGAGCAGGTAGCCAATCGGTAATTCGCTGAAGTTCTCGATATCGGCCGGCAGGTGCAGCTTGAAAGCGTCGCTGTGTTTGATCACTTCACGCGCCACGGCAAACAACTTCAGTTCGCCCAGATCATCCGTAGCACCCTCGGGCTCGCGGCCTTCGATCAGCGCTTGCAGATGCAGTTCGAGCAGGTCCAGATTAACCAGCTCGTTCTGCCCAAACGGCCGCGCCTTGCCCAGTTCCAGGGTGAAGGCTTCAGCCCCCAGCTGGGTGTAGGTGTAGGCGCTGAAGGTGATCGAGCTTTTATTGTGCAGCAGCACCGCCTCAATCCCGGCAGCGCTCAGGCGCGCCAGTTCACGCTGACTGCGCGGGCGGCCTTCCTGAAACGGATAAAGGGCAAACTGCTCGATCTTCGACGCACGAATGGCGGTGTGCAGGTCGTAATGCAGACGGGTGCGC
>DASRUM010000137.1:0-2505 GCA_035655415.1 Pseudomonas sp.
GATGCTGGAGAAGGTCTACCGCGAAGGCGACAAGCTGGTGGCGGTGCTGGAGAACGAATACACCGGCGCGAAAGAAGAGCGCGTGGTCGATCAGGTGGTGGTGGAAAACGGCGTGCGCCCTGACGAGCGCCTGTACTACGCGCTCAAGGAAGGCTCGCGCAACAAGGGCCAGATCGACGTGGAAGCGCTGTTTGCGATCAAGCCGCAGCCGTGTTTATCCGAGGCGGGCGACGGTTATCTGCTGTTCCGTATCGGCGACTGCGTGGCCCAGCGCAACACCCATGCGGCGATCTACGACGCGCTACGGTTGTGTAAGGACTTCTGAGCCCAGCACAACGTCGACGGTCTGACCCGGTCTAGCTCCCTCTCCCTTTTGGGGAGAGGGCTGGGGTGAGGGGGCGGTCTCACAGGCCAGCCCCTCACCCTAACCCTCTCCCCGGAGGGGCGAGGGGACTGAAATGCATCATCCCCTGACATTGGCGGTGGGAGCCTCACATGTTGAACACCCTTCTTCCCATTCTGCTGTTCGCCGCACTCGGCCTGGCCGTGCTCGGCGCCGGCAAGCGCTTTCTGATGTGGCGCCGTGGCCGCCCGGCCCAGGTCGACTGGCTGGGCGGCCTGCTGGCCATGCCGCGACGCTATATGGTCGACCTGCACCATGTGGTGGCTCGCGACAAATACATCGCCAACACTCACGTCGCCACCGCAGGCGGTTTCGTTCTGGCGGCGGCGCTGGCGATTCTGGTGCATGGTTTTGGCCTGCATAACCGCATCCTTGGTTTCGCGCTGCTGGGCGCCACGGCGTTGATGTTTGCCGGCGCGCTGTTTGTCGCCAAGCGTCGCCTCGATCCGCCGGCGCGGTTGTCGAAAGGCCCGTGGATGCGCCTGCCGAAAAGCCTGCTGATGTTCGCCGCCAGCTTCTTTATCGCTACCTTGCCGGTGGCCGGCATCCTGCCGGAAGGCTTTGGTGGCTGGGTGCTGGCGCTGCTGCTGACCGTCGGCGTGGCCTGGGGGGTGTCCGAGTTGTTCTTCGGCATGACCTGGGGCGGGCCGATGAAGCACGCCTTCGCCGGTGCCCTGCATCTGGCCTGGCACCGCCGTAGCGAACGCTTCGGCGGTGGTCGTTCGACCGGTTTAAGGGCCTTGAATCTGGATGACCCGAAAGCGCCGCTGGGCGTGGAAAAACCTACGGACTTCACCTGGAACCAGCTGCTCGGCTTCGACGCCTGCGTGCAGTGCGGCAAATGCGAGGCGGCCTGCCCGGCCTTCGCTGCCGGCCAACCGCTGAATCCGAAGAAGCTGATTCAGGACATGGTGGTCGGTTTGGCCGGCGGCACGGATGCCAAGTTCGCCGGTTCACCGTATCCAGGAAAAGCCATTGGCGAGCACAGCGGCGGTCCGCACCTGCCGATCGTCAACTTGGGTGGCAAGGCCCTGGTCGATGCCGAGACGCTGTGGTCCTGCACCACCTGCCGCGCCTGCGTCGAGGAATGCCCGATGATGATCGAGCACGTCGACGCCATCGTCGATATGCGCCGCCATCTGACCCTGGAGAAAGGCGCGACGCCGAACAAGGGCGCTGAGGTGCTGGACAACCTGATTGCCACCGACAACCCCGGCGGCTTTGCCCCGGGTGGCCGGCTGAACTGGGCGGCGGACCTGAACCTGCCGCTTATGGCCGACAAGGGCAGCGCCGATGTGCTGTTCTGGGTTGGCGATGGCGCCTTCGATATGCGCAATCAGCGTACCCTGCGCGCCTTTGTCAAAGTATTGAAAGCCGCCAATGTCGACTTCGCCGTGCTCGGTTTGGAAGAACGTGACAGCGGCGACGTGGCCCGGCGCCTGGGCGATGAAGCGACCTTCCAGCTGCTGGCCAAACGCAATATCGCCACCCTGGCCAAGTACCAGTTCAGCAAGATCGTGACCTGTGACCCGCACAGCTTCCATGTGCTGAAAAACGAATACGGCGAGCTGGGCGGCCGCTATCAGGTGCTGCACCACAGCACCTATATGGATGAACTGATCACCGGCCAAAAACTCAATCTCGGTACCCACAAGGGGGGCTCGGTCACTTACCACGACCCATGCTACCTGGGCCGCTACAACGGTGAGTACGAGGCGCCACGCAATGTACTGAATGCCATCGGCATTGAAGTGAAGGAAATGCAGCGTTCGGGCTTCCGCTCCCGTTGCTGCGGCGGTGGCGGCGGTGCGCCGATCACCGATATTCCTGGCAAGCAGCGCATCCCCGATATGCGGATGGTCGATATCAAGGAGACCGGTGCCGAGCTGGTGGCCGTCGGTTGCCCGCAGTGCACGGCGATGCTCGAAGGTGTGGTCGGCGTGCATCCGGAGGTCAAGGATATTGCCGAGCTGGTGGCCGATGTATTGATCGAGGGTGTGGTCGAGGCGAAGAAACCTGAGCCGGCAAAGCCCGAGCTGGCGGAGGTGCAGTGATGTGTCGACTAATGCGCCAACGGCCTGCCCCCTCGCCCCTCCGGGGAG
>DASRUM010000138.1:0-8046 GCA_035655415.1 Pseudomonas sp.
CGCAAGCTTATGCCGCTCTGGCCGGGCGTGACGCGAGTCGCGTTCGGCATGATCCGCCGCGCGGGAGCTTGCTCCCGCGTTGGCGTGTCTGGAGTAGACGATTTAAAGGTGTTGAAGACTTATGGCTAAACGCGATTTTTACGAGGTGCTCGGTGTCGAGCGCGGTGCCAGCGAAGCGGAGCTGAAAAAAGCCTACCGCCGTCTGGCCATGAAGTATCACCCGGACCGTAACCCTGACGATAAGGCCTCGGAAGAGAAGTTCAAGGAAGCCAACGAGGCTTACGAAGTGCTCTCCGATGCGGCCAAACGTTCGGCTTACGATCAGTACGGGCACGCCGGTGTTGACCCGCAGATGGGTGGCGGCGGTGGCGGCCCGGGCGGGGCAAACTTCTCCGATATCTTCGGCGATGTATTCAGCGATTTCTTCGGCGGCGGTGGTCGCGGCGGTCAACGGGGCGGCGCACAGCGCGGCAGTGATCTGCGCTACACCCTGGAGCTGGACCTGGAAGAAGCGGTGCGTGGCACTACGGTGACCATTCGCGTACCGACGCTGGTCAATTGCAAGCCTTGCGATGGCTCGGGCGCGAAGAAGGGCACCACGCCGGTGACCTGTACCACCTGTGGCGGTATCGGCCAGGTGCGTATGCAGCAAGGCTTCTTCTCGGTGCAGCAGACCTGTCCGCGCTGCCACGGCAGCGGCAAGATGATCACCGATCCTTGCGGCTCCTGCCACGGCCATGGCCGGGTAGAGGAGCACAAGACTCTGTCGGTGAAAGTGCCGGCTGGCGTCGATACCGGCGACCGCATTCGTCTATCTGGCGAAGGCGAGGCGGGTGCCATGGGCGGTCCGGCGGGCGATCTGTACGTGGTGGTGAATGTGCGCGAGCACGCGATCTTCCAGCGTGATGGCAAGCACCTGTACTGCGAAGTGCCGATCAGCTTTGCCGATGCGGCGCTGGGGGGCGAGTTGGAAGTGCCGACCCTGGATGGTCGGGTCAAGCTGAAGATTCCGGAAGGTACGCAGACCGGCAAGATGTTCCGTCTGCGTGGCAAGGGCGTTGCCCCAGTGCGTGGCGGCGGTGCCGGCGACCTGATGTGCAAGGTGGCGGTGGAAACCCCGGTGCACCTGGATAAACGCCAGCGCGAACTGCTCGATGAGTTCCGTAAAACCCTGGAAGGCGACAGCTCGCATTCGCCTAAGGCCAATGGCTGGTTCGAAGGCGTTAAGCGCTTCTTTGGCGACCTGTAAATCCCGCTGACAGGCTGCGCGGTCGCTAAGCGGCGGCTGCAGCCTGTGGCGACAGCTTGGAGCTGATAGCTATGCAACGTATTGCTGTGATGGGCGCCGCTGGGCGCATGGGCAAGACCCTGATCGAAGCCGTGCAGCTGGTCGATGGCGCAAGCCTGAGCGCGGCGATTGATCGTGCCGATAGCAGCCTGGTTGGCGCGGATGTCGGTGAGCTGGTGGCGCAGGGCAAGATTGGCGTCAATCTGTCCGGCGATCTGAATGCGGTGCTTGATCAGTTCGATGTGCTGATCGACTTCACTCATCCATCGGTCACCCTAAAGAACCTGGAAATCTGCCGCCAGGCCGGTAAGTCTATGGTGATTGGCACTACCGGTTTTTCCCCGGAAGAAAAGCAGCTGTTGGCTGAGGCCGGCAAGCAGATTTCCATCGTGTTTGCCGCCAACTTCAGTGTCGGCGTCAATCTGTGTCTGAAGCTGCTCGACACCGCGGCACGGGTTTTGGGCGATGACGTGGATATCGAAATCATCGAAGCCCATCACCGTCACAAGGTCGATGCGCCATCCGGCACCGCCTTGCGTATGGGGGAAGTAGTGGCTAATGCCCTGGGGCGTGATCTGCAGAAAGTCGCGGTGTATGGCCGTGAAGGGCAGACCGGTGCGCGCGAGCGCGAAACCATCGGTTTTGCCACGGTGCGCGCCGGTGATGTGGTGGGTGATCACACCGTGTTGTTCGCCGCCGATGGCGAGCGCGTGGAAATCACCCACAAGGCATCCAGCCGTATGACCTTCGCCAAAGGCGCGGTGCGCGCTGCGTTGTGGCTGCAGAATCGTAAGCCGGGCCTGTACGACATGCAGGACGTTCTGGGTCTCAACTGAGGCATTGTGTCGCAGGAAGGGCTTTTAACTGGGTCATAGTCGCAACTGGCGGTGGACCAAAAAGGCAGTTTCCTGTAAGCTTTCTGCTTTAGTGTGTCCACTAAAGTTGCGCAGAATGAATCAGATAAAAAAGCGGGGTGACGGTTGATACGTCATCCCGCTTTTTTACAATCTGCGTTTGCTTCACGTTTTGATTTTTGGAGGTTTTCTTGAGTAAGCCAGCCCTTAAACCTGCCATTTTGGCTCTTGCTGATGGCAGTATTTTTCGCGGCGAGGCCATCGGTGCCGATGGCCAGACTATTGGTGAGGTGGTTTTTAACACCGCCATGACCGGCTATCAGGAAATCCTTACCGATCCTTCCTATGCCCAGCAGATTGTCACCCTGACCTATCCGCACATCGGCAACACCGGCACCACGCCGGAAGACGCCGAGTCCAACCGCGTATGGGCCGCCGGCCTGATTATCCGTGACCTGCCGCTGACCTCCAGCAACTGGCGCAACAAGCAGCCGCTGGATGAATACCTCAAGGAAAACGGTACCGTCGCCATCGCCGGCATCGATACCCGCCGCCTGACCCGTATTTTGCGTGAGAAAGGCTCGCAAAACGGCTGCATTCTGGTTGGCGACGACGCCACCGAAGAGAAGGCGCTGGAACTGGCGCGCAGCTTCCCTGGCCTTAAAGGTATGGATTTGGCCAAAGTGGTCAGCTGCACCGAGCGTTACGAATGGCGCTCCAGCGTGTGGAACCTGCAAGACGACAGCCATCCAGAAATCCCGGCCAGCGAGCTGCCGCATCACGTGGTTGCCTACGATTACGGCGTTAAGTGGAACATCCTACGCATGCTGGTCGAGCGCGGTTGCCGCGTGACTGTGGTGCCTGCGCAGACTCCAGCTAGCGATGTGCTGGCGCTGAATCCCGATGGCGTGTTCCTGTCCAACGGCCCGGGCGATCCCGAGCCGTGTGACTACGCCATCGCGGCAATCAAGGACGTGCTGGAAACCGATATCCCGGTATTCGGCATCTGCCTCGGCCACCAGTTGCTGGCCCTGGCCTCTGGTGCCAAGACCCTGAAAATGGGCCACGGTCACCACGGTGCCAACCATCCGGTGCAGGCCCTGAAAACCGGCGTGGTGATGATCACTAGCCAGAACCACGGTTTCGCCGTGGATGAAAGCAGCCTGCCAAGCAACGTGCGCGCCATTCACAAATCGCTGTTCGACGGTTCCCTGCAGGGTATCGAACGGACCGATAAGGACGCCTTCAGCTTCCAGGGTCACCCCGAAGCGAGCCCCGGCCCAGCCGATGTGGCACCGCTGTTCGACCGTTTTATCGAAGCCATGGCCAAGCGCCGTTAAGCCCGCCGACTGACCCAAGGATTCGAGAGAGAGAACATGCCAAAGCGTACAGACATTAAAAGCATCCTGATCCTCGGCGCTGGCCCGATTGTTATCGGCCAGGCCTGCGAGTTCGACTATTCCGGTGCCCAGGCGTGTAAAGCGCTGAAAGAAGAGGGCTACCGCGTCATTCTGGTGAACTCCAACCCGGCCACCATCATGACCGACCCGGCCATGGCGGACGCCACCTATATCGAACCGATCAAGTGGTCCACCGTGGCCAAGATCATCGAGAAGGAGCGCCCAGACGCGCTGCTGCCAACCATGGGTGGCCAGACCGCGCTGAACTGCGCACTGGACCTGGAAAAGCACGGCATCCTGGAAAAATTTGGCGTCGAGATGATCGGTGCCAATGCCGACACCATCGACAAGGCCGAAGACCGCTCGCGCTTCGACAAGGCGATGAAAGACATCGGTCTGGCCTGCCCGGTTTCTGGCATCGCCCATAACATGGAAGAAGCCTACGGCGTGCTGGAGAAGGTTGGCTTCCCCTGCATCATCCGTCCGTCCTTCACCATGGGTGGCACTGGCGGCGGTATTGCTTACAACCGTGAAGAGTTCGAAGAAATCTGCGCTCGCGGTATCGATCTGTCGCCGACTAGCGAACTGCTTATCGATGAATCGCTGATCGGCTGGAAAGAGTACGAGATGGAGGTGGTCCGCGATAAAAAGGACAACTGCATCATCGTCTGCGCCATTGAAAACTTCGACCCGATGGGCGTGCACACCGGCGACTCGATCACCGTGGCTCCGGCACAAACCCTGACCGACAAGGAATACCAGATCCTGCGTAACGCCTCCCTGGCGGTACTGCGTGAGATCGGCGTGGAAACCGGCGGCTCCAACGTGCAATTCGGCATCTGCCCGAACACTGGCCGTATGGTAGTGATCGAGATGAACCCGCGCGTGTCGCGTTCTTCGGCGCTGGCCTCCAAGGCCACCGGCTTCCCGATCGCCAAGATCGCCGCCAAACTGGCGGTGGGTTACACCCTCGACGAGCTGTCCAACGACATCACCGGCGGTCGCACCCCGGCCTCGTTCGAGCCAGCCATTGACTACGTCGTGACCAAGATCCCGCGTTTTGCCTTCGAGAAATTCCCGAAAGCTGATGCCCGTCTGACCACCCAGATGAAGTCCGTCGGTGAAGTTATGGCCATCGGCCGCACCTTCCAGGAATCCCTGCAGAAAGCCCTGCGCGGTCTGGAAGTGGGCGTTTCGGGCCTCGATCCGATGCTCGATCTGGCCGATCCTGAAGCCGAAAGCACCCTGCGTCGCGAGCTGACCGTGCCAAGCGCTGACCGTATCTGGTACATCGGCGATGCCTTCCGTGCCGGCAAGACCGTGGCCGAAGTCTTCGAGCTGACCAATATCGATGAATGGTTCCTGGTGCAGATCGAAGATCTGATCAAGGACGAAGAGCGGATCAAGACGCTGGCATTGTCGAGCATCGACCGTGATTCGATGTACAAACTCAAGCGTAAAGGCTTCTCCGATATTCGCCTGGCCAAGCTGCTGGGCGTGACCGAGAAGACCCTGCGTAGCCAGCGCCACAAGTTGAAAGTGCTGCCGGTGTACAAGCGCGTCGACACCTGCGCTGCCGAGTTCGCCACTGACACTGCTTACATGTACTCGACCTATGAGGAAGAGTGCGAAGCCAATCCGTCGACCCGCGACAAGATCATGATCCTCGGTGGCGGGCCGAACCGTATCGGCCAGGGCATCGAGTTCGACTACTGCTGCGTACATGCAGCACTGGCACTGCGTGAAGACGGTTACGAGACCATCATGGTCAACTGCAACCCAGAGACCGTCTCCACCGACTACGACACCTCCGACCGTCTGTACTTCGAGCCGGTAACCCTGGAAGACGTGCTGGAAATCGTCCGTGTTGAGCAGCCGAAAGGCGTGATCGTGCAGTACGGCGGCCAGACCCCTCTGAAAATCTGCCGCGCCCTGGAAGAAGCCGGCGTGCCGATCATCGGTACCTCGCCTGATGCCATCGACCGCGCCGAAGACCGCGAGCGCTTCCAGCAGATGGTTCAGCGTCTCGGCCTGCGTCAGCCGGCTAACGCCACCGCGCGCAGCGAAGACGAAGCCCTGGCCCACTCCAAGACCATCGGTTATCCGCTGGTGGTGCGTCCTTCCTATGTTCTGGGCGGCCGTGCTATGGAAATCGTCTATCAGGAAGACGAGCTCAAGCGTTATATGCGCGAAGCGGTAAAAGTCTCCAACGACAGCCCGGTGCTGCTCGATCACTTCCTCAACTGCGCCATCGAAGTGGACGTGGATGCGGTGTGCGACGGCGAGACTGTGGTGATTGGCGCGATCATGCAGCACATTGAGCAGGCTGGTGTGCACTCGGGTGACTCCGCCTGTTCGCTGCCGCCGTACTCACTGCCAATGCACATCCAGGACGAGATCCGTGAGCAGGTCAAGAAAATGGCCTTGGAGCTCGACGTGGTTGGCCTGATGAACGTGCAGATGGCCGTGCAGGGTGAGGACATCTTCGTTATTGAAGTGAACCCGCGCGCCTCGCGTACCGTACCGTTTGTCTCCAAGTGCGTCGGCGTTTCGCTGGCCAAGGTGGCTGCGCGCGTGATGGCCGGCAAAACTCTGGCTGAAGCCGGCTACACCGCCGAGATCATTCCGCCGTACTTCAGCGTCAAGGAAGCGGTGTTCCCGTTCGCCAAGTTTCCAGGCGTCGACCCCATCCTCGGCCCAGAAATGAAGTCCACCGGTGAAGTGATGGGCGTCGGCGACACGTTCGGTGAAGCCTTCGCCAAGGCACAGTCGGGGGCCAGTGAGATTCTGCCAAACGCCGGCGTGGCCTTTATCAGCGTGCGTGACGATGACAAGCCGCTGGTTGCTGGCGTGGCGCGTGACCTGATTGAACTGGGCTTTGAAGTGGTGGCCACTGCCGGTACCGCCAAGCTGATCGAGGCGGCGGGTTTGCCCGTGCGTCGCGTCAACAAGGTAACCGAGGGTCGCCCGCACGTGGTCGACATGATCAAGAATGATGAAGTCACTCTGATTATCAACACCACCGAAGGTCGTCAGTCGATTGCTGACTCCTATTCCATTCGTCGTAACGCTCTGCAGCACAAGATCTACTGCACCACCACCATTGCGGCGGGGCAGGCAATCTGTGAGGCGCTGAAGTTCGGTCCCGAGAAGACTGTGCGCCGTCTGCAGGATCTGCATGCAGGAATCAACGCATGATCAAATACCCAATGACCGTCCAGGGCGCGCGCGCCCTGGAAGAGGAGCACGCTCACCTGACCAAGGTGGTGCGTCCCAAACTGAGCCAGGATATCGGCACTGCGCGCGAGCTCGGTGACCTCAAAGAGAACGCTGAATACCATGCCGCGCGCGAGCAGCAGGGTATGGTCGAGGCGCGTATCCGCGATATCGAGGGTCGTCTGCAGAATGCGGTGATCATCGACGTCACCACGATTGAACACACGGGCAAGGTGATTTTCGGTACGACCGTGGAAATCGCAAACTGCGAAACCGATGAAAGCGTCACTTACCAGATCGTGGGTGAGGACGAAGCTGACATCAAGCAGCGCAAGATTTCTGTAGGCTCACCTATCGCCCGCGCCTTGATCGGCAAGAGTGAGGGGGATGTGGTCGTGGTGCAGACGCCGAGCGGTGCGCTGGAGTATGAGATTGTCGAGGTTCGCCATCTCTAAGCCGCTGGTGCGTGACGCTGGCGCAATCAGCTGGCTGCTGGCTCAGACGCTCTGGGTTGGCGGCCTCTGGTTGCTACATTTTTTGCTGCTGCCTGCAATTGCCAAGCTCGGCCTGGCCTCATTGCTAGTGGAAGAAATCGGCAATACCTTGCGGCCATTGCTGGTTGGCCTGGCGGCGGTTTGCGCCGGACTCCAGGTGCTGGTACTGATTCGTGCCGAACGCCTGGCAAGCCTGTGGCGTGATACCCGCGGGCAATTGCTATTGGTTGTAGTAGCGATGGCGGGCAGTTACTTTGCTGTGCGCCAGCTGCTGCCAGAGGCTGAACTGTGGTTGATGTTCAGTTACTTGGTCATGGCCTTTTGCGGCCTGTTGCTGGTGTTGCAGCCGCTGCCGCAAAAGCTCAGGCACAAGCCCTAAGCAGTAAGATTGGGCAGGATAGGTGGGTTGCAAAGGCGCTGAGCGCGCCTTGCAACGGCTGATAGATCAGCCGTGATGACGGTGAACGTTGGAAAGGTTCTTGTTCACTTTCGGGTTCTTGCGGTAGATCAACGCCATTTTGCCAATCACCTGCACCAGCTCGGCTTTGCCGGCTTTGCACAGTTCATTGATGGCCGTAAGGCGATCTTCGCGCTCAGTGATGCGTAATTGCACTTTAATCAGTTCATGATCGCTCAGTGCGCGTTCCAGTTCAGTCAGCACACCTTCGGTCAGACCGTTGTCAGCCACGATCAATACAGGCTTCAAATGGTGACCGATAGATTTGAATTGTTTCTTCTGCTCTTGAGTGAGCGGCATAATCTGATTCCTGCATTTAATCTGGTAAAAAACGGCG
>DASRUM010000139.1:0-14621 GCA_035655415.1 Pseudomonas sp.
TCCTCTTTCCGGCCTGGCTGATCGTGCTCTACAGCCTGCCGCTGCTGGGCATCTGGTGGGTGCTGGCGCATATCGACGGCAACCTCGCCGCGCTGTTCGCTGGCAGCATGCTGCTGGGCTATATGAGCTACGAGGTGGTGCATGCCTGTGAGCATCTGCCGGCCGAGCATCCGCTTACGCGATTACCGTGGATTCGCCAGATGCGCCGTCTGCATGCGCTGCACCATCGCCGTGAGCTGATGCATGCGCGCAACTTCGGCATCGTCCATCCACTGATGGACTGGCTGTACGGCACCCTGCACTGGGAAGCGGAGCCCATTTATCAGCAGAATCGCCAGCAGCATCGCGTGCATATCGCCCGCCCGGTGGACGAGGTGCTGAGTTATACCGCCGCGCCTATTCACTGGCCCGAATGGCACCCGTCGTCGTTACATATCTACGGCCGCGATGGTGTGTTGCTCGCCGGCGATGTGTTTGAGGAAGACATCCACGCCGGTGGCCGCGCCGGCCATCTGCGCTGGGATGTGCTCGACTACCAACCGGCCCGCCGCTGGCAGGCCAGCGCCCGTGGCGATCACGGTTTAGGGTTGCTGCTGACCTACGAGTGCTTGGAAGTGGAGGGCGGTTGCGAGTTCGTGCGCACCCTGGAATACGGCTTCGACGGTGTGCTGATGCGCCTGGCCAACCGCCTGCTGCTGAGCCGGCGGATTGAGCGCGAGTCTCAAGCATCCATGCAGGCGCTGCGCGCGGTTCTTGAGCGCAGCTAGCCTGCGGGATGATTACTTAGGACGTGGACGTGAGCGCCTGCTCCTGGCGTTCGCGCACCCAGAACACCGTCGCGCCGGCTACTGCCGCCGGCATCATCAGGATATTCAGCCCTGGCACCAGCAAGGCGGCGTAGGTGATGCCGCCGAAGCCCAGGCTCTGCCAGCGTTTTTCCCGCAGCCAGGCGAGCATGTCCTGCCAGCTCATCTTGTTGTTGTCCGCCGGGTAGTCGATGTACTGAATCGCCATCATCCATACGCCAAATAGCAGCCACAGCGGTGCGGCGATCAGGTTGACCACCGGAATAAAGGTCAGGATCAGCAGGGCGATGGCGCGCGGCAGAAAGTAGCCCAGCTTGCGCATTTCGCGGCCCAGGGTGCGCGGCACCATTTCAATCAGTTCGCCCCAGCGGAAGGCAGGGAAAGGGTCTTCGCCGCGCACCACCACCTCGACCTTCTCCGCGAGAAAGCCGTTAAACGGTGCGGCGATGATATTGGCCAGCAGGGTGAAGGTGAAAAACACCATCAGCAGCACCAGCACCACAAACAGTGGCCACAGCACGTATTCGAGAAAGCTCAGCCAGCTCGGCAGGCTGGGCATAAAGGTGTCGACCCAGCCGCCGAACTGCTGCATGGCCAGGTAAATCAGGCCGATAAACAGGATCAGGTTGATCGTCAGGGGCAGCAGCACAAACAGCCGCAGGCCAGGGCTCAGCACCAGTTTCAGGCCTTCGCTGAGGTATTGCGGGCCGGTCAGTACGGGAGCAGGCATGGGGAGAGTCTCCGCGAGGTTGAAGTCGCGCCGACCTTACCGGCTTTGTGTGGCAGGTGAAAGCCTCTGCAACGGGCGCTAACGATTACCTGCCGGGGTTATAGCGCTTGCCTATGCAGGGTATTGGCAAAGCATATTTCCGCCGTGCGCTGGGCGGGCATAGGCTGCGCGGCAACTGATGGTTTATCCCTTTGCGGGGCTTCCACTCTTAATGCCTTCCCCTGGTGCTTGTGGACGTCCCTTTTTATTGCTGCCGGCATTGCCGGGAGGAGTTGTTGATGTCTGCCACTCGTCATGCCCGCTTGATCATTCTGGGCTCCGGCCCTGCCGGCTATAGCGCTGCGGTCTACGCCGCGCGGGCCAATCTCAAGCCGCTGCTGATCACCGGCCTGCAGGCCGGTGGCCAGCTGACCACCACTACCGAGGTGGATAACTGGCCGGGCGATGTACATGGCCTGACGGGGCCGGCGCTGATGCAACGTATGCAGGAGCATGCCGAGCGCTTTGAGACGGAAATCGTCTATGACCATATCAATGCCGTGGACCTGGCCGGCAAGCTGTTCACCCTGGTCGGCGACAGCGCCACTTACAGCTGTGATGCATTGATCATCGCCACCGGTGCCAGTGCCCGTTACCTGGGCTTGCCCAGCGAAGAAAGCTTTATGGGTAAGGGCGTTTCCGCGTGCGCCACTTGCGATGGGTTCTTCTACCGCAATCGTGAGGTGGCGGTGGTCGGTGGCGGCAATACCGCAGTGGAAGAGGCGCTGTATCTGGCCAATATCGCCAGCAAGGTGACCCTGGTGCATCGTCGTGGCAGCTTCCGTGCGGAGAAGATTCTGCAGAACAAACTGCAGGCGCGGGTCGCCGAAGGCAAGATTGTGCTCAAGCTGCACGCCGAGGTGGATGAAGTGCTCGGCAACAACATGGGCGTGACTGGCGTGCGGGTGAAGAACAACGATGGCAGCTTTGATGAGCTGAGCGTCGAAGGCCTGTTCGTCGCCATCGGCCATACGCCGAACACCTCGTTGTTCGAGGGGCAGCTGGCGCTGAAGGACGGCTATCTGGTGGTCAACGGCGGCCGTGACGGCAATGCCACCGCCACCAGCGTGCCGGGCGTGTTTGCTGCCGGCGATGTGGCTGATCACGTCTACCGCCAAGCGATCACCTCGGCCGGTGCCGGTTGCATGGCGGCGCTGGATGTGGAGCGTTATCTCGACGGTCAGTAGGTCTGTGAGTACGAAGACCTTGATGTGAACCGCAATGCCGTTCACTTGGATCAAGTGAGCGGCATCTTTTATGTGGCCGGCAATATGTGGCGATGGCGAAACCGCGTAGGAGGCGCTTTAGCGGCGAGCTTTTTAGTGGTTGTGTCGCGGCTAAAGCCTCTCCCACATCAGCGGTGGTTCCTCAGACCCAGGTATTCAGCTTCAAATCCCGCGAACTCATACGCAGAAACTGGTCGCTGGCTTTGACCAGCAAGGCGTGTTCATCGACGGTCAGCTCGCTGCTCTTTTTGCCCTGCGCTTCGCTGCGGTACAGGGTTGTTGCACCTTCTTCGCGCAGGCGCTGGTAGCGCTGGCTGCGTGCTTCCACTTTGAGGGTCAGCAGGTCAACGTAGGCGACTTGCATCAGTTCACTCTGCCCGGTTTCCAGAGCACAACGCTGCAGGGCAGGGGTGTGGGTGAAGGGCGATTCGGAGAGCATCACCTGCTGGCATTCGCTGAGGTCCGGGCGTGGCTCACCGTTGTGGAACCAGTTGCCACGGATATCGCGCTTGAGGTTGAGGCTGCGCTGACCGTGGTTGTCGACCTTCAGCCACAGGCGACGAAAGCGCCAGCGCGGGTCGCAGTTGAGCACGTAGGTGGCGGCGATGCTGTGGCCTTGCAGGCTTTGCATCAGGTGGCTGGTGGCGTTGATGCCGTGTTCATCGATGTTCAGGCGCAGGTTTTCCACGCCGGGGTTGTGCCATGGTTTCCATACCAAGGTCTGCTGCATCTAGCGACTCCAAGCCAGGTAGGGTTGGAGAAACCGGGGAAGTGCGGCCATAACGCAGCACGGAGAACCCCCCTGGTGTTCTCGTTCAAGTAATGGCGCGCAGCATAGGGGGATTCAAGGGTGATGTCTGTCAGCTTTTGCCGACTGTTGTGCAAGTTTCTATGGCCTGCCATTCCTGGCGGCCACCCTGCGGGCCGTCGCTGCGCGACGTTAAAAATGGCTCCCGGCCATTTTTTGCGCGTTAGCTCAAGCGAGTAGTTACAGACTGTTGCGCTGCAGCGATGGCTGCTCGAAGCGCACGTCCGCCAGCCCGGTCTCCATCAGTGCACGGATATTGCCGTGGTCGCTGCCGCTCGGGGTGGCCAGCACGCTGCGGTAATGTTCGCCAAAGCACAGCAGGGTTTCTTCCAAACTCAGGCCTTCGAGCAGGGCCAGGCCGAGGGTCTTGCACGAGCCTTCGTTCTGCCCGGCCGTGTTGGCTACATTGCCATTGCTGAATGCGCTGGGCTGGTACTGGTAGTGCTCGGCAATAAACGCCAGGGTTTCGGCGAAGGTGAAGTGCTCGCCGCGCAGCTTGGCGCGAAAGTCGTTGAGGCTGCTCATTACTTTTTTCCTTTGCTGAAGGCGGCCTGCTGATCGGCGCTGGCTTCCTTCTGGTATTTGGCTTTCCACTCGGCATACGGCATGCCGTAGACCTCTTCGCGCGCTTCATCGGGGGTGATGGCCACGCCGATGTCGTCTGCGGCGGCTTTGAACCACTTGGACAGGCAGTTACGGCAGAAACCGGCGAGGTTCATCATGTCGATGTTCTGCACGTCGGAGCGTGAGCGCAGATGTTGCACCAGGCTGCGAAAGGCGGCGGCTTCAAGTTCGAGGCGTTCTTGCTCGGTCATGGCGATGCTCTCTAATGGCAGGCGGGGAGGCGTTGGCGGCGATGATAGAAGCATGCCCGCCTGGCGGCAACGGCCCCGGCGCAGGACGCGCCGGGAATCTGCAGAGAGTTTCTCAGCAGCCTTTCTAGCGGTGCCCGGCGAGGGTGATCGATACCGACTCGGCAAAGCGCAGGGCGTGCAGCTTGTCCACTTCCACTTCGGCGTAGCATACGTCCGGGTTGGCCATTACCAGGTCGAGAATCTCCTGGGTCATGCGCTCCAGCAGAGCGAAGCGGTTTTCCTCTACATGGCGAATCACCGCCTTGGTGATGGTGCGGTAGTTGAGGGCGTGGTCGATATCGTTATCGCGCACCGCTTCAATGGCGGGGTAGAGGATGGTCAGGTTGATCAACACGTCCTGCTTGTTGTTGATCTCCTCTTCCTTGATGCCGATATAGGTGCGCAGGCGCAGGTCCTTGACGCGGATGCGCGCCATCCCAGGTTCCAGTCGCGGCATTACTTGCTCCGTCCGATCAGTTGCAGGAATTCGTGGCGAGTGTTGCAGGATTCGCGGAAGGCTCCAAGCATCACCGAAGAAGTCATTACCGAGTTCTGCTTCTCCACGCCGCGCATCATCATGCACATGTGCTTGGCTTCGATCACCACGGCCACGCCAGCGGCGTTGGTGACCTGCTGGATTGCGTCGGCAATCTGCTTGGTGAGGTTTTCCTGAATCTGCAGGCGCCGCGCATACATGTCGACGATGCGCGCCACTTTCGACAGGCCGAGCACCTTGCCGGTGGGGATATAGGCCACGTGGGCCTTGCCGATAAACGGCAGCATGTGGTGCTCGCACAGCGAGTACAGCTCGATATCACGGACGATCACCATCTCGTCGTTATCCGACTCGAACAGCGCACCGTTGACCACTTCTTCCAGGCTCTTGTGGTAGCCGTTGCACAGGTACTGCATGGCTTTGGCGGCGCGCTTGGGCGTGTCCAGCAGGCCTTCGCGTTCGGGGTTCTCACCGACGCCGAGCAGGATCTCGCGGTAGTGGTCGGGCAGTTCTGGGGTCATTGCAGGGTCCTCGCGGCCAGGCTCATTTGAGATGGCGGCCGCCGTTGACAGTAAGGGTTGTGCCGGTGACATAGGGGTTGTCGAGCAGGTAGCGCAAGCTCTGGTAGATCACTTGAGGCCCGGGTTCGATGCCCAGTGCCGATTTATTCAGGGTTTTATTGCGGTAATTGGCATCGTCGTCCGGGTTGAACATGATCAGCGCCGGGGCAATGCCGTTGACTTTGATCTGCGGGGCGAAGCGTGCGGCAAACGACAGGGTCAGGCTGTCCAGCCCGGCCTTGCTGGCGCAGTAGGCCGGCCGCTTGGCGCTGCCCTTGCGCGCCACATCATCACTGATATGTACGATATCGGCGGGCGTTGAACGCGCCAGCAGCGCCTGGCAATGCAGGTTGATCAGGTACGGCGCGAGCATGTGCACGCTAAACAGCTGCTGAAAGGCAGCCGCTTCTTCGCCCGGCTCTTCCATCAGCCAGTCGGAGGCGTTGTGCACGATGGCGCGCAGGCTGTCGGTGTGGCTCTTGAGTTGCTCGATAAACGCCAGGATGCCGGCTTCACTGGCGAAGTCCGCCTGCAGGGCTATGGCACCGCGTTGCCTGAGCGCATCAATGCTGTCGCGCTCGCTGCGGTAGGTAACGATTACCGGGTGACCGTCATCCAGCAGGCGTTCGGCGCAGTACAGGCCTATACGCTGGCTGGCTCCGGTTATCAGGATAGGGGCGGCGCTGACGCTCATGCTCGACTCGGCAGAAAGAAAAAGGTGGGTTCAGCGACGCTGCGCCGGGTTACCTGACCAGTAAGACGCGGCCTCGACTGAACCAGACGTAAAGTTATACCAGCAATGGTATTTGTACAACCATGCGCCCTGTGCGGGTACTGGTCTGTTTCATGCTTTTTAGCCTATTTCATTGAGCTGTATCGGTATTTTTTGCACGGGCGGGCTGAATAAAATTGTTTTTATCGTGTACAAGATTGGTTTTCTTGTACAGGTATCTGTCGTATGAAGCCGTGGCAGTTAAGCATTGCAGTGCTGCGTGGGCACGTTAACCATGTTGAGGTGCGAACGCTGCGCTGTTGTGGCTACAAGGTGCAGGTGGTCAGCAAGACTGGCAGCGTGCGTACGTTGGAGTATGCGTCGGGGCGCCCGCTGTGGCCTGGGCTGGCATTGCTCAAGGCGTGTATACGCCGCTGCGGCGTGCAGCAGATGCTGTTGCTGCAGTCGGAAAGCCACGATGAAATTATCGGTCGCCCAGCGTTGCTTGAGCCTGATCCAGGCTTGTGGATCAAGCTGCGCTGATGACTTATTGCGGTTTTTTGCTGACAGCGCACGCAGCGTTTTTGCAGCGCCGGCTGGCATCCGGGTGGGGCAGCCAGTCGAGGTGCGGGCGTAGCCGGCAGAACAGGCGGTAGCCCAGTTCCAGCACAGGCCGCAATGCCGGCCAGGTCAGTGGCGTGGCCCAGCGCTCAAGACCGGCTGCGCGCCAGCTCCACAGCGTGGCATCCAGCCCGGTAACCCATTGGCCGTCGGCGAAGCGCGCATGCAGGCGGTTCTGCAGGGTTTCTCGGCTGTGGCCGACGGACTCGGGATGAAAGTCGTTGAGGCCGATATCGACCAGGCACAGGCGCTGCACATCGGCGCGCTGACGCAGCAACCGGATCTCGCGGGCGCACAACGGGCAGTCGCCATCGTAGTAGAGGGTCAGGGGCCAGCAGGGCTGCTTGTTCATGGTCTAACTCTTTGTATAAGTCTTGTACAAAGTATGCCGGAAATAGCTGAGTTACAATGCGGGCAACATTTTTTCTGTGATACCTGCGCCCATGTCCGATCACGTTGGTACTGCATCCCTCGTTTCGAATGCTCTCAAGCAGGAAGAGTTATTTCCTATTCGTGAAGTAGCGCGCCTGACCGGCGTCAATCCGGTCACCCTGCGGGCCTGGGAACGGCGCTATGGGCTGATCCAGCCAACCCGAACCGACAGCGGTCATCGCCTGTATTCGCAGGTGGATATCGAGTCCGTGCGCAGCATCCTGGCGTGGATCGAGCGCGGTGTGGCGGTGAGCAAGGTTGGCAAGATTCTGGCCAAAAGCAGCTCGATCAAATCCGCCAGTTCACCGGTCTATGAAGAAGTCAGCGCCAGCGAGTGGGGCGAGTGGCAAGCCCAACTGCGCCGCGCCATCAGCGCCTTCGACGAGCTGCGCCTGGATCGTCTATACGGTCAGATTTTCTCCAGCTACCCGCTGCCGGTGGTGTTTCAGGACATCCTGATGCCGCTGTGGCAGGAGCTGTTGCTGCGTCAGGATGAATACGGCCAGACCAGCGAATGGCTGTTCCTCGATACGTTCCTGCGTGCCCGTACCCTGCAGCGCCTGCAGGTGCTGCGCGCCCAGGTTGAGGAGCGCGTGCTGCTGGCGGCTTTGCCGGGCCATTGCCGCGAGCTGGAACTATTGGTCGCCGGGTTGCTGCTGAGCAGCGCTGACACTGCCGTCAGCGTGCTAGGGCTGGGACAACCGTTGGAAGAGTTGACCCTGATCTGCGAAAAAATGCAGCCCCAGGCCCTGGTGCTGTTTTCCAACCAGCCGCCCAGCGATGACCTGCCCAAGGTGCTCTCGCGTCTGGCGTTGGCGCTGGATTGCCCGCTGGTGATGGCTGGCGATGGTGCTGACCTCGCCGAGGAAAGCCTAAGTGGTTCGCCGATTGCCTGCCTGGGCAATGAAGGGCGTCTGATGCAGCGCCGTCTGCAGCAGTTTCTGGCTGGCCATCTGGATACCTGATTCTTCTATTAAGCACGTCTGAATAAGCGCGGCCGCCGTTAGGGCAGCCGCGCTTTCGCGTGTCTGCAATTTAGTGTCGATTTCGATTAGTTGTACAGCTTGTACAGAAAATTGCTTGCCATATGGGTCTTTAGGCTATACAAAAGCTATACATTATTTATTTATGTACAGCTTGTGGCCACTCGTACAGCTTGAGGACTGAGTAACATGACTCAATACCGCGCACCCCTTCGTGATATGCGTTTCGTTTTTGACGAGGTGCTCGACGCTTATGCCACCTTGCAGTCGCTGCCTAGTCAGCGCGAGTTCGGAGACGACCTCGGTGGCGCCATTCTGGAAGAAGCCGCCAAGCTTGCGGAGAACGTACTGGCCCCGCTAAATGGCCCTGGTGATAAACAGGGCTGCCATTACGATCCGGAAAGTAAATCGGTCAAAGCGCCGGACGGTTTCCGCGCCGCGTATCAGCAGTTCGCCGAAGGTGGCTGGACCGCTCTGGCCTGTACGCCCGAGTTCGGCGGCCAAGGCCTGCCCCATGTGCTGAACATGATGGTCGAGGAGATGGTCTGCTCGGCCAACCTGTCGCTGGGCATGTACCCGGGCCTGACCCATGGCGCAATCAATGCGCTGACCGCTCACGGCACCCGCGAATTGCAGGAGCGCTACCTGCCCAAGCTGATCAGCGGCGAATGGACCGGCACCATGTGCCTGACCGAGCCGCAGTGCGGCACCGATCTGGGCCTGATTCGCACCCGCGCCGTACCGCAGGCTGACGGCAGCTATGCCATCAGCGGCACCAAGATCTGGATCACTGGCGGTGAGCACGACTTGGTCGACAATATTCTGCACCTGGTACTGGCCAAGCTGCCCGATGCACCGGATAGCGTGAAAGGTATTTCGCTGTTTCTGGTGCCCAAGTTCCTTGCGGACGGCAGCCGTAACCCGGCGTTCTGCGGCGGCCTCGAACACAAAATGGGCATCAAGGGCTCGGCCACCTGCGTGATGAATTTCGAAGGCGCCCAGGGCTGGCTGATTGGCGAGCCAAACAAGGGTCTCAAGTGCATGTTCACCATGATGAACTCGGCGCGCCTGATGGTCGGCATGCAGGGCCTTGGCATTGCCGAAAGCGCCTATCAGGTCAGCCTGGGCTTCGCTAAAGAGCGCCTGCAAAGTCGCTCGCTGTCTGGCCCAAAAGCGGCGGACAAGCCGGCCGACCCGATCATCGTGCACCCGGATGTACGGCGCATGCTGCTGCGCCAGAAGGTGATGATCGAAGGGTGCCGCGCGCTGGCCTATTTCACCGGCCTGCATGAAGACGTTGCCCATGACCATGAAGACCCTGTCGTGCGCGAACAGGCCGATGATCTGGTGCAGCTGCTGACTCCGGTGGTGAAGTCCTTCCTCACCGATGAGGGTTTTAACTGCGCCAACGAAGGCTTGCAGGTGCTGGGCGGCTCCGGTTTCACCGAGGACTGGGGCATTGAACAGCTGGTGCGTGATTCGCGGATTACTCGCATCTACGAAGGCACCAATGGCATTCAGGCGCTTGATCTGGTCGGGCGCAAGCTGGGCCTGGGTGGCGGCCGCGCGGTGCGTAATTACTTCGCCCTGGTCGAGGGCTGGCTCAAGGCCAACGCCGAGGCAGAACACGTCGCTGCAGTGGGTGCTGCGCTTAAGCAATTGCAGCAGGCCACATTGTGGATTGCCAGTGAAGGGATGAAAGACCCCGAGCAGGCCGGTGCGGCGGCAACCCCTTATCTGCGACTGTTTGCCCTGACCAGCCTGGCCTGGATGTGGGCACGTATGGCGGCGGTGGCCAAGGCCAAGCTGGCGGCCGGCAGTACGGAAACCCTGTTCTACGGCGCCAAGCTGAAGTCTGCGGATTTCTTTATGGCGCGCATCCTGACTGAAACCGACAGCCTGCTGGCTGAGGTCAAGGCCGGCAAAGCCACGCTGATGGCCTTCAGTGAAGAGGAATTTGCTGCCTGAAACGACTGCGCAATCCGGTAGCCATCAGTTCCGCCCATTTTCGGCTATCGGATTTTTTTATCCCTGCTGCAGGAGCTTCTCCTGCACTTTAGGCCCGCGCTGATTGCGGGTCTTTTTTTGTCCGGGATTTACTCGGCATATGTCGGTGCCTCAGCGGCGCCCGGCCTGCAGCCGTTGTTCCTGCTGCAGGTGTTGCAGGTAGATAAACTGGCGCAGCTGCTCATCGCTGTGCGGGTCCAGGGCATGCAGTTGGTAGGCCAGCAGGCCGTCCTCGGTTTCGCGAACGAACACCCCGGCCACGGCAATCGGCGTGAGCTCGTCCACCGGCAATATCAGCTGAAAGCGCTTGGGGGCTTTGCGTCGTGCCCGATGTTCGATCAGCGCGCCATTCATCGACAGCTGATGGATCCACAGGTCGCTCGGTTGCGCACTTGGCGTGTGCAGCGGCAACGGCTCGGCCAGTGGCGAGCGCCAGGCACGGTTGACTTCACCCTCCTCGAAAATCTGCGGGGCGCTGAGCTGCAAGCAGGGGGTGTTCTGTTCATCCCGGCTAAGGTGCAGGTCAAAGGTCAGGTGCTGATTGGCGATATGCGCATGCAGGCTTAGCTGCTCATCGACGGCGCAATGCGAGAGCAGCTCGCTGAGCTGTTTGCCAATATCCACTGACAAGTGCGGTTGGCTGCGCTGCTCGGTGGTTGAGGGCTGATGCAGCTGGCGGATAAACGCTAACTCTGCCTGGGTCAGGAGTGCCTGTTCTTGCATGGAAGCGGTCTATATCAAGCTCTGGAGCTGTTGTGACCGCTGCTTTGGGAATTAGTTACTGCCGGTCGTCGGCTGTAAACGCGCCAGTTCGGCCTTGAGGCTGGCCAATTCGGCTTCCAGTTGCTTGACCCGCTCTTGGGCTTCGACTTGCTCGGTGACGTTCTTCTGGATGCCGATGTAGTAGGTCAGCTGGTCGGCATCGTTGACCACCGGGGTAATCGACAGCTCGTTCCAGAACGGCGTGCCGTCCTTGCGGTAGTTGCGGATGATCTGCCGGCAGGGGCGGTGCGCCTTGACCGCTTCGCGGATGGCGGCCAGGCCCGGTTGGTCACGGTCATTGGCCTGGAGGAAGCGGCAGTCCTGATAGAGGATGTCTTCGCTGGCGTAGCCGGTGAGCTTTTCAAAGGCGGGGTTGGCATAGATCAGGATGTTGTCGTCACCCTCCTGTTCGGCCACCACGATGCCGTCGTTGGAGGCGTTGATCACCAGTTGCAGCAGTTTGGCGTTGATCATGAGGCGATTTCCCAGGCTATGTCGGCTGCATTCTAAAACATCCGGGCGGGCTGTCTACTTGCGGCATAATGCCCGGCTTATTGATTTGGTTCTGACTGTTTCGGAGTTTTGCATGAAGATCGCCATCCTTTCCGGCTCGGTGTACGGCACGGCCGAGGAAGTTGCCCGCCACGCCGAGCGGCTGCTCAAGGCCGCCGGCCATGAGGCCTGGCATAACCCGCGCGCCAGCCTGGCGGATATTCAGGCCTTTGCGCCCGAGGCTTTTCTGGCGGTGACCTCAACCACCGGCATGGGCGAATTGCCGGATAACCTGCAGCCGTTGTACTACGCCATTCGCGATCATCTGCCGGCCTGGAACGGCCTGCCGGGTGGGGTGATTGCCCTGGGTGATTCCAGTTATGGCGATACCTTCTGCGGCGGTGGCGAGCTGGTGCGCGAGTTGTATGCCGAGCTGGGCATCCGTGAGGTGCAGCCGATGCTGCGCCTGGACAGCAGCGAAAGCGTGACCCCGGAAAGCGACGCCGAGCCCTGGCTGGCGGACTTTATTACGGCGCTGCAAGGCTGATACAGCCCGTACGCATGCATTGAGCGTGGCGGGTTGTCGTTAATATCCCGAACTGGTTTGACTCGCAAGGCCACCACGCTGGCCGCCAGAGCGACTCACTTTTGCGGCATCCCTCGCTAGACTCCTTGGCACTTCAATAACAAAAGCCGAGGAATCCATCATGACCGTTGCCCATGCATTGCCTGTTGTCAGCCTCAAGGATCAGGTGTCTGCTGCCGAATGGCAGACTCGCGTGGACCTGGCCGCCTGTTACCGGCTGATCGCCCTGTATGGCTGGGATGACCTGATCTTCACCCATATCTCGGCGAAGATTCCCGGCAGCGAAGATTTCCTGATCAATCCCTACGGCCTGATGTTCCACGAGATCTCCGCCTCCAGCCTGCTGAAGGTCGATCTGGCCGGCAACAAGCTGATGGACAGCCCCTTCGACATCAACCCGGCCGGCTACACCATCCACAGCGCCGTGCATGAAGTGCGTCACGACGTCGGTTGCGTGCTGCATATCCACACCCCGCAGGGGATTGCCGTATCCGCGCAGAAGCAGGGTTTGCTGCCACTGTCGCAGCAGTCGCTGTTTGTTCTCGCCAGCCTGGCCTACCACGGCTATGAAGGCGTGGCGCTGAACCATGATGAGAAGTCGCGGTTGCAGGCGGATCTGGGCGACAAGAACTTTATGATCCTGCCCAATCACGGCCTGCTCACCGCCGCTGGCAGCATCGCCGACGCCTTCCTGATGATGTTTATTCTGCAGCGCGCCTGTGAGATTCAGGTGATGGCGCAAAGCGGCGGCGCTGAGCTGATCCATATCCCGCAGCAGGTTCTCGACGGCGCCCGGGCGATGATCGCCGGGGTGATGAAAAGCCCGCAGGGCATGGGCGGCGCCTTGCCGTGGCCGGCGCTGCTGCGCAAGCTTGATCAGCAGATGCCCGGTTACGCCGCATGAGTGCGCTGCCAGGCATCGCCCTGGACGCCTGGCGCGCTCAGGGTCGCGACTTCAGCTTTAACGGCCAGCCCATTCGCTACTGGACGGCGGGCGACCCCGCTGCCGAGCCGTTGCTGCTGATCCACGGCTTTCCTACCGCCAGCTGGGACTGGCATTACCTGTGGGCGCCACTGGCCGCGCGTTACCGGCTGATTGCCTGCGATATGCTCGGTTTCGGTGACTCGGCCAAGCCACGCGGCCATGATTACAGCCTGCTAGAGCAGGCTGATTTACAGCAGGCGCTGTTGGCGCATCTTGGCGAGTCGCGCCCGCTGCATGTATTGGCCCATGACTACGGCGACAGCGTGGCGCAGGAGCTGCTCGCCCGCCATCAGGACGGGCGCATCGCGCTGGCCAGTTGTGTGTTTCTCAACGGCGGCCTGTTTCCGGAAACCCATCATCCGGTGCTGGTGCAGAAGCTGCTGCTCAGCCCCATTGGTCCGTTGATCGGCCGATTGTTCAGCCGCAAGAAGCTGGCAGCCAGCTTTGCCCAGGTATTCGGCCCGCAGACCCAGCCCAGCGCCCGCGAGCTGGATGACTTCTGGAGTCTGATTGCCGCCAATAATGGTCCCGCGGTGATGCATCGACTTATCCGCTATATCCTCGACCGCCGCGTCAACCGCGATCGTTGGGTGGCGGCGATGCAGAGCACTGCCGTGACGATGCGGGTGATCGACGGCGCTGTCGACCCGATTTCCGGGGCGCATATGGTGGCGCGTTATCGCGAGCTGATCCCTCAGCCGGATACCGTGCTGCTGGAGCAGATCGGCCATTACCCGCAGACCGAGGCACCGGATCAGGTGCTCGCTCATTATTTGCAGTTCCGTGAACGGCTGGAGGCCGCAATATGCAGCGACGCACTGTCTTAAAGGGTGCCGCCTTGGGCGGTGTGGCAGTTCTGGGTGCCGGGTTCTGGGCATTGCCCAGCGGCGAGGCACCGGCGGCCCTGAGTCTGGACGGCGCGCAGCAGGTGCTGGCCGGGCTGGTCGATAAACCGCTGTCGAGCCTCAAGGGCTGGAGCCCGACCGAGGTGTTCAACCACTGCGCGCAGAGCATCGAGTACTCCATCAGCGGTTACCCCGAACTCAAGCCCGGCTGGTTCCGCAGTAGCGTCGGCCTGCTGGCCTTTAGCGTATTTGCCGCGCGCGGGGCCATGCGTCATCCGCTGGATGAGGCCATCCCCGGCGCGGCACCGCTAAATACGCCAGCCACCCAGGCCCAGGCATTGCAGCGTTTGCAGCAGGCCTTTGCCGATTTCGCTGCGTATCAGGGCGAGTTGCAGCCGCATTTCGCCTATGGCGCGCTCAGCCATGCCGACTATGCCCAGGCCCATGTGCTGCATCTCTATAACCACCTCAGCCTTATCCGCCCGGCCTGAGTGCCTTGCCAGGGAAAGAGGCACGGGCCACTAATCAAAAACATCGAACCCTCAGAGCCCGCGTACGGTCGGTTTTTATGTACGCACTCACATAGGAGATGGAACGATGAATGACAAAACCAAACTGTGCGCAATGATCTTCAGCGGCCTCTTGGCATTTTCCGCTTTGCCTGCTGTGGCGGGTGG
>DASRUM010000140.1:0-6987 GCA_035655415.1 Pseudomonas sp.
CGGGCCATGCCCGCGAAGCAGTATCGCGGGCATGGGACTGGGCGCCACCCGCTCCTACCGCTGCTGTATCACCGGCTGGCCCGCCTTGGGTTTGAAATACAGCGTTTCACCGCGAGTGAGGTTGGCCAGGCTGAGGTGATCCTTGGCCACTTCGGCTTCGATCGGCTCAGCTTGACCTGCGACCTTGAGGGTCACGCGAGTGATCGCGCCAAGCGGGCGGATGTCGCGTACTTCACCGGCCTGATGGCCCTCTTCGGCCTGGCGCGAAAGATGTATCTCGTGCGGGCGGAACAGCACATGGTGGTCGTCACCGACATACAGGCGGTTGGCATCGCCGAGGAAGTGATAGACGAAATCACTGGCCGGATTCTCGTACACCTCGCCCGGCGAGCCGATCTGCTCGACCACGCCCTTGTTCATCACCACGATGCGATCAGCCACTTCCATGGCTTCTTCCTGGTCGTGGGTGACGAACACCGAGGTCAGGTGCACTTCTTCATGTAAGCGCGCCAGCCAGCGGCGCAGCTCTTTGCGCACCTTGGCATCCAGGGCGCCGAAGGGTTCGTCGAGCAGCAGCACTTTCGGCTCCACCGCCAGGGCGCGAGCCAGGGCGATACGCTGACGCTGGCCGCCGGAAAGCTGCTCGGGGTAGCGATCCGCCAGCCAGTCGAGCTGCACCAGATCGAGCAGATCGTGAACCTTTTTCTTGATCATATTCTCGTTCGGCCGCTCGCCCTTGGGCTTCATGCGCAGGCCGAAGGCGACGTTGTCGAACACCGTCATATGACGGAACAACGCATAGTGCTGAAACACGAAGCCGACGTTACGGTCGCGCACGTCGTGGTTGGAGACATCTTCGCCGTGGAACGCGATGCTGCCGCTGTCCGGGGTTTCCAGGCCGGCGATGATGCGCAGCAAGGTGGTCTTGCCGCAGCCGGACGGGCCGAGCAAGGCGACCAGCTCGCCGCTCTGGATATTCAGGTTGATGTCGTTCAGCGCTTTGAACGCATTGAAGTTCTTGCTGACATTGGAAATTACGATGGACATGACTTATTCCTCGCCAGCACTGGCTTTCAGGCGGTTGATACGGGACTCGCTCCACTGCTTGAGCAGCAGGATAAACACCGCCATCAGCAACAGCAGACTGGCGACGCTAAAGGCGGCGACGTGATTGTATTCGTTGTAGAGAATCTCGACATGCAGTGGCAGCGTATTGGTGTAACCACGGATATGCCCGGAGACCACCGACACCGCGCCGAACTCGCCCATGGCCCGCGCGGTACAGAGCACCACGCCGTAGATCAGGCCCCATTTGATATTCGGTAAGGTTACGTGCCAGAACATCTGCCAACCATTGGCGCCAAGCAGGCGCGCGGCCTCCTCTTCCTGGGTGCCCTGCTCCTGCATCAGCGGGATCAGCTCGCGGGCGACAAAGGGCACGGTGACAAACACGGTGGCTAAGACGATGCCCGGCAAGGCGAAGATGATCTGGATATCGTGCTCACGCAGCCACGGGCCGAAAAAGCCCTGGGAACCGAACAGCAGCACATAGATCAGACCAGCGATTACCGGCGACACCGAGAACGGCAGATCAATCAGGGTCACCAGCAGGCTCTTGCCGCGAAACTCGTACTTGCTTACGCACCAGGCCGCGGCCACGCCGAACACCAGGTTGAGCGGCACCGAAATGCCTACGGCCAGCAACGTGAGCTTCAGCGCAGAGATGGCATCGGCTTCGAAGATCGCACCAAAGAAGGTGCCAAAGCCGTGCTTTAACGCCTCACTCAGCACGATAAACAGCGGCAACACGAGGAACAGCACAAACACCAGCCAGGCGCTGATGATCAGCAGCCTGCGACCGAGCACATTGCCGCGTCGTGCGGCGTTGGCCGAGGCTGACGCGCTTAGGGTTACAGAAGACATGGCGACCTCCTCAGGACTTGGCAATCTGGCGCTGCAGCAGGTTGATCAGCAGCAGCAAAATGAAGGAGACCACCAGCATCAACACGCCAATCGCCGTGGCACCGGTGTAGTCGTACTGGTCGAGCTTGACCATGATCAGCAGCGGCAGAATCTCGGTCTTCATCGGCATGTTGCCAGCGATAAAGATCACCGAACCGTACTCACCCACGCCGCGAGCAAAGGCCAGCGAAAATCCGGTCAGCCAAGCTGGCAGCAACGCCGGCAGCAGCACATGGCGAAACACCTGCAGCGGCTTGACACCGAGGCAGGCCGCAGCCTCTTCGACCTCGCGGGGAATATCAGCCAGCACCGGCTGGATGGTGCGCACCACAAACGGCAGGGTGACAAAAGTCAGTGCCAGGGTGATGCCGATGGGCGTGTAGGCAATCTTGAAACCCAGGTCAGTAGTCCACTGGCCAACCAGGCCGCTCGGGGCATATAAGGCGGTCAAGGCAATACCGGCAACGGCGGTGGGCAAGGCAAAAGGCAGGTCGATCATCGCCTCTATTACCTTGCGGCCTGGGAAGGTGTAACGCACCAGCGTCCAGGCCAGAAGCGTGCCGATAACGCCGTTGATCACGGCAGCGGCGAAGGCGGTGGCAAAGCTCAGTTTGAGCGCAGCCAGCACCCGCGGTGCGGAAATAATCGCCCAGAATTCAGCCCAGGTGAGCTGAGCGGCGTGAACGAACATGGCACCCAGAGGAATCAGCACCAACAGGCTGAGGTACACCAGGGTGTAGCCCAGCGTCAGCCCGAAGCCGGGTATGACGGGGGAAGTACGACGAGACATGGTTTGGCCTTGTGCTTGTTATGCGACGAGCTAATGACGCGTTGCGAGCGAAGGTCAGACAAGGCGCAACGACCGACGGGAGTAACAGCCAGAGGCTGGCCCGTAGGGTGAGCGCCTGCGAATAAAGCCGGCGAGGGACGCGGAGTTTACGGGCTGTAAATGAGCAGTCCCGAGCCGGCTTTCAACGCAGTATGACCGAGCGCAGTAGCGTCACTGCGCCTGATAGATCTGATCGAATACCCCGCCATCATTGAAGAACTTCGGCTGTGCGGTTTTCCAACCGTTGAAGTCCTTGTCGATGGTCACCAGCTTCAGTTCCGGGAACTGCTTGGCGAACTCACCGGCAATGGCCTGGTTACGCGGACGGTAGAAATGCTTGGCCGCCAGACGCTGACCTTCGTCGCTGTACAGGTAGTTGAGGTAAGCCTCAGCCACTTTGCGGGTGCCCTTCTTGTCGACGTTTTCATCGACGACAGCCACCGGCGGCTCAGCCAGGATCGACAGCGACGGCGCGACGATTTCGAAGTTGTCGCCGCCCTCTTCTTTCAATGCCAGGAAGGCTTCGTTTTCCCAGGCCAGCAGCACGTCGCCGATCTGGTTGTTAACGAAGGTGATGGTCGAACCACGGGCACCGGTGTCGAGTACCGGCACGTTCTTGTAGAGCTTCTCGACGAAGGCTTGGGCTTTCGCTTCGCTGCCGTATTTCTGCTGGGCGTAGGCCCAGGCGGCGAGGAAGTTCCAGCGTGCACCGCCGGAGGTTTTCGGATTCGGGGTGATGACTTCCACGCCCGGTTTGACCAGGTCATCCCAGTCCTTGATGCCTTCCGGGTTACCCTTGCGCACCAGGAACACGATGGTCGAGGTGTACGGCGTGCTCGATTGCGGCAGACGCTCCTGCCATTTTTCCGGGATCAGCTTGCCGAGCTTGTACAGCTCGTCGATGTCACCGGCCAGGGCCAGGGTCACCACGTCAGCACGCAGGCCGTCGATTACCGCACGGGCCTGCTTGCCCGAGCCACCGTGGGACTGCTGGATGGTGATGGCTTCATTGCCCTGGGCTTGCCAGTGCTTGTTGAACGCAGCGTTGAATTCACTGTACAGCTCGCGGGTCGGGTCGTATGACACGTTGAGCAGGGTTTCAGCGGCGGCCACCGGGCCTGCGGGCCCGGCAATAGTCAGTGCGCTGGCGAGGGCGGCAAAGGCAAAACGGCTAATGGACATGGTGCAGCTCCTACTGGGACAAATACGGGGTTGGCGTTCAATGGGTCGATGCTCTCGCCACCTACCGTGGCTATCCGGCGTGGTCGCGCGGGCTCGACTCTTTTCATTGCACGCCCTCCGGTGGTCCGGTCGGGCTTTGCGGCGTGTGGCGTTCGGGGTGTCAGTTAGCTGCTCTTGTTGCTCTGAGCGTGTGGGCGAAACTTCTCTTTGCGTTCGATCTGCACGACCTGGCCGTTGTGCACGGTGATTTCCACCGAGCCGAACTTCAGGCCATTCAGCGCAGCCTGGATCTCACGCAGGATGCTGGCATCGTACTGATCTTCAAGGTTCTGCAGGGTTGCGGTCATGCTGATGCTCCATGAAATAGCCCCTATAAGCGGCGAAAAACAGCCGTAGTCAGTGGTCGTGGAGCGGATACTAGAGAGGCTCTTATATTCTTAAAAATATTATTTAAGAACATTTATATATTTTTTAAGAATATAAAGAATCGCACCCTCCGCGCACCGAAAAATAGAATTTCAGGCATAAGCAAATAATTTTTTATTCTTTTTGATATTCAAAAGCCCTCCCTACACTGCAGCCATTCACATCCGCAGGAGGGCGCACGATGCGCAACCAAACTATCCGTTACCTGATAGTGCCAGGCTGGCAAGGATCGGCAGACGACCATTGGCAGAGCCACTGGCAGCGCAGCCTGCCGAACAGTGCACGGGTGGAACAGGCCGACTGGCTAAACCCCAGGCGTGAAGACTGGGTCGCCGAACTGCAGCGCAGCATCGCCAGCGATCCGCGCCCGACCATCCTGATTGCCCATAGCCTGGGCTGCATCACCGTGGCGCATTGGGCGGCGCAGGCACCGTTCGAATCGCTACAGCGGGTACGTGCTGCGCTGCTGGTCGCCCCAGCCGATGTCGAACGGGCCAACTGCCCGTCAGTGCTGCAGAACTTTGCGCCGATCCCGCAACACTCACTACCCTTCCCCAGCCTGTTGCTCGGCTCGGATAACGACACCGCCGCCACTGCTGCGCGAGCGATTGAACTGGCCCGCGACTGGGGCAGCGATGCTGTGATTCTCAGCGGCGTCGGGCATATCAATGTGGCGTCCGGGCATCAGCGCTGGGAACAGGGCTTTGCTTACCTGTATCGCCTGCAGAGCCTTATAGAGCGATACGCGCGCCTTACTGCCTGATGGCCACGGCTGGTTATACCCCCGGTCCCTTGGCCAGTTCGGCCTGCAGCCAATCGACAAACACCTGAGTCAGGCGTTGGCGACGTTTGCGCTCGGGCAGCACTAGGTAGTAACCCATATCCGAATGCGCGACTTCATCGCCCACGCGGCACAGCAGGTTCTGCGTCAGTAGTTCATCAACCAGATGCCGCCAACCGATGGCCACGCCCTGCCCGGCGATGGCCGCCTGAATCAGCAGCGTGTAGTTATCGAAACGCAGGCTGCCTGGGCTGGGGGTTTGCTGCAGGCCGAAGGCGCGAAACAGCCCCGCCCAATCGAACCAGCGCGAACGGTTTTCCGGGCGCAGGTGCAGCAGCGGCAAGCTGGCCAGCGCAGCCGGTGGCAAAGGCAACGTTTGCCCCTTGAGCAGTTGCGGGCTGCACACCGGGAACACCTCTTCGCGAAATAGCAGCTGCGCCTCGGCGTGCTTGAAGCGGCCATCGCCGAAGTTGATCGCCACATCGATCTCCGCCGGCAGCGCGCCCTGATCACGCTCGCTGGTAATCAGGCTGACATCCACCTCCGGATGCAACTGATGAAAACGCTGCAAGCGCGGCATCAACCAGTAAGCGGCAAAGGCAAAGTCGGTGGCCACCTGCAGCACCTCATGCTGCTGTTGCGCGGTGACCGCCAACAGACCGGCATCCAGGCTCTGCAGACCGTCCTGCACGTAGCGCAGCAACAACTCGCCGGCATCGGTGAGGACGATGCCGCGGTAAACCCGATCAAACAGCCGCGTGGCCAGCTGCTGCTCCAGGCGTTTGATCTGCTGGCTGATCGCCGGCTGGCTGGTGCCCAGCTCACTGGCTGCGGCGGTAAAGCTCAGCTGGCGGGCAGCGGACTCGAACACCCGCAACACATCCAGCGACACGCCTTCGATGTTCTTAAACATAAGCTCAGGTTATCCAATGCATCTACTGACAGCAGGTTTACCCGGCTTTTGCTTAGCCGGATGATCAAGCCAGCACTGTCGCATAAATCTTTTATATGGAATACGGCTGCCATGAAACGCCCGAACATCCTCTTTATCATGGCCGATCAGATGGCCGCGCCGATTCTGCCGCTGCACGATGCCGCCTCGCCGATCCAGATGCCCAACCTGATGCGCCTGGCCGCTGAGGCCGTGGTGTTCGATGCCGCCTACTGCAACAGCCCGCTCTGCGCGCCCTCGCGTTTTACCTTGGTCAGCGGCCAGTTGCCCTCGAAGATCGGCGCTTACGACAACGCCGCCGACTTCCCCGCCGATGTGCCGACCTACGCCCATTACCTGCGCCGCCTGGGCTACCGCACCGCGCTGTCAGGCAAGATGCATTTCTGCGGCCCGGACCAGCTGCATGGTTATGAAGAGCGTCTGACCAGCGATATTTACCCCGCCGACTACGGCTGGGCGGTGAACTGGGATGAGCCGGACGTGCGCGCCAGCTGGTACCACAACATGTCCTCGGTGTTGCAGGCCGGGCCATGCGTGCGCACCAACCAGCTGGATTTCGATGAAGAGGTGGTGTTCAAGGCCCAGCAGTATCTGTATGACCACGTACGCGGCGACGGCGAGCAGCCCTTCTGCCTGACCGTGTCGATGACCCAACCGCATGACCCCTACACCATCCCGAGCGAGTTCTGGGACCTCTACCGCGATGAGGACATCCCGCTGCCGCGCCAGCATATTGATCAGGCCGAGCAGGACCCGCACTCGCAACGCCTGATGAAAGTCATCGACCTTGGGACAAGCCGCTGCCCGAACAGAAGATCAAGGACGCGCGCCGCGCCTACTTCGGTGCCTGCAGCT
>DASRUM010000141.1:0-5031 GCA_035655415.1 Pseudomonas sp.
AGCAGTCTTACCTCACAAGCACCCACACGAATTGCTTGATTCAGTTGTTAAAGAGCGGGTGGTTGATCCTTTCGTCTCAACCGAGGCGCGCATTCTACAGCAGCCTCATCTTCCGTCAAGCTATTTTTCGAAGTTCTTTCCCAAGAAGTTCTTTCTACTCAACCACTTGCGCTTTCGATCAACATGTAGCTTCTCGTCAGCGGGAGGCGAATTCTACAGCGTTTCTAACCGCTGTCAACCGCCTCTTTTACCGCTTTCGATCATCTCGACCGAACCCCTTCAGACCCAAACACATCACCCTGAAGAGGAGGCGCATTCTACGCAGCTTTCGCTGCTTTGCAACCCCCTTTTTAAATATAACTTCTTGTTTTATAAGAAGTTTAAGGAGCCGCAAACGCCTGAAGAGGTGCGCATTATAGGGACTACAAAACGAAGGTCAATCGATTGTTATGCTTTTGTTTCAACATCCACGAAACCAAGGGCTGTAGCCACACAATCCAACAACGCGTCGCCTACAGAAACGACAAAGCCGCTGAAGCTGACGCTTCAACGGCTTTGTCGTAACAATCACGCAAGCGTGCAATCGATTACTCGGCCTTAAGCGTGATACGCGCGAACGCTTTCTTGCCGGCCTGGCAGACGTGCACAGCACCCACCTTATATATGAAGGCGCGATCCACCACCTCGCCATCCACACGCACACTGCCGGAGCCCAACAGATCACGCGCCATCGCAGCGTTCTTCACTAGGCCTGCTTTATTAAGGAGCGCGGCAATCGGCATATCCTCAGCAGACAGCACCTCGATCTCTGGCAGATCCTCGGGCAGCTCGCCTTCCTTCATACGATTACCCGCCGAGCGATGGGCATTGAGCGCCGCCTCTTCGCCATGGAAGCGGGCAACAATCTCTTCGGCCAGCTTGATCTTGATGTCACGCGGGTTAGCGACCTGCTCGACATCACGCTTGAACTGCTCGATCTCATCCATCGAACGGAAGCTGAGCAGCTCGAAGTAGCGCCACATCAGCGCATCGGGCATGGATACCAGCTTGTTGTACATGACACCCGGCGCTTCCTGGATACCAATGTAGTTGCCCAGTGACTTGGACATCTTCTTCACGCCATCCAGGCCTTCAAGCAACGGCATGGTGACGATGCACTGCGAGGACTGACCATAGGAGCGCTGCAACTCGCGTCCCATCAGCAGGTTGAACTTCTGATCGGTGCCGCCCAATTCGACATCCGCCTGCAACGCTACCGAGTCATAACCCTGAACCAGCGGGTAGAGAAACTCGTGAATGGCGATAGGCTGATTGGTCGAATAGCGCTTGCTGAAGTCATCGCGCTCCAGCATCCGCGCCACGGTGTACTGCGAGGTCAGCCGAATGAAATCAGCTGGTCCCATTTTGTCCATCCAGGTGGAGTTGAAGGCGACCTCGGTTTTCGCCGGATCGAGAATCTTGAACACCTGAGTTTTATAGGTCTCCGCGTTCTCCAATACCTGCTCGCGGGTCAGCGGTGGGCGCGTGGCGCTCTTACCGCTGGGGTCGCCGATCATCCCCGTGAAGTCGCCGATCAGGAAAATCACCTGATGCCCCAACTCCTGGAACTGTCGCAGCTTATTAATAAGCACGGTGTGCCCGAGGTGCAGATCCGGCGCAGTCGGATCAAAACCTGCTTTGATACGCAGTGGCTGACCACGCTTGAGCTTCTCAACCAGCTCAGCCTCAACCAGAACCTCTTCTGCGCCACGCTTGATCAGCGCCAACTGCTCTTCAACCGACTTCATGACAGGACTCACGACCACTCAAAACAAAAGGGAACCAACCATACAAGATCGCAGACAAATCACAAGTTCTGCCCGCCACCCACCTACGCTAAGACCACCTCGCGACAACCGGGGTTGCCTAGCTAGCGATTTGGTTATATTTTATACAGTTACTGCATATTCATCATTTCGTTTATCTATTTCTTTTCATTTTTAAAGTCAAAAAGCAGCCTATGACCTCTCCAACTAAAGCGCCGCCCCTGTACCCGAAAAGCCATATTCTGGCGGCCAGTGGCGTCGCCGCCCTACTGAGCCTAACCCTACTAGTATTCCCCACCCGCGAAGTTGAAGCCCAAAAGACCTACATCAACCTTGAGCTAGACAACGGCTCTGAGTACGCCGAGCTGCAAGATGAGCAGTACTTAGATGCCTCGCAGACGCTGAACAAAAGCCAATCACCTTTCGCCAATACAGCAGCTACAGAGCAGCCAGCTGGCGATGAGCTGAAGGCCGCACAGGCTGAAGAACCGCAAGAAGAAATCGACCCACTGAAGCACACGATACGCGTGGAAAACGGCGACACGCTGTCCACGGTATTTGCCAAGGTGGGCCTGAGCGCAACCACTTTGCATGACGTGCTTAATAGCAGTAAGGAAGCCAAGCAGCTGACACGCCTGAAAGTAGGCCAAGCGCTTGAGTTCAACCTGAATACCGACGGCCAGCTGGAAAGCCTGCACAGCAAGCTCAGCGACCTGGAAAGCATTGCCCTGACGAAGAGCGAGAAGGGCTTCAGTTTCAAGCGCGAACTGGTCAAACCTGAAGTCCAGACCACCTATAGCCACGGCGTGATCAACAGCTCGCTGTTTCTCTCGGCCAAACGCGCCGGCCTGTCGCACAGTCTGACCATGGATCTGGCCAACGTATTTGGCTACGACATCGACTTCGCCATGGATATTCGTGAAGGCGACGAGTTCGAGCTGATCTACGAAAAGAAAGTGGTCAACGGCAAGCAGGTCGGCACTGGCAATATCCTCTCGGCGCGCTTCACCAACCGCGGCAAGACCTACACCGCCGTGCGTTACACCAACAAGCAAGGCAATAGCAGCTACTACAGCGCCACTGGCGAAAGCATGCGCAAAGCCTTTATCCGCACCCCGGTCGATTTCGCCCGCATCAGTTCGCGTTTCAGCACCGGGCGCCGCCATCCGGTGCTGAACAAGATTCGTGCGCACAAAGGTGTGGATTACGCTGCCCCACGCGGCACGCCGATCAAGGCCGCCGGTGATGGCCGCATTACCCTGGCCGGCCGCCACGGTGGCTATGGCAATGCGGTAATCATTCAGCACGGCCAACGCTACCGCACCCTGTATGCCCACATGAATGGCTTTGCCAAGGGCATCCGCAGCGGCGGCAACGTCAAGCAAGGTCAGATCATCGGTTATATCGGCACCACCGGCCTGTCCACCGGGCCGCACCTGCACTATGAGTTCCAGGTTAACGGCGTACACGTTGACCCACTGAGTCAGAAGCTGCCCATGGCTGACCCTATCGCCAGCAGCGAGAAAGCCCGCTTTATGCAGTTGAGCAAACCGTTGATGGCACAAATGGACAAAGAAAAGTCCACCATGCTCGCCCTCAACAATCAGCGCTAAACCATGCCCCTCTACCTCGGCGTGATGTCCGGTACCAGCCTCGATGGCCTGGACATTGCGCTGATCGAGCAGGAACACAGCATCCGCCTGCTCGGCACTCGCTACCTACCCATGCCAGACGAGCTACGCAGCGCCCTGCTCAGCTTGTGCGCATCCGGCCCGGATGAACTGGCCCGTGCGGCAATCGCCGAACAACAGTGGGTCGCGCTCGCCGCGCAAGGCATCAGTGAGCTGCTAATACAGCACGACATACCCGCACACAGCGTTCGCGCCATCGGCAGCCATGGTCAAACCGTGCGCCATGAGCCTGCCCGCGGGTTCAGCATCCAGATCGGCAACTCGGCCCTACTCGCTGAACTGACCGGTATCAGCGTCGTCAGCGATTTCCGCCGCCGCGATGTTGCTGCCGGTGGTCAGGGTGCACCATTGGTTCCGGCATTCCACCAGGCCTTGTTCGCCAGCGAGGGCAGCACCCGCGCAATCCTCAACATTGGCGGTTTCAGCAATCTCAGCCTGCTGGAGCCTGAGCGCCCGGTGCATGGCTTCGATTGCGGCCCGGGCAATGTGCTGCTGGACGCCTGGATTCAACGCCACCAGGGCCTGACATACGACCAGGACGGTCAATGGGCCGCCAGTGGCCAGATACAGTCGCAGCTTCTGCAAGCCTTGCTAAGTGATCCCTACTTCCAGACTCAGGGCCCGAAAAGTACTGGCCGCGAGTTGTTCAATCTGGACTGGCTGGATCAGCATCTGCAGAACCTGCCGGCGTTTGCAGCGGCTGACGTGCAGGCCACCCTGCTGGAACTGACCGCCATCAGCATTACCGAGGCGCTCAAGGCTGCTCAGCAGAACACCGAGATGCTGCTGGTGTGTGGTGGTGGCGCGCATAACCACACACTGATGCGCCGCCTGGCGCAGCTGCTGCCTAATAGCAAGGTGAGCAGTACCGACGCACATGGCGTGCCCGCCGATTGGGTCGAAGCCATGGCCTTTGCCTGGCTAGCGCACTGCTGCCTCGAAGGCATTCCCGCCAACCGGCCAAGCGTCACCGGCGCACGCGGCCTGCGGGTACTTGGCGCGATCTACCCCGCCTGATCGCCCTGCAAATTAGCCGCCCCAGAAACGACAACGCCGTGCGCAAGGCACGGCGTTCGCTTGAACAGCCTACAAATCAGATCGAGAACGAAGAGCCGCAGCCGCAGGTGGTGGTGGCGTTCGGGTTGTTGATAACAAACCGCGAACCTTCCAGACCTTCCTGATAATCCACCTCAGCACCTGCCAGGTACTGGAAGCTCATCGGATCAACCACCAGGCTTACGCCTTCGCGCTCAATGATGGTGTCATCATCGGCCACTTCTTCATCGAAGGTAAAACCGTACTGGAAGCCGGAACAACCGCCTCCCGTTACAAACACGCGCAATTTCAGGCGCGGGTTGCCTTCCTCATCGACCAGGCTCTTCACCTTGTTCGCCGCGCCCTGCGTAAATTGCATAGCGCTGGGGGTGAAGGTTTCGACGCTCATGCTGATTAACTCCCGGCGCTACGCGCCATACTGCATTCTGATCGGCATTATCCGCTTACCCGAGAAAAGCGGTCAACTATTGTGCAGCATC
>DASRUM010000142.1:0-37674 GCA_035655415.1 Pseudomonas sp.
CGCACGAATCGATCAGGTAGCTGTGAATGAATTTCCAGTCTTCGTTGGTAAAACGCTGGGTGTCCTTGTTAAGGATGATCTTGGCCAGGTATTGACCGAGGATCGGCGCGTTACCGGCGCCGCCCGCATGTACCTCGGAGAGGTCCATGATCTTCATCTTGCTGTAGTCACTGAGGAAACCGCTGGTTTCGCCCTTGCGTGAAAAGCGGATGCGCCCTTCGATGTCCTTGTCCAGGTCGCCGAGCATGACCAGTGGTTCGATCAGAAAGACCGGCTTGCTGTCCTTGCTCGGTGCGCGCAGCAGGTTGCTGCGAATCCAGCGCGTGGGGCGGAAATCCTGCTCGGCCACGGCCTTTTCTTCGTTATTGAATTCGCTCAGGTAGAACTGCCGAGCGTTGTAGACCAGCGATGCGACATCCAGGGCGATGTTCGAGCCGCAGCGGCCGAGGCCGATCAAACAGACCGACGGGAAGTGCTGCACCCGCCGTTCGCTGTCGTCATCCTGCGGCGCTGGAGGGAACACCAGGCTGCGCAGGCCGTCTAGGTTATCGAGGATGCGATCAATGTCGCGCTCGGTGAAATACATGTACTGCTCGCCGCTGCTGTCCAGTCGCATGGGGGGCTTGAGCGGGGAGGGGCGTTCGAGCGGGGCGAGCAGGGTGTCAGCCAGGTCAGCCAGTGTGGCTTCGGTCGCGGGGGTGGGCACAGCGTCTTTTTTTGTTTTCATTTAGAGACAGTCCGGCGGCTAGCGAGGGTGGGCGGAAAATGGCCACATTTCACTCAACAAGCTTGTTTGTAGCATGAAAAATGAAAAATCTCGCTTTTTCACTCGGGTTTACTGAGGCATATCCGGCGTTTTTCCGTTGCGCTTTGTGACTTGCGTGCTTGCCCGGACGCCCATTACCCGGCATACACGCAACAAATAGTCACAGACAGCGTAGACGCAAGGCTCTAGATTGCGCCTGCACATGCTGGATGCGGCGGTTGGCCACGCGCCACCGACCTGCTTCGATAACAACAAATAGAGATGGATTCCATGCAGCAGCAGTCCCTACAAGCGACGAATGCCTGGCGCATTTTGTTCCTGCTTTTTCTTGCCAACCTGTTCAACTTCTTCGACCGCACCATTCCGGCGATCATCATCGAGCCGATCCGCATGGAGTGGGATCTCAGCGACTTGCAGCTGGGCTTGATCGGGACCGCCTTTACCATCGTCTATGCGATTGCCGGCATTCCGCTGGGGCGCATGGCCGATACCGGCGCGCGGCGCAAGATCATGGGTTGGGGCCTGGCAGTCTGGAGCGGCCTGACCGCGGTCAACGGCCTGGCCTGGAACTTCTGGAGCTTCCTGCTGATTCGTATGGGCGTCGGCATTGGCGAGGCCAGCTATGCGCCGGCGGCCAACTCGCTGATCGGCGATCTGTTCCCGGCGCACAAGCGTGCGCGGGCCATGGGCATCTTTATGCTTGGCCTGCCGATTGGCTTGCTGCTGGCATTTTTCACCATCGGTGCGATGGTCAAGGCCTTCGACAGCTGGCGCGCGCCGTTCTTTATTGCCGCTGTGCCGGGGCTGATCCTCGCGCTGTTTATGTTCTTTATCAAAGAGCCCAAGCGCGGCGCGGCCGAGCTGGTGCAATCGCGCACAACACCGGTGGAGAAACCGCTACGCAAGGTGCTGGCGATTCGCACTTTCTGGTGGCTGGTGATGGCCGGCCTTGCCTTCAACTTCGCCACCTATGCCTGTAACTCGTTCATGGTGCCGATGCTGCAACGCTACTTCCTGATGCCGCTGGAGCAGGCGGCAATGGCTACCGGGGTGATCGTCGGCTTGACTGGCCTGGTCGGCCTGACCCTAGGCGGCTGGCTGGCGGACAAGATCCACCAGCGCTGGCAGACCGGGCGTTTGCTGTTTGCCGCGCTGAGCATGTTGATTGCCTCCGTGGCCACGGGCTACGCCCTGCTGGCCGGGCGGGTTGAAATTGCCGTGTTCGTGGCGCTGTTCAGCATCGGCTGGTTGTTTGCCTACAACTTCTACACCTGCGTTTACACCGCGATTCAGGATGTGATCGAACCACGCCTGCGCGCCACCGCCATGGCGTTGTTCTTTGCCGGCCTGTACTTGCTCGGCGGCGGCCTTGGCCCATTGGCGGTGGGCATGCTCTCTGATCACTACTCCCATGCTGCGATGCTTGCCGCCGGAACCAGTGAAATGAACGAGACCTTCAAGGCCGTCGGTCTGCATAACGCCATGTACCTGATTCCGGTGGCATTGATGCTGACCATGGTGGCGCTGCTGCAGGCCTCGCGTTGCTTTGTCGCCGATGCCGCCAAGATGCAACAGGGCATGACTGAGGCGGTGCCTGCCTGACCCCAAAAACAAAAGGCCCGCATCTGCGGGCCTTTTGTTATCTCGGCGAAATTAACCAGCAACCAAGACGCGAATAGCCTCCAGACGCAACGCCGCCTTGTCGAGCATGGCCAGGCCTTGCTCGCGCAGTTGGCGCAGGGCGTTGAGTTCGCTGTCACGTACGCTCGGGTTGACCGCTTGCAGGGCGATCAGGCGCGCCAATTCCTCGTCGGTTTCGGCGGCCAGGCGGCGCTTGGCTTCGTCGACGCGCGTCGCGTGGCGTTCGGCGACCTTGCCTTCGCCAGCGTTGATCAGCGGGTTGAGGCTGTCGCGCTGGGCCTGAACAAACTTGTTGGCACTGGCGCGTGGCACAGGCTCCAACTGCTCGTTGAGCTTCTCGAACGAGACCTTGGCGGCCAGGTCGTTGCCATTGGCATCCAGCAGGCAGCGCAATGCGATAGGCGGCAGGTAGCGGCCCAGTTGCAGAGCGCGCGGGGCGACTACTTCGCTGACATACAGCAGCTCCAGCAGCACGGTGCCGGGCTTCAGCGCCTTGTTCTTGATCAGCGCGACGCCGGTGTTGCCCATCGAGCCGGAGCGCACCAGGTCCATGCCGCCTTGCACCATGGGGTGTTCCCAAGTGAGGAACTGCATGTCCTCGCGGGCCAGAGCCAGGTCGCGGTCGTAGGTGATGGTCACGCCTTCGTCATCGCCGAGCGGGAAGCTGGCATCCAGCATCTTTTCGCTGGGGCGTAGGATCAGGGCGTTATCGGAATGGTCTTCGCTGTCGATGCCGAAGGCGTCGAACAGCTGCTCCATATAGATCGGCAGCGCGAACTGGTCATCCTGCTCGAGGATCGCCTCAACCAATGCCTCGCCTTCGCCGGCACCGCCAGAGTTGAGTTCCAGCAGGCGGTCGCGGCCGGCGTGCAGTTCACCTTCCAGGCGAATGCGCTCGGTCTTGGCTTCATCGACCAGGGTTTGCCATTCGCCGTCATCGCCACTTTCCAGCAGCGGTAGCAGACGGCTGCCGAACTGGTGCTGCAGGGCGTTGCCGGTTGGGCAGGTAGCGAGGAAGGCATTCAGCGCCTGGTGATACCACTGGAACAGGCGTTCCTGCGGGCTGTTTTCCAGATAAGGCACGTGCAGCTGGATACGGTGCTTCTGACCGATACGGTCGAGGCGGCCGATACGCTGCTCAAGCAGGTCCGGGTGGGCCGGCAGGTCGAACAGAACCAGGTGGTGAGCGAACTGGAAGTTGCGGCCTTCCGAGCCGATTTCCGAGCAGATCAGCACCTGGGCGCCGAACTCTTCATCGGCAAAATAGGCCGCTGCGCGGTCGCGCTCAAGGATGCTCATGCCTTCATGGAACACCGTGGCCGGGATGCCCTTGCGCACGCGCAGGGCGTCTTCCAGGTCCATAGCGGTTTCGGCGTGGGCGCAGATCACCAGAACCTTGAATTTCTTGAGCATCTTCAGGGTGTCGATCAGCCACTCGACGCGCGGGTCGAATTTCCACCAGCGCTGCTCTTCATCGACATCCGGTTGCGCCTGATAGCTGACTTCCGGGTATAGATCGGCATGCTCGCCCAGCGGCAGCTCCATATATTCATCGGGGCTGGCCAGCGGGTAGGGGTGCAGCTCGCGATCCGGGAAACCCTGTACAGCGGCGCGGGTGTTACGGAACAGCAGGCGACCGGTGCCATGGCGATCCAGCAGCTCGCGCACCAGGCGCGCCGAGGCTTCGCTGTCACCGGCATTCACCGCAGCCAGCAGTTCTTCACCGCCGGCGCCGAGGAAATCATGAATGGTCTTGTGCGCTGCATCCGACAGGCGGCCCTGGTCGAGCAGCTCCTGCACGGCTTCGGCAATCGGCTTGTAGTGCTCGCTTTCGGCGCGGAAGGCGGCCAGGTCATGGAAACGGTTCGGGTCGAGCAGGCGCAGGCGGGCGAAGTGGCTGTCCTGGCCAAGCTGTTCCGGGGTGGCGGTGAGCAGCAGCACGCCGGGGATCACCCCGGCCAGCTGTTCGACCAGCGCATATTCCGGGCTGGCGTGTTCCGGGTGCCAGACCAGGTGGTGCGCTTCGTCAACAACCATCAGGTCCCAGCCGGCGGCAAACAGCGCGTCCTGGGCCTTTTCGTCGTCGCACAGCCATTCCAGGGCGACCAGGGCCAGCTGGCAGTCTTCGAACGGGTTGCTGGCATCGCTTTCGATAAAGCGCTCTTCATCGAACAGCGCGACATCCAGATTGAAGCGCCGGCGCATTTCCACCAGCCACTGGTGCTGCAGGTTTTCCGGCACCAGGATCAGCACACGGTTGGCGCGCCCGGAGAGCAGCTGGCGGTGAATCACCAGGCCGGCTTCGATGGTTTTGCCCAGGCCCACTTCGTCGGCCAGCAATACGCGCGGGGCGATGCGGTCGGCGACTTCGCGGGCGATATGCAGCTGGTGCGCAATCGGCTGCGCACGCACGCCGCCCAGGCCCCAAAGGCTGGATTGCAACTGGCGGCTGGTGTAATCGAGGGTGTGGTAGCGCAGGGCTAACCAGGGCAGCGGGTCAATCTGCCCGGCGAACAGGCGATCACTGGCCAGGCGGAACTGGATAAAGTTCGACAGCTGGGTTTCCGGCAGGGTGACGCTTTGGTGCTGGGCGTTGAGGCCGTGATAGACCAGCAGCCCGTCGACGTCGTCGACTTCCTGCACGGTCAGCTTCCAGCCTTCAAAATGGGTGATTTCATCACCCGGGGAGAAGCGCACGCGGGTCAAGGGCGCATTGCGCAGGGCGTACTGGCGAGTTTCGCCGGTGGCCGGGTAGAGCACGGTGAGCATGCGGCCGTCCTGCATCAGAACGGTTCCCAAACCCAGCTCCGCTTCGCTGTCACTGATCCAGCGTTGCCCCGGTTCATACTGCGCCATGCTTGTCTCCCGCGTGAAAAAGCCGACTATGTTAACGCAGCGTTGGGTCCTGGCCCAAGGCGCATTGCTGCTCATTGGGCACTTTGTGTGTTTAGGTAGATCGAAAGTGTAGCGAGGCGGGGCTCAAGTCGTGGCTTGGCTGGCCGACAGTCTGACCAAAGGAGGGCTTAATAGATGCTACCGCCGATTCCTCACAGCCTGGTTCCCGTGACCGTCCAGCAGGACGTGGTCAAGCCGCGCCCGGAGATCCCGCCCGTTACCGCCACGGCCGAAAGCTCCAAGGAAAGTGGCGTAAGCCTGGACAAACGCCACCCGCAGGAAGCCGAGGCGTTGCTGCGCGAGGAACAGCGGCGACGCCAGCGTCGCCGCGGCTACAGCCCCGAGGAGTTGGCCGAAGGCGAAGTGGCCGAGGCGGACGAAGCGGTGATCAGTGAGCTGCCGCGCCAGGGATTGTGGGTGGATGTGGAAGTTTGAGTGATTTATCCGTGGATCTATTTGCCGACAGCCCGCTGCAGTTGCCCGACGCCGACTTGCAGCTGCATGCGCAGTGGCTGGATATGGCGACCGCCGACCACTGGTTGGCTGAGCTGAGCGCGCAGACGCCCTGGCAGCAGCCGCAGGTGCAGATTTACGGGCGGCAATTGCCGGTGCCGCGCCTAGTGGCCTGGTATGGCGATGCTGAGGCCTGTTACCGCTATTCAGGATTAACCCATCAACCGTTGCCCTGGACGCCGCTGCTGACAATGATTCGCGCGCAGGTGGAGCAGGCGGTCGGTCAGCCACTGAATGGTGTGCTGCTCAACTATTACCGTGATGGCCAGGATTCCATGGGCTGGCACAGTGATGATGAGGCCGAGCTGGGCGCTAATCCGCTGATCGCCTCACTTAATCTGGGCGGTACCCGGCGCTTCGACTTGCGCCGCAAGGGGCAGAGCCGCATCGAGCATTCGTTGCCGCTACAGCATGGTTCGCTGCTGGTCATGCGAGGGCCAACCCAGCATCATTGGCAACACCAAGTGGCGAAGACGCGCAGCCCCTGCGCGCCACGTCTGAACCTGACCTTTCGTTTGATCAAGCCAACCCCATGAGCAAAGACGACAAGCTGATTGATTTCGCAGCCGAGCGCGACAAGCGCATCCATGACCTGCGCGACAAGAAACTCAATGAAATGCGCGATGCCTTCGAACAGGCTCTGCCGCTGCCCAAGGGCAAGAAAAAGCCCAAGGGCAAACCGAAAAGGCCTTGAGGCGGCTCAGTCATAGGCTGATTTGTTGATCTGGATCAGCTAAGTACAGCCTCATCTGGCCCGCGCCCGCCGCTTGTTGATCTGGATCAATAGCGCCCCAGCAGCCCCTGTTAATTTGAAGCCATACCCACACAGGCTTCATAGCAGGAGGCAACCATGTTTATCGATGTCGTAGTTCTCGCCGGTATCGGCACCGTCGGTCTGATGGTCGCCTTCTTCGCCGGTGTCGGTTATTTCATCTGGCAGGATTCGCACAAGCGCAAGCAGGGCTGATTCTGCAGTAAGGGGCACGCAAGGCAATTTGGGCGACTTCGGTCGCCTTTTTTTATGCCTGTAATGCTAGCTAGCAAGGCTTATGTTTTATGGTAGGCACTCGGCTGATTTGCTATGTCGCTTAGTGGCGACAATAGGCAGCGTTAACGTGACAGTTACGCCGGCTGTAGTGGAATGCCAGAGAATTTCAGCGCCTATTGAAGCGGCTCGGCGCAGCTGGTTCTTAAGTCCTTTACCGTTAAATAGCGCGGACTGTTCTGCGGTAAAGCCCTGGCCATTATCTGTGATAATGACTCTGACATGAGTCGCATCAGAAGATGTGGTAATGCGAATTTCCGTAGCATTGGTGTGCTTGATAATGTTGGAGAATGTCTCTTGAAGAATGCGCAAGATATGCAGCGCATTACGCGGGTCAAGCCAGTCAAGTGCGGGCACATTCTGAATATCCCAGCGCAAGCGTATTCCGGCACTTTCCAAGCGCGGTGTTAAACGGAATCTTAATGTTGCCATCAACAGCAATAGGTCGGCCTCTACCGGCTCCATCGAATCGATGGTGAGTTTCAGATCTTCGATGCAGTTTTTCAGTACGTCGGTTAATGACGAGGCGTCAAGATGGCCTTTCTCAGCCTCCAGCAATGCAATTATGAGTGACGAGCCCATACCATCGTGCATGTCTTGCATAAGTCGCTGACGTTCATTGCTGAGTGTTTGCCGATGTTCAATTTCGCGTAAGCGCTGATGGCTGTTCTTTAGCTCGTTTTCACGCTCTTGTAGGCGAAAAGCCAAGCTGGCATTGGTGCTTTTGACGCTTTCATTAGCTTTTAGGAAACGTCGGTAAATAATGCTCATGACAATCAGGAATGCGCCGATGTTGCTGTAAGGACCGAGATAAATAGATTCGATACTTAAATAGTTGTTTTGCAGTAACCAATCATGGCAGCCCAGCAACATGCCTGCTATTGCCCAGCCGCTTAATAACAATCCATCATTGCAATTTTCCTGCTTTGATTTGTATGCGCCGAATCCTGCTACTAAAGATCCGGTGATGATCAAGGCGAAGTAAATCAGTGGCGACAGTGCATAGGCATTCAGTAGTCCGGAAAGCATTGGCAGAGTCAGCACTCCGGCTACAATTGTAACCAATATGACTAGTGCGCTTAGCCAACGGCTGGGGCGGTGGTGAAGGCTTTGCAGGAAGAAGTGAGTAACTAATACCATCCAGAATAGTGAGTTTATGGTTAGCCAACTGAACCAGGACTCCGCTATGGATAGCTCACGCTCGCCGACGTAATAATGGAGTGTGCGAATAAACGAGGCGATTGAGATAAAGAAAAATAATAGGTAGGAGTGCTCGCTGCGTAATCGGCACCAAACAAAAAAAGAGAATAAGCCAACTGCTAGAAAAACCACGCTACTGGTATACGGCAGCTGGACCTGTAGTAAGTATCGAAGCCGGTAACGCCAGTTTAGGCTGCTGCTTTCTTGCACCCATATAGAGGAAATACCGCCACCCGAATCGCTCGGGCGTTGGATGCGCAAGAGGATAGTGCTGGGGCTGGATGTGTTGGCTGTTGCATTTAACGGGATGCTCAGGGGGATATTCCAGCCATTCCAGTACACGCCACCGCTTGACATGTAAATCAGCTGGCCGTCGGCATAAATGGCAAGGTTGCCATCGGTTTTCCAGCGTGGAATATAGAGTTGTTTTTGTGTTTCTGAGGCTGGCGCTGGAAGTTGCAGGCGATACCAGGTTTCTATTGTGGCTGTTCTTTCATGTTCATGCAGGGCGGAGGAAGGAATCAATTGCCGAGTCAGGGCGTGTGGCAGATTAACGGTAGACCATTTATCAGGCAGCAGTTGTTCATTAACCACTTGAGGTGGGGCGCTAAAGTCTTGGCAGGGGATATTGAGTATGTGCGCGGTGGTAATGTGTACGGGTAATTCAGTCGCAGTAGCTGCAGGAATACATACAGTTAGCAGTGCAATTATGAGAAAGATTTCTGGCCATTGCTTAGGCACCCAGTAATCCTTGGCTGCGCGCTTCGTAGATCGCTTCTGTTTTCGAGCTGACTTCAAGCTTCTTATAAATTCGCCGTACAAAGGTCAGAACAGTATGGCGTGATACGCCCATCAGCTCGGCAATCTCATCCGAATTAAAGCCTTTAGTTATGTATTCCAGTACTTGCTGCTCTCGTGCGGACAATCGCGCACGGCTGGGGCTGGGTGATGTTGCTGCCAAGGGCTGGGATGTGTCTTCGTGGCGAAAGCGCATCAGTATCTGGCGGGCGATCAGGGGACTGATCGGGCTGCCGCCCTGGTGCAGGCTGCGAATTTCTGAGGCAATGCTGGCAGTACTGCTGTCTTTAAGCAGATAGCCCGTCGCGCCGGCCTCAAGCGACTGCATGACATGCATCTCATCGCCAAAAGCGGTGCTGACCATGATGTTGCACTCAGGCCATTTGCTATGGGCGGCACGAATGACATCGATACCCGAGCCGTCCGGCAGGCCGAGATCGACCAACAGCACATCCGCCGGCGCCTGGTTGAGCATCTTCAAGCCCTCAGCGCGCGTGCTCAATACGGCCACCAGTTGCATATCTGTCGCGGTGCTGAAGGTATGCCGCAGTGCTTGCTGAAACGTTACATCGTCCTCAACCAGGATCACTCGAATCGGCATGCTGTCATTTTCGCTGCGCATCTTGATCCTGCATGAGACGAGTTTATTGCCGCGATAGTAGCGCAGCTAATTAGGCGGTATTGCCCTAACAGAGTAAGGCGGCAGGTTTATCTGTAGCTATAAATGGGGACATACGGCGCGGGATGCCTTCGCTTAGCATCGCTGTGACAAGTAGGGCGCTTGTGGCAGCACGCCGAACATGACCGCCCCAGGCCAGCCAGTGGCCACGCCAGCAACCATACATCCCAAACACACTCGGCCTAGTTCAGAGGAAGCACCATGTCCATTAAGTTGCGCGCTCGTCAGTTGGGCCAAGGCATGACCGAGTACATCATCATCGTGGCGCTGATCGCGATCTCGGCCATTGTGGTTTACAACCTGTTCGGCAGTACCGTGCGTGAGCAGGTCGGTGACATGGCTGCGGAGCTGGGCGGTGGCGAAGCCACGCAAGCGGCCGCTACAACGGGTGGCGAAGCGCAGACAGCCGCCGGCGTCAAATCCAACCTGAGCAGTTTCAAGCAAGACGAACGCAAGTAATTAGCAGCAGATATCGCGGTTGTGAGCGCGCACCGGCAGTCGGGGCAGGCCATGGTCTTTGGCCTGTTCTTTCTCGGCATCGCGCTGGTCGGCCTGATCCTGATGTACAACAACGGGGTACTGACCCGTGATCGGGTGCAGGTCGAAAACGCTGCCGACGCGGCGGTTTACTCGCAAGCCAAGCTGTTTGCCCGCCACCAGAACCTGATCGCCTACACCAACCGGGCCATCGTCGCCAACGAGATGTCGGTCGGTCAGGTGGTGGCGCTGATGTCCTGGTCCAAGCGCTACGCCAATATTCCGCGCTGGGTGAATACCTTTGCGCCGTACCGGATCCCTCTCGTCCCTGCCCCCAATCCGACAATCGCTGATGCGTTGTCCGCCATCACGCTGCCCTATCAGATCCTCGGCAGTGTCACGGGGGTCGTGGCCAAGCCATTGCTCGGCATCTATCCCGACGTGATCTCCAGCTTCAATCTGGTGATGGGTTTCTTCCAGAAGATTTTTGCGGTCGCAACGCTGGAGGCGCAGTTCACCACCCCAATAAACATTGTTGATCGCCATGAGATGCCAGGAACCAACGACAACCTGAAAGTTGTCACCCTGAGCCATTTGTTGCTGACACAGAACTTCATCCTGACGTATTTCGCCAGTGAACTGAATTTGAGCAGCCTGGCCAGCCAGGCGAAAAGTGCCAGCACGGCCGGCGGCGGCAGTGCAGCCTCATCCGAAGACTTTGTCGCCGACTTTCTCGGCAGCCTTGCCCCCTCGACCATGCTGGTCAATACCGCGCCGGAAAAGTACGACAGCAGCAACGCCCAGAATGCCGATAACAGTGCCGCACGGACGGCAGGCCGTCAGTACGCGGCAATCATGAACAGCAACCGCAACACCTGGCTGGCTGCGCGCAACTTTAATCCAACCGTCAGTTTGAGCCCACCGGAACTGCCGATTTACCTCGGGTTCATCACGATAAGGTTGGGCTTAAACGTCGAGGTGGGTGTGTTCAACAATGGCGGCACGGCCTATGTCTATAACCCCAAGAGCACGGCCGCTGGCGGTAAAGGTATCCCGCAGTACGGCTGGAGCTCCGTCGACTTCAGCTCCATCGGTTTCAAGATGAAAGTATCTCTGCGAATCGAATTCTGCCTGCCCCTATTAGGTTGCTTTGAGATACTCACTGGCTTCCCACTCCAGATGGGGCTGCCACTTAGCGGCGGCACGCACCAGATAGTGGCCAAGGCGGGCGATCAGTTTCTGATTGGTACGCAGTGGGGCAGCCCCATGCAAAATTCACCGCCAGGTAGCTCTGCGCCCTACGGCGAGGCGATGCAGTCGGTGCATGCGACGACCTGGGCCCATGGCAATGTACTCGGAGCCTTTGGTATCAACCAGGCTGAGGACGTCAATACCGGCTATGGCGGCGCGCCCTCATTTTTCAGCCTTGGCCATGACTATCAAGGCCGTGGTACCAGCAACGAATTTACCGTGGCCGTGGCCAAGCCGCTGAGCAGCCTGCGCACCAGTGACAACCCTGCCAGCCTGGGTCTGGACAGCGGCACGTTTGCCCTCGAGACCCAGGAAGTCAAAGACAACGCACTGTCGTCGCTGTGGGGCGGGCCTGACCATATGATGACCATCGCCTCGGCGGAATCCTATTTCGCCCCACCGCCGGGCCGGGTAGAAACCCCTAACCAGTTCAGCCCCTTCTGGGATGCCCGCCTGCGCGAACCGAGCCGCGTGGTGCAGATGATCGCGGCTGGGCAGATTGACCTGATGGCCGTGCTGGGTCTGCAGCCAGGTGCCAGCACATCGGCGATTGCTGGTGCAGTGATCGACAGGGGCCTGAAAGGGCTTATCAACCCGGGCAAGGATCGGGTGGTCGATAAGCTGCCCTCTGTTATCAAAGGGCCGGTCAAGCCGGTACTCGACAAGTTCGTTGACACGATCACAAGCTCGGCCGGCAGCGCTGTCTCCGAGTTGGTGAAATGACCATGCTCGCTTCTACGGGCAGAGCCCGCATGCATGGCCAGGCCATGGCGGAGTTCGTCGTGATGGTCGCGGGCGGTGTGCTCTTGCTGTTTGTGCTGGTGCCCGTGGTGGCCAAATTAGCGGACATGGCTTACACCGCCCAGCAGGTGGCGCGTTATGTGGCCTGGGAACGCACCGTCTGGTTTGACACTGACAAAGCGCCGGGCGAGACCGACGACGGCGATACCGCACAACGCGGCAACGAAGCGATATTGAAAACTGCGGAAAAACGCTTGATGGCCTACTCGGCGGCAATCCAGCCATTCACCGCTGCCGACATCGACGGCAGCGCCGACACCACCAGCAATAACAGCCTATGGCGCTGGACGCACGGCGGCGAAGCCAAGCCGATGACGGCCACGGGCAGCATGCCGAGCCACTCCAGCCTGAACGCAGAGGACACACCGTCCTACAGCTACGACGTCATCGGCATTTACAACGACGCCATGGGCGGCGTGATGAAAGTGCTGAGCTTTCTGAAAATCTCCAAGGATGACGACTTTCTGCAAGTCGCTCACGAGACCGAGAACCTTTACAACCCTAGCATCGTCATTCCCGTTTCTATGGCCGGTAGCCGGTTAGGCAGCAAGCCGCTGTTTGGCGGCGCACTGGACAAGCAGTTGAATATTCGCGCCCAGTCCGCAGTGCTTGCCGACGGCTGGAACGCCCAGGGCGATCATCATTTCAAGGAACGCGCCGACGATTTTGCCGTGGGCACCATGCTCAGCAACCCCCTGATCGAAACCATCATCTCGACCATCGGCATGTTTGAACCCTCGTTCAAGGATGTCGAGTTCGACTATGTCGGCATCAAGCCCATTCCGGATAAGCCGGCCAAGTGCACCACCAGCACAGGGTTCTGTTACTTCGAATAGCCTATGAAAATAATCACGCCGCTCTTACTCAGCTTGTTACTGGCCGTCAATTCGGCGCAGGCCGAGTGTAACTATGACGATTTCCCACTGATGCCCGACATGCTGGTTGCCAACATCGGCAGCAACATCCAGTGGAACCACACGCCCATGGCCGGGCGCAGTTTTCGCGTGCCGGCCAACCTGGCAAGCGTCAAAGCGTTTTACGACAAGGCCTGGGCCGACGAGGTCGACTTCTCGGCGTTCAACGGCTGGGAGCAGATCCTGCACATCAACCAACAGTGCATGATGCTGATCCAGGTAACGCGCCAGAACGACCGCTACAGCTATGGCCAGCTACTCATCACCAACCCTCCGGAAAAGGCTGCAGCGGCTCAAGTGCTGGGCGACGGTATGCCGATGCCGCCAGGCGCCCAGGTGATCAGTGACATGCGCAGCGACGACGATATCCGCCAAGGGCGCATGGTGTTGCTGCTCAATGAAGAGGACATGCACACCACGGCCCGTTGGTACGAAACCGAGCTCAAACAGCAAGGCTGGAACCTGGATCAGCGCAGCCAGCAGGCCAATGGCGTGGTGCTCAGCTATAGCCGTAAGCGTGAGCTGATGACAGTCGGCCTGTTACGCCATCAGGACAAGACCCAGATCCTGGTCAACCGGATGGATCGCTGATGAAGGCCCAACGTGGACAATCCATGACCGAGTACCTGGTGGTGCTCGGCGTTACCGGCGCGGCGCTGATGCTGGCGGGCAATGATGTCGAGCGCCTGTTTGATAGCCTGCGCAGCAGCTACAAAACCTACTCCAGCGAGATGAACAAGGTTCAGCTGTACAACAACGAAGCCGTGCGGATCCTCGAGCCCAGCCCCGAGCCGCCGTTTGATGACGGTCAGCCTGAGCCACTGCCGCCGACCGAGACGGAGCTGCCCACCAACGATGCCCTCGCGGTACTCAACGAGGTGTATGACGCCAACGGTGTGTACGTCGGGCGCGTGGTGAATGGCCAACTGGTTGCAGCCAATGGCGATGTGATCGGCACCTACGTCCTTGATGCATCGGGCAACAGCAGCCTGGTTGATGCCAATGGCCAGGTTCTCTATCCCGGCTTCAGCATCAGCCAGGTCTTCGTCGACAGCAATGGCAAGCCGCTGGTGTTGCAAGCACTGGCCAACGCCAACGGTGAGGTGCTGGGTTTTGCCTATCTGGAGGGTAAAAAGTACTTCAATGCCATCACCGGCAAGGCGCTGGTCAAACAACCCGAAGGGCTGACGCCCATCGCCACCCGTGACGTGCTGATGTACGCCCCTGATGGCAAAACCTTCGTCGCCGCTTATGAAGCGGCGGGCCTGGTGTATGCCAAGAGCGATGCGCTGATCAGCAGCAGTGACACATTCACCAGCCCCCGCAAAATAACCGGCGAGCTGGTCAGCCTGTACCTCGCCCCAGAGACCGAGGCCGCCTGGAGCAAATATTCACTGTGCATCGTGCGTAGCTATGGCTGGGCCGCCGAGCAGGTCAGCACCTTGCCGGCAAAAGGCGCAAGCGTGGCCATTGGCAGCAATGTGTCTGACCAGTTCAACGCCCCCGCCCCCCAACTCAGTTACGTAGACAGCACGGCGGATGCCTGCAGGGCACGCTTCTCCGTGCTGCAAACCAAGGACCCGGTTATTGGGACGCAGTGGTCGCTGCGGCGCAACTGATGCGTACGCGCGAGCCACGCCAGAAAAGCTCTAAACATAGAAAACCATAAGAGACACCGAACCACTATTGCGCACCTGCGCGGACAGCACTTTTTGCACTGGGGAGCTACATGTCATCTGTATCAGGAAAGAAACTGCTGATCATCGCAGTGGCATGTGGCGTGCTCGCCGGGGCCATGGGCTGGCTGTACCTGAAATCCAAGGAGGCCCAGTACCGCGACGCTTATCGCCCGCCGGTTGAACAGAAAGTCACGGTGGTCGTGCCTAAGGCCGATATCGGCAAGGCCCAGGCCTTGACCCCGGAGCTGGTTGCCACTCTGGATGTGCCCAGTGACTACCTGGCCTCCAATGTCGTCCTGGCCGAGGACTGGCCCAAGCTTGAAGGCCGCATGACAGTTGCGCCGCTGCAGCGCGGCCGGCCCATCAGCTGGGATGCCGTGGAGCAGGAGCGCGTCTCGCGCTTCTCGGAGAACGTCGAACTGGGCAAGCGGATCAAGACGGTCAAAATCAGCAAGATCAATTCCTTTGACGGCATGCTGCGCCCCGGCGACCGCATCGACCTGCTGGGCAGTTTTGCCGCCGGCGATATCGGCCTGCAAAAGCAGCCCAACTATGCCGACGATGTGGTGATCAACATCCTCGAAGACATCATCGTGCTGGCTGCCGGCCGCGAAGATGCCAGCGGCCGCAAGTACGAGAACTACTACGACCAGAGCACGCCCGACGGCTTCAACATGAACTTTTCCACCCTGTCGCTGATGCTCACGCCGGTGCAGGTGGCACGGGTTGAGCTGGCGGAAAAGGCCGGGGAAATGGTCGCGGTTCTGCGCCACCCGAAAGACACCAGCATGGCTGAACTGGGCCAGGTCACCGTGGCCAACCTGCTGGACCCACCGCCCCAGGAACTGATCGACGCGGTGGTGGATGCCGACGGCAACCTGATTGGCCGCATCGTCGGCGACAATATTGTCGGTGCCGATGGCCGCATCGTTGGCAAAGTCGTTGACGGGCAAGCGGTAGGCTTCGACGGCAACGTAATAGGCCGTACTGTCCGCGGCCTTAACGCGGACGATCCCCTGCTACGCATGCATGAGCGCGCCACGGTGGTACGCGATGAGCAAGGCAATGTGATCGGCCGCGTGGTCGATGGCAAGGTTATCGATGCCAGCGGCAACGCCATTGGCACCGTCGTCGATGGCAAGGCCGTTGGCGTTGATGGCAAGTCGCTGGGCAGGGTGCAAGCCAACGCCGTGCTCGACAGCCAGGGCCGCGTGGTCGACATGAGCCGCTCGCGGGTGCAGGACCACGCTGCACCACAAAACCAGGAACGCCAAGTGGTGCGCGATGCGACCGGCAAGGTGCTCGGCAGGGTGGACGGCGACAAGATCGTCGATGCCCAGGGCCAAGTGATTGGGCACCAACGTGACGGCAAAGCCTACGACCTTAACGGCAAGCCACTCGGCAGCATCAGCACCGTGGTGCAAGACGCGCAAGGCAAGATCATCGGTGAAATGGGCCAGATCGCGCGCGATGCAGAAGGCAAGATCATCGGTCGCGTGGTCGACGGCCAATTGATCGGCGCCGACGGCGACGTGCTCAGCGTCGTCAAGGACGGCCAGGTGCTCGGTCAGGTCGAAAACATCCAGCTCGACAGCAGCGGCCGCCCCGTCGAGGGCAACGTGCGGGTGGTTCGCGATGCCTCCGGCAAAGTGCTCGGCACCCTGGTGGGTGACGACATTATCGATGCCCAGGGTCGTAAGGTCGGTAGCGTCAAAAATGGCGAAGTTCGCGATCTGGCCGGGCAAGTGGTGGCTGGCGCCCAGGTGGCCGTTCAGGGCGATGCCAAGGTCGTGGTGCGCGATGCCGAGGGCAACGTAATCGGCACCTTGCGCGGCGACACCGTATTCGGCGCCGACGGCAAGGCCACGGGGACGCTGCTCAACGGCAAGCTCGTCGATGGCAACGGCAACGTGCTGGTTAGCGGACTGACGGTGGCCGCTGAACAGGCCGCCAACCTGCCCAGTGAACAGTCGGGCAAGGCGCGCAACAAGCGCCTGGAACCCTCCCGCATGATCCAGTTCATCCCTGGCGGCACAGGCACCGCTGGGGTTATTCCGGTGCAGACCCTGCGCCTTGAATAACCCTCACCACTGCGCGCGGGCTGTGCTCGCGTCGACTCACTCAATTGCACACGCTGGGGCGACAATGAAAAGGCTACGAGTGTTATCGATAGTGTGCGGTGCCGCCATGGCCCTGCAGGTTCAGGCCGACGAGATTCCTGCAGCGATGGTGCTGTACGACGGCGATGTGCATGTAATCCTGGCGCCCGGCGTGGAACGCGTTGCCGTCGGCAATGTGGCGATCATCAGCGCCACCATGCTGAAGAACGAAGAGGTGGTGATCACCGCAGAAACACCGGGGGAAACCACGGTGCAATTGTGGTTTGCCGACGACCAGCGCCAGCAGGTCAGCGTGGTCGTGGCCAAGGCCAATGGCTACCGCCAGGTCGGCGAGCTGCGCGCTTTGCTGTCGGATATTCCGGGGCTGCGCATTCGCACCGTGGGTCGCCAGGTGGTATTGGAGGGACGCCTGAGCAGTGAGTACCTGGCGCGCGTCAAGGAAGCCGCCAAGTTCTATGAAAACGTGCTGGTGCTGGCCGAAGAGCAGAGCGGTGCCGCCACCAAGGCCGACTCGGCCCAGGTGCTGCAAGAGGTCAAGGCCATGCTCGGGCAGATTCCTGGCATTCAGATCAAAGCCGTCGGCCGGCAGATTGTCATCGACGGCGATCTGGATGCCATCGACATCACTCGCATTGAGCTGCTCAAAGAGCGTTATCCAGACCTGCTGGTGCTGGCCCAGCCAATGTCCAAGTTCCTCGCGCCGATGATCTACTTCGATGTGCGCATCACCGAGTTCGCCAAGGACGATGTGGAAGAGCTGGGCGTCAACTGGAGCACCAGCATCAATGGCCCGACGTTCGCCTTCAACGCCGACGGTGGCACCAACAACCTCTACCGTGGGCAGTTCCCCAGTGCCTCCGGCACCTTCGACGATCTCAATGACGCGGTCGGCAATGTCGGTTCCCATGCCTACTGGGGCGTAGCCAGTGAGATCACTTCGCGGATCAACCTGCTGGAGAAAAACGGCTCGGCCCTGACCCTGGCCTCGCCGCGGCTCAGCGCCCGCAGTGGCGGCAAGGCGGAGTTGACCGTCGGCGGTCAGGTGCCTGTGGTGACCAGCAGCATCAACGGCCCCTCGGTGGAGTACAAGGACTTCGGCATCCTGCTTAATATCGAGCCGCAACTGTACGGTGGCGAAACCATCGCCACCAACGTCAAGGCGGAAATCAGCCAGCTGGACAAAGCCAACCAGGTCGGTGAATACCCAGCCTTCAAAACCCGCCGTACCGAGAACGAAGTGCAGCTCAAAGTGGGGGAGACCCTAGTACTGTCCGGTCTGGTGACCGAAGACAGCCAATCAACCATTGAAGGCATCAAGTGGTTGATGAATATCCCTTATCTCGGCGGCCTGTTCCGCAACAAAAGCTATAAGGGCAACCGCACCGAACTGGTGATTTTTATCACCCCGCGCCTGCTCACCGAAGGCGCCGACTCGCCGAACGTCAAAGAGCTCGCCCGCGAGAAACAGATGATCGAGAAGTACGCCAAAACCGTTGGCAATCTCGAACTGATTGATTGAGGGCTGAGCATGTTTGAAGTGGTGGTGACCTATAAAGGCGGCGAGCAGCTCGACACGCTCACCTGCACCTCGGCGCAATGCGAGGTGGGCAAGGCGCGAACCGGGCTGGTGCGCTTACGCGGCTGGAAGGTGGCCCCCAATCACGCGCGCATCGAGCAGTCGCTGGGCGGCTTGTTTGTGGAAAATATCAGCCGCGGCAACGAGCTGCTGGTCAACGGCAAGCCGGTGGAGCGCTTCGGCCCGCTTAGCCCGGAAGACCTGATCGGTATCGGTGCCTATAACCTGCAGGTGCGGGGCCTGGGGCAGATCGAAACCGAGGCCGATACGCCGCTGCCGCCGGATGCAGCGGCCAGCAGCGGCGAGGACAACGCACCCTATATGGAGTGGTCGCAGTACGTGCAGGCGGAGCTGTTCCGCGCCATGGACCTGCGGCGGATGAACCTCGACAGCATGGGCCCGCTGGAAGTGCGCAACAGCCTGTCCGAGCTGATCAACGGCATTACCGAGCAAATTGCCCATCGCCTGCCGGCCACGCTCAGTCGCGAGATTCTGCACAAGATCGTGATCAACGAGGCGGTGGGGCTGGGCCCGCTGGAGGACCTGCTGGCCGACCCCAGCGTGTCGGAAATCATGGTCAACCGTTACGACGATATTTACGTGGAGCGCTCCGGCCGCCTGGAGCGCACCGGCATCAGCTTCAGCTCCGACTCGGCCGTGCTGTCTACCATCGAGCGCATCATTTCGCCGCTGGGGCGGCGCATCGATGAAAGCTCACCGATGGTCGATGCCCGCCTCAAGGATGGCTCGCGGGTCAATGCCATCATCCCGCCGCTGGCGCTGCGTGGGCCGTGCCTGACCATCCGTAAATTCTCAGAGAAAAAGCTCACCACCGACGACTTGCTGGGCTATGGCTCGATCAATGAGCCCATGGTCGAGTTTCTGCGTATCGCCGTTGAGCAGCGGATGAACATCGTGGTGTCTGGCGGCACCGGCTCGGGCAAAACCACGCTGCTGAATATTCTCTCCAACTTCATCCCGCTGGATGAGCGCGTGGTGACCATCGAAGACGCTGCTGAGTTGAAGCTGGTGCAACCCCATGTGGTCTCACTGGAAGCGCGCCCGGCCAACATGGAGGGTAAGGGCCAGGTGACCATTCGTGACCTGGTGCGCAACTGCCTGCGCATGCGCCCGGATCGCATCGTGGTCGGCGAGTGTCGCGGCGGGGAAGCCCTGGACATGCTGCAGGCAATGAACACCGGCCACGATGGTTCACTGACCACCGGCCACGCCAACTCGCCGCGCGACATGCTGCGCCGTCTGGAAGTGATGGTGCTGATGGCCGGCATGGATTTGCCCGTGCAGGCCATTCGCGAGCAGATCTCCTCGGCCGTGCAGCTGATCGTGCAGCAAACGCGCTTTGGCGATGGCTCGCGGCGTATCACCAGCATCACCGAAGTCACCGGCATGGAGCAGAGCACGATTCTGCTCAACGAGATCTTTGCCTATCAACAGCAGGGTTTCGACGAGCAGGGACGGGTCAAGGGCCATTACCGCGCCACCGGGCAAATCCCGGAGTTCTATGAAGCGCTGAGCAAACGCGGCATTGGCGTGAACATGGACATTTTCCACACCCCGGAGCGCCTGTAAGTGGCCGCCGTGTGGCTGGTGCTGTGTGCGCTGCTGCTGGCCGTTTCGGTCTGCGCGCTGGCCTTGCTGATCAGCCGGCGGGTGGCCGATAACCTGGACCATTACCGCCGGCAGTTTTCCCGCCGCGCCGAGCTGGAAATGGCAGACATGTTCATTTTCACCAGCGGCCGGCAAGTGCTCATTCTCACCCTGGTGCTGTTGTTGCTGGTGCCGGTGTTGCTCGAACTGCTGTTCCAGCTGCCGGTGGTCACGGCAGCTGGCATTGTGGTGACCCTGTTCACCCCGCACCTGATGTTCAATCACCTGCGCAAGGCACGCCTGAAGAAGTTCGAAGAACAACTTCCCGATGCCTTCATGCTGCTGTCCAGCAGCCTGCAGTCCGGCGCCAGCCTAAACATGGCGCTGGAGAATGTGGTGCATCAATCGCCGGCGCCGCTGAATCAGGAGTTCGGCCTGCTGATCAAGAACATCCGCCTCGGCGTCACCCTGGAAGAAGCGCTGATCAAGCTGGAAAAACGCCTGCCGTTGCCCTCATTCATCATGGCCAGTTCGGCCATTCGCATCAGCCGCGAAGTGGGCGGCAACCTGGTGGAAACCATCAACGGTATGGCCGCGATGCTGCGGCGCAAGAAAGTCATGGAGGGCAAGATCGACAGCCTCACCGCCCAGGGCCGCGCCCAGGGCACCTTTATGGCCATGCTGCCGATCATGCTGGCCATCATCCTCAGCTTTATTGAGCCGGAAGCCATGCGCCAGCTCTACACCACCCGCAACGGCCTGATGGTGCTGGCAGTGATGGTGGTGATGGAAGTGCTGGGCTTTATGTTTATCAAAAAAATCACCCGGATTGACGCCTGATCATGAGCGAACTTCTTGTCCTGTTCAGCAGTGCCAGCCTGGGGGTAACCGTCACCTGCATCCTGCTCGCGGTGTTGTCACTGTTCACCTTGCTGCCCGCGGAAAACCGCACCTACATGGACCCGGTGCCGAGCTGGATTCGTCCGATCTGGCCGTTGGTGCGCCTGGTCAGCCACTTCGCCTGCAGCAACCTGCCGCCCAAACTCATGGACTGGCTGGACGTGCGCATGCAGCGCACCGGGGCGCTTTATGTACTCACCGCCGAAGACTTTCTCGCCCTGTGCATCACCATGGCGCTGCTGTTTCCGGTGTTGGCGATCCTGCCGATGGCCAGCGGCAAGAGCGGCATTCTCTGGTCGGTGGTGTTGCTGATGCTGCTGATGGGCGCCGCCTTGCCCGTGATGTGGATCAGCGACACGCATAAACGCCGTGACCGCGACATCGTGCGCAACCTGCCGGTGTTTCTCGAATACCTGTCCATGTGCGTCGACGCCGGCCTGAACTTCCTCGGCGCCTTGCAGCAGGCCGTGGATAAAGGCCCCGATGGCGCCATGAAAAACGAGTTTCGCATTGTGCTGCGCGATATCCGCTCCGGCCTGCCACGCGCCGAAGCGCTGGCGCGCATGGAGCAACGCATCAACCTGAAGGATGTCACCACCTTCGTACGCTCGGTGGTGCAGGCCGAGAAGATGGGCAGCAGCCTGCGCAACACCCTGCAGATTCAGGCCCAGCAGCGCCTGGAAGAGCGCTTCCAGCGTGCCGAGAAAACCGCTATGCAGGCACCCGTGAAGCTGATCATTCCCTTGATCATGTTCATCTTCCCGCTGACCTTCGTGATTTTGCTGTTCCCGATTGTGGTCAAGTTTATGGGGCAAACCTGATGCGTGAAGCCCTGGTTGTGCATACCGCTGGTAATCGCCCGCCCAGCCTATTGCAGCTGCAACTTGCCCACACACCCTGGGCGCGCCTGCGCGGTTTGCTCGGCTACAAAACCCTGCCGGCCGGCCATGGCCTATGGCTGCGGCCGTGTAATTCCGTGCATTGCTGGTTTATGCGTTTTGCCATTGATGTGATCTACCTGGATAAGCAACAGCGCGTGCTGCAAATCCGCACACAGCTGCGGCCCTGGCAACTAAGCCTGTGCTGGCCGGCCAACAGCGTTATCGAAATGGCCGCCGGTGAATGCCAGCGGCTGAACATTACAGTGGGGGACCAGATCCAATGCGTGGCTTAATCATCATCGCCCTGAGCGTCGTGTTGCAGGGCTGTGCCGGGCTCGGACTCGGCAGCTCAACCGACCTGCTCGACCTTGAACGCCAGGCGCAACAGGCCTACGCCCAGGGCAACTACGCACGTTCCAGCGAGTATTACGCCAAGCTGGCAGCGCAGATGCCTACCGATGCCGACACCCGTTATCGCCTGGCCAATAGCCTGGCGCGCGAAGGCAATCATGCCCTGGCGATACGCACCTATCGCGAAGCCTTGCTGCGTGACCCGCAACACGCCGGCGCCTGGTACAACCTGATGCAGCTGCAAGCACAGGAACTGACGCTGACCGCTATGGAGGCGCGCCGCTATCTGGACCGGAAAAATCCCAGGGCACAACCAGCCCTGGAGCGCGCCGAGCAACTGATCGAGGTGTTCGATGCGCACGCCCCCACCCGCAGCGAATAGCCAGCAGGAGCGTGGGCAAGCGATGGTTGAGTTCCTGATCATCATCCCGGTGCTGATCCTGCTGATCTTCGGGGCCTTTCAAGCGACGCTGATCTATTCAGCAAAAAGCGGGCTGAACTACGCGGCCTTCCAGGCGGCTCGCCTGGGGGCGGTGAATAACGCGCAGTACGAAGGTATGCGCCGTGGCCTGCTGCGCGGTATGTACCCGATGTTCTCGCAGTACCCGGAAGCCACGCGGATGGAGAAAACCGCGGAGGAGGTCGACAACTTTGTGCTGATCACCCGTATCAGCCCGGCGCTCAACAGCTTTACTGCCTGGCAAATACCCCATGACGGGCTGCGCAGCGCCGGCATAACCGCTCAAGCCATCCCCAATGACAACCTTATGTACCGCTCGGCCCAACAGAACCCGGTGTCGATTCAAGATGCCAATCTGCTGAAAATACGTGTGCAGTACTGCGTCAAACTGATCGTGCCGATGGTCGAGAACCTGCTCAGCAGCGCCTCGAAATTCAATCAGCGCCAATCGGGCGGCAGCTTCAGCGAAAACTCCAGGCAATCATGGGATCAGTACGCGGCCATTTGCGGCCAGCGCAAGGGCTTTGTTCTGACGTCCGAGGCTACCGTGCGGATGCAGTCGGCAGCCGTCCATGACACGGAAAACTGCGGCGCGGGCAAGAAAATGCTCTGTCCCTGAAACAACCATTCACGCCGCGTGAGCATCTTCCGGGCTGCGCGGTGATTCGATGCGCAGGTAGTTGTCGAGTTTGGCCTGCTGCGCCGGAGTGGTGAACAGGCCAAGTTTGCTGCGCCGCCAGAGAATATCGTCTGCCTGCATGGCCCATTCTTCCTGGCACAGGTAGTCAACTTCACGGGTGTACAGGCCGCCGCCGAGGTGTTCGCCAAGGTCGCTGAGGTTGCTCACGCCTTTGAGCATCACCCAGCTGCGGCTGCCGTAGCTGCTGGCCCAGCGCCGCGCCAGTGAGGTGGGCAGCCAGCCAAAGCGGGCGCACAGCGCTTCCACCAGCGCGCTCTGGCTGTCCAGTTGTTCGGCACCCGGCAGCAGGCTGCTGGCGGTCCAGCTTGGGCCCATCTTGGGAAAGAACGGCGCCAGTTGCGCCAGCGCCGACTCGGCGAGCTTGCGGTAGGTGGTGAGCTTGCCGCCGAACACTGAGAGCAACGGAGCTTCGCCGGGGTGGCCGGACAGCGACAGGGTGTAGTCGCGCGTGACTGCCGATGGATCGTCGGACTCGTCATCACACAGCGGACGTACGCCTGCATAGGTGTGCAGGATGTCGCTGCGCTGAATCTGCTTCTTGAAGTGCGCGTTGACCACGTTTAACAGGTAGTCGGTTTCTTCATCGCTGATCGCCACCTTGGCCGGGTCACCCTGGTACTCGCGGTCCGTGGTGCCGATCAGGGTGAAGCGTTCCTGATAGGGGATGGCGAAGACGATGCGGCGGTCTTCGTTCTGCAGAATGTAAGCTTGCTCGCCATCGAACAGGCGCGGCACGACGATATGACTGCCCTGAATCAGGCGGATACCGTACGGCGACTCCTGTTTCAGGTCTTCGCGAATAAAGCGTGCCACCCAGGGGCCGGCGGCATTGACCAAGGCGCGGGCGCGAATCGAGAACAAGCTGCCATCGCTGCGTTCCAGATGGATATGCCACAGGCCCTTGCTGCGCCGTGCGCTGACGCAGCGGGTGCGGCTGTGCACGTGTGCGCCTTTTTCGCGGGCGGCCATGGCATTGAGTACCACCAGGCGGGCGTCATCGACCCAGCAATCGGAGTATTCGAAACCGCGTGTGATTTCAGCCTGCAATGGGCTGCCGGCGCCGAAACGCAGGCTGCGTGAACCGGCCAGCTTCTCGCGCTTACCCAGGTGGTCATAGAGAAACAGCCCAGCACGAATCATCCAGGCCGGCCGCAGGTGCGGGCGGTGCGGCAGGATAAAACGCATGGGTTTGACGATATGCGGGGCCTTGGTGAGCAGCACTTCACGTTCGGCTAAGGCTTCGCGCACCAGACGGAATTCGTAGTGCTCCAGGTAACGAAGGCCGCCATGGATCAGTTTGCTACTGGCCGATGAGGTGTGTTGCGCCAGGTCGTCCTTTTCGCAAAGGAACACGGACAAGCCGCGCCCGGCTGCATCAGCGGCGATCCCGACACCATTGATACCGCCGCCAATCACGGCAAGATCATAGACTTCAGCGAGTGGAGTGTTGCTGGCGGGGCGAGTAGGCATGGCGGCACCGAAAGTCAGTATTGAACTTTGAATGTTCACTTTCGAAAATATGCTAGTCGAATAAACACGGCTTCGCCACCCCGAAGTGCGCTTTCGCGCCCAGTGGTCGTTGATTTTTAAGCTGAGGTTATTGGTTTACACCAGGTCGAGCTGAACCTTGTGTTCTGCCAGTAGGCGATTGATTGCCGCGGAAGGTGCTGCATCGGTAAACACCCGGTTAACCAGAGCGACCGAGCCCAGGCGTACTACCGCATTGCGACCGAACTTGCTGGAATCGACGGCCAGAAATACCTGACGCGCATTGCTGATAATGGCCTGGGAGACCCTTACTTCCTGGTAATCGAAGTCGAGCAGGCTGCCGTCTTCATCGATGCCGCTGATGCCGACCAGGGCGAAGTCGACCTTGAACTGCTGAATAAAATCCACCGCCGCCTGGCCGACGATGCCGCCATCGCTGCGCACCGTACCGCCGGCCAGCAGCACTTCGAAGTCGGCCTTGGCGCTGAGCTGGGCCGCCACATGCAGGTTATTGGTGATGATCTTCAGACCCTTGTGGCCGAGCAGCTCACGGGCAATGGCTTCGGTGGTGGTGCCAATGTTGATGAAGAGCGAAGCGTGGTTGGGAATCTGTGCGGCAATGGCGGCAGCGATGCGTTGCTTTTCATCGCGCATCTGCCCGGCGCGCATGCTGTAGGCGGTGTTCTGCGTACTTGAGCTTTCACTGGCTGCGCCGCCATGGGTGCGACGCAGCAGGCCCTGTTCGGCGAGTTGGTTGATGTCGCGGCGAATGGTTTGCGGGGTGACGGCAAACGCCTGGGCCAACTCGTCGATGCTGACATAGCCGCGTTCGCGGGCAAGTTCGAGAATGTCGTGTTGGCGAGGCGGGAGGGTCATGGGCAGATCCTTGAAATTGCGCGCCATTATAGGCTGCCGAAAGTGGAATAGATGGGCTAAGGTACGCCAACTTTGTCAGATTGCTTTCACATTCGAACATGACGCCTGCCATTGATCTGCTGAAAAAAGCCAAGGCTGTGCACCAGGTGCATAGTTATCACCACGATCCCAAGGCTGCTTCCTATGGCCTGGAAGCGGCGGAAAAGCTCAATCTTGAGCCAGCCCAGGTGTTCAAGACCCTGCTGGCGGCCAGTGAGAAGGGCGAGCTGCTGGTGGCGGTGGTGCCAGTAGCCGGTACGCTGGATCTAAAAGCCCTGGCTCAGGCCGCCGGGGTGAAGAAGGCCGATATGGCTGACCCAGCTGCAGCGCAACGGGCCACCGGTTATCTGTTAGGCGGTATTAGCCCGCTAGGGCAGAAGAAGCGCCTGCGTACTTTTATCGATGAGTCGGCGCAGCAGTTTCCGAATATCTATGTCAGTGCCGGGCGGCGCGGCCTGGAAGTGCAGCTGGACGCCGCAGTGCTGGCGCAGCTGACGCAGGCGCTGTTTGCACCCATCGGTCGCAACTGAACAACACGCTCTATCCACATAAGAACAAGGAATCCTGCATGTCTCATTACCTGCTTGCCATCGACCAGGGCACCACCAGCAGCCGGGCGATTGTCTTCAGTGCTCAGGGCTTGCCCGTGGCGCGTGCGCAGCAGGAGTTCAAGCAGTACTTCCCCCAGGATGGCTGGGTTGAGCATGACGGCGAAGAGCTGTGGCTAAGCACTCTCAAAGTCTGCCGTGAAGCGCTCAAGCAGAGCGGCCTAAGCGCCAGTGATGTGGCGGCTATCGGCATCACCAATCAGCGTGAAACTACCCTGGTGTGGGATGCGCAGACCGGTGCGCCGATCCACCCGGCGATTGTCTGGCAGGATCGGCGCACCGCCGACTACTGCGCCCAGATGAAAGCCGCTGGGCATGAGGCAGCAGTGGCAGCCAAGACCGGGCTGCTGATCGACCCGTATTTCTCCGCGACCAAATTGCGCTGGATTCTGGAAAAAGTCCCCGGTGCCCGTGAGCGTGCCGAGCGTGGTGAGTTGCGTTTTGGCACCGTGGACTCGTTCCTGTTGTGGCGCCTGACCGGTGGCAAGTCGCACAAAACCGATGCCAGCAACGCCTCGCGCACCTTGCTGTTCAATATCCACACCCAGCAGTGGGATGAGGAGCTGCTCAAGCTGTTTGAGATTCCCGCCAGCCTGTTGCCCGAGGTGCTCGATTGCGCCGCTGATTTCGGCATCACCGAAGCCAATTTGCTCGGTGCGGCCATTCCGGTGCTGGGAATGGCCGGTGATCAGCAGGCTGCGCTGATTGGCCAGGCCTGCTTTGAGCCGGGGATGGTCAAAAGCACCTACGGCACCGGCTGCTTTATGATCCAGAACACCGGCAGCGTGCCGGTGATTTCGAAAAATCGCCTGCTGACCACCGTGGGCTATCGCTTGAATGGCAAGGTCACCTATGCGGTTGAGGGCAGCATCTTCGTTGCCGGCGCCGCCGTGCAGTGGCTGCGTGACGGCATCAAGCTGATCAGCCATGCCCGTGATTCCGAGGCCATGGCCGAACAGACCGGTGACGCCTGCGGTGTGTACCTGGTGCCAGCCTTTACCGGGCTTGGTGCGCCGTATTGGGACCCGAAAGCTCGTGGCGCGATCTTCGGTCTGACCCGCGACACCGGGATCAAGGAAATCGTCACCGCCGGCCTGCAGTCGGTGTGTTACCAGACCCGCGACCTGCTCGAAGCCATGCGTCAGGACGGCGCGGCCGAACCTAGCGCGCTGCGGGTCGATGGCGGCATGGTGGAAAACAACTGGGTGATGCAGTTTCTCGCCGACATCCTCGGGGTGCCGGTGGAGCGCCCGGAAGTCACTGAAACCACCGCCCTCGGTGTGGCTTATCTGGCGGGGCTGCAGGCCGGGCTTTATAAAGACCTGGCGAGTATTGCCCGGCATTGGCACCGGCAGCAGCGGTTTGATCCGCGCATGGCGGACAGTCATCGCAGCAAACTCTATGACGGTTGGCTGGATGCGGTGAAAAGGGTGCGCAGCGAAGGTTGATATGTAGGAGCCAGGGGGACGCCTAGTCCTTGCTGGCGATGCTTTCCGTCTTGAGAGATCACCGGACTACAGGGCTGCATTACAGCCGTAGCCCGGATAAGCCTTGGCGCAATCCGGGATTGTCTCGGCCCCGGATTGCGCTGCGCTTATCCGGGCTACGGGGCTGACCTTGTGCTGGTGATCATCCCTTACGTGCTGTTGAGGGCACCTCAGGAGCCTGTCAGCATTACCCCTTCATATTGGTTGGTCAGCTCGTTCATCTGCCACAGCAGGGTTTCCGTGGTGGTGGTGATTATCGTCGGCACGTAGCGTGAGTCGCTGGCCAGGTTGAACCCGGCGCGGGTAAACCGCCACTGCGCTTCGGCCTGGTTCAGGCCCTTGCTGATTTGCGCAGTGTTCTGGCTGGCCTGCTGCAGCTCCTGCAGCGCGACTTCAAATTCGCCGACGGCCTGCTCGAAGCTCTGCTGCAGATTGGCGACCGGCAAGCGCCAGCTAATGGCCAGATACAGCTTGGCGATACGTTGGCTAAGCATGCGCTGGCGACCGCTACGGTTGACCAGCACCGCGCTGCGGCCACCGCTGTGGCGTTCGAGCAGTTGCACCACCTGCTCGCTCTGCGCCAGCAACTGATCACTGAGCTCCAGCACCAGCAGTGCCTGTGGTTTATCGGGGCGCGACAGCGCCAGTTCGCGGTAACGTTGCCAGGTTGTGCCGGCCTCTTGCAGGGCGCTGCGGATTTCTGCGGTGGGGGCGTATTCGCTCAGGGCCAGGTAGTTGCTTTCGAATTTGGCGATGCTCTGGTCGAGCTGCTGTTCGGCCTGTTCGGGGCGGATCTCGGCACCCAGCATCAGGTAGCTCTTGGCAATGCGCTGGCTAAGCATGCGCTGCATGCCCGACAGGTTCATCGCTTCGGCCGCGTTAATAGTGGCCCAGGCCGCTGGGCTGAGCAGACTGCAGAGCAGGATCAGGGGGATGATAAGACGACGATTCATAGAACTCTCCACAGACACGCGGCGTTTGCGCCGCGCGCCCATCAGTAGATGGCCCCGTTGCGGGGCCGGTGCTATCAGTAGCTGTACTGCAGCTGCGCCCAGAGCTTTTCGGTGTCGACGGAGAAGTCGTCAGCATCGTAGTTGGCGTATTTGACCAGGCCGACCAGGCCCTTCACGCCGGGGATCGGGTGGGCGTAGGAGACGTCGATTTCCTCGCCGTACTGGCTGCTGTCACGCTCGGCGCGGAAATCGTGGTACCAGGCTTGCAGGCTGCCGCCCAGCAGCGGTGCGGTAAGGCCTACATAGGCATCCTTGACGCCGTCGGCGGGTGTCAGGAGGAAGATGTCGGCCCAGCCCTGGAAGGCGTGTTTGGTCGCCAGTGGGGTCTGGAAGGCGCGGTTGCCCGGGCCCGAGTCACCGCTCAGCACTTCGTAGCCGCCCTTGAAGGCCACGCCCTTGAAGCTATAGCCCAGTTCGGCCAGGTAGTACTCGCTGTCCAGATCCTGGGTGTTGTCGGCGTAGTCGCTGAGGTCGCTTTGCTTGGCGTATTCCAAGGCGTAGCTGACCCCTGCAATGGCACCGTTGAGGCGCAGACCGGTGGTTTTGCTCGACTGGCTGCCGGCTGTCAGGTTGTCCAGGCCCAGACGGTACTGGTAGGCGGTTGCAGTCAGCTCGGGCATCACCACGTACTGGGCATTCAGCAGGTGGCTATGGCCTTCGATATTGGCCGGGTTAGCCGCTGTGTCGAAGCGATTGTCACCGGGGCCGAAGATGCTGTTGACGTTGTCGATATAGGCATAGGTCAGGGTTAACCCGGCCAGCGGTTTGAGCTGAGCCAGGGCGCCGTCGTAGGTTTGCTCGTTCTGCCGCCAGGCCACGCCACCGACGAAACGCTGGTTGTCCAGGTTGATGCGCTGGCGGCCGAGTACCGCGCTGCCGTACTGGTGGTCATAGCGCAGCAGGGCCTGGTTGATCTCGCTGCCATCCGGGTCGGCAACCACCGAGTAGTCACCCTGGCCATTGCGCGTGCTGTTGTAGCTGGCATCGCCGATGCGGCTGACGTTATCGGCCTCAATCAGCGCCGACAGGCCGTACCACTTGCCGCTCTGCACGCCTATGCGGGTGCGCAAGGTTTGCGCGTTGGCGTGCTTGAGGGCGTTATCCTGATCGACATGCTCATAGCGGTAGCGCGCATCGAAAATCGGCTTGGCCTGGCTAAACAGATTGCTGAAGGACTCTTCGGCAAAGGCGGCGTGGCTGAGGGTGGTGCCGGCAATGGCCAGCGACAGCAGGGACAGTTTCATCATGCGCATAGCGGTCTTCCTGTAAGCCAAAAAACGCAAAAAAAAACGCCACAGCGCCCATGTCTCAAAAGGAGAGGGTGCTATGACGTCGTTGTCGGTTGAGTGGCAGACACGCCGTTGTGCTGACCGGGGTGGCTCATAGCAGGCGGCGTGCCAGGATTTGTAAGATGCTGATTTGTTAAGAATTAGTGAATTTTTAAGAACCTTTGGCGATTAACCCGTGCACCGTAGCTGCCCGGCGCGCATTCAGACGGTGCAGCTGTACCGGCGCAATCGTCGGCCGCTGTAGTGGGCGCCCGTTGCCCTGCTGCGGCATGCTCTACGCCACTACAGATAAGGAGAGTCGCCCGATGCAGCTTGAATTTCACCAGGTCGATGCTTTTGCCACGCAGCCGTTTACCGGCAACCCGGCGATGGTTTATCGCCTGGACAACTGGCTTGAAGATGGCCTGATGCAGCAGATTGCCGCCGAGCACAACCTGGCGGAAACCGCTTTTGTGGTGAAGGAAGGTGCAGCCTGGCATATCCGCTGGTTTACCCCTGCAGCGGAAGTACCGCTGTGCGGGCACGCTACTCTGGCCAGTGCCCATGTGCTGTTCGAGGTCTACGGCGAGCCGGGTGATGTGCTTGATTTCACCTGCTTGTCCGGCGCGCTGCAGGTCAGCCGCGCAGGCGACAAGCTGGTGCTGGATTTTCCCGTGCGCCGCGTGCAGCCGTGTGAATTACGTGCAGACGTGGAACAGGCGCTCGGCCAGCCGGTTGAAAGTGTGCTGGCGTTGCATGAAGGGCCGGGTGTTCAGGAGTTGCTGGCGATTCTGCCAAACGAGGCTGCGGTGCGGACTTGTCAGCCAGATCTGGCGGCAGTGGCTCGGTTGCCCGGGTTGGGCCTGCTGATCAGCGCGCCAGGTGAGCGCCATGATTTCGTCTCGCGTTACTTCGCCCCCACCGTCGGCATCAATGAAGACCCGGTGACCGGTTCGACCCACTGCATGCTTACGCCGTATTGGGCGCAGCGCCTGGACAAGTCTCAGCTGAGCGCCTTCCAGTGTTCGGCGCGCGGCGGCGAGTTGCACTGCGAATTGGACGGTGAACGGGTGAAAATCGCCGGCCAGGCGCTGTTGATTGCTAGTGGCCGGCTATTTTTGCCGTAGCCGCTTAGCTGTCGCTGCTATAGCGGCGTACTCCCGACTCACCCAGATTGACCTGGGCGGCAATGCTGCCGGGGGCGGGGAATACCACCAGATGGTCGGCGGCAACGCGAATGCCGACCTGCTGGCCGGGCAGGTGGTCGGCGTGGCTGGGGAAGATCGATTCCAACTGGCTGCCGGTGGGCAATTGCAGGCGATAGAGGGTGGCGGCGCCGAGGAAGGTCTTGCCGACGATCAGGGCTTTTTGTGTGCTGTCCGGGTCATAGACGATATCGTCCGGACGCAGCAGAACATCCACCGCGCTGCCGGTCGGCCAGGTGTAGGCGCGGTTGCCGCGAATTAGGCCCAGTTCGGTCTGCACCGAGTCGGGGCTAAGCAGCTGGCCGCGAATGAAATAGCCCTGGCCGATAAAGCTCGCGACAAAGGGCGTCAGCGGCTCGTGGTACAGGTTGAACGGGGTGTCCCACTGCTCCAGCTTGCCTTCCTTGAACACGCCGACGTGATCGCTGACGGCAAAGGCTTCTTCCTGGTCGTGGGTGACCAGAATCGCGCTGGTGCCGCGCGCCTTGAGGATGTCGCGCACTTCATGGCTCAAGCGTCGGCGCAGCTCACCATCGAGGTTGGAGAAGGGCTCATCAAGCAGCAGCAGTTGCGGTTCCGGCGCCAGAGCACGGGCCAGCGCCACACGCTGCTGTTGGCCGCCGGACAGCTCGTGCGGGTAGCGCTTGCCCAGGTGGCCGAGTTTTACCAGCTCCATCAACTCTTGGGTGACCCGCTCGCAGTTGGGCTGTTTGCGGATGCCGAAGCCGATGTTCTCGGCCACGCTCAGGTGCGGGAATAGCGCGTAATCCTGGAACACCATGCCGATCCGGCGTTTCTCGGGGGCCAGGGTAAAGCCGGCCTTGGAGATAACCTGATCGGCCAGCTGAATCTCACCTTCCAGCACCGGCTCGAAACCGGCAATCGCCCGTAGCGTGGTGGTCTTGCCGCAGCCAGAAGGGCCGAGCAGGCAGCCGATATCGCCGGCATTCAGGTGCAGATTGAGGTTCTGCACCACCTTGTGTTCAGGGTAGCCGCAGCTTAGTTCGCGCAGGTTCAGCAGGGGTTGGTTCATGCGTGGTGATACGCCGGTTCAACCAGAAACTCGAGCAGCGCTTTCTGTACATGCAGGCGGTTTTCCGCTTGGTCCCAGGCTGCCGAGCGTGGGTCGTCGAGCAGATCTTCGCTGATTTCCTCACCGCGGTGAGCCGGCAGGCAGTGCAGGAACAGCACGTCGTCTGCGGCGGCATCGAGCAGGGCACGGTTGACCTGGTAAGGCTGGAACAGCTTGAGGCGCTCGGCGGCTTCGTCTTCCTGGCCCATGGAGGCCCACACATCGGTGCTCACCAGATGCGCGCCAGCAACGGCGGCAAGCGGGTCACGCAGAATCTGTACACGGTCACCAGCGGCGGCGAGGAACTTGGCGTTCGGCTCATAGCCAGCGGGGCAGGCGACGCGTAGCTGGAAGTCGAACTGCATGGCCGCTTCTATATAGGAGTTGCACATGTTGTTGCCGTCGCCGATCCAGGCCACGGTCTTGCCCTTGATGCTGCCGCGATGTTCCTGGTAGGTCTGCATGTCGGCCAGCAACTGGCAGGGGTGCAGGTCATCGGACAGACCGTTGATCACTGCCACGCGCGAGTTGGCGGCGAACTCGGTCAGGGTGCTGTGGGCGAAGGTGCGGATCATCACCGCATCGAGCATGCGCGACATTACGATGGCGGCGTCGCCAATAGGCTCGCCACGGCCCAGCTGGGTATCACGCGGCGAAAGAAAGATGGCCTGGCCGCCGAGCTGGATCATCCCGGCTTCGAACGACAGGCGGGTGCGGGTTGAGGCTTTCTCGAAGATCATCCCCAGCACGCGATTTTTCAGCGGCTCGAACAGTACGCCGCGGTTACGCAAGTCCTTGAGCTCCATACCGCGTCGGATCAGGCCCACCAGTTCATCCGGTGTGCAATCCATCAGCGAGAGAAAGTGTCTTGCGTTCATCGTTAACTACCTTTTGACAGCAGGGGCGCAGGTTCAAGGGCCGGACTGAATTAAAGAAAACGGCAGAACCTACGGCTTGGGGCCGCACCATGCGACGAAACGGGGAAGGCGCGATCTTATAAGGAAATGACGAGCAGGCGCAAACCACCCGCGGTTACACCAGCGGTCGTCACTTTGTAAGCCCTCGCCTATATCGCTGTGAGAGATGTCATAAAAATGACTTTTACGGTTGATGCCGATAAATCAGGCACTTAGGATGCCCGCGCCTTTTCGAGGCAATGCATTGCCCCGCAATGGAGTATCCATGGAATGTTATGAAACGGAGTTTTCATATGAAGCATCTTGCATCTATCGCCGCTATTTCCGCTTTCGCCCTGCTGACCGGCTGTGCCAGCCAGAATGTCAGCCAACCGACTCTGCCGCTGGGCGGCGCAGTTGAAACAGGTCTGAAAGCCGATGTGAAAGTGGGCGAAATCATCACGGGCGAGTCTTCGGTGAACATTCTGTTCAGCGTGTTCAAGCTGGGTGGTGATACCCAGTTCGCCGACGGCGTGACCTATGGTGGTGGCGAAGGTGGTTTTGCGCTGGGTCTTGACCCGGTTGCTTCCGCTAAATCTGCCGCTGCATACAAGGCTGTCAAAGGCTCGGGTGCCGACGTGATTGTTGCCCCGCGTTACGAAGTAAGCGTGCAGGACTACTTCGTCTACAAGACCGTCAACGTCAAAGTGACTGGCAATAAAGGCACTGTCACTGCGATCCGTTAAGGTCTCGACGCTGTAATGAATCGGTGGGCATGATGCCTGCCGATTCATAAGACAAAGCCTGCTGGTATCCCGTTGTAGCTGGCGCCATAGTTCAAATCTAGCGACCCGACCGGTCGTCTCGATTCAGAACAAGAGGCCAGGCCATGACCAAGTCCCTCCATCACCGTGCATGCCATCTCTGCGAAGCCATCTGCGGCCTGAGCATCGAGACCGAAACCCAGCCTGACGGCACTGTGCAGATTCGCTCAATCAAGGGCGATGCCCAGGACAGCTTCAGCCGTGGCCATATCTGCCCTAAAGCCGTAGCGCTGCAGGATATCCAGAGTGATCCTGACCGCTTGCGCCAGCCCATGCGCCGCGTCGGCAATGAGTGGCAGGCCATCGACTGGGATGATGCCTTCGAGCTGGTCGCCGAGCGCCTGAGCACGATCCAGACGCGGCATGGGCAGAACGCCGTGGCGGTCTATCAGGGCAACCCGAGCGTGCATAACTACGGCCTGATGACCCACAGCAATTATTTTCTCGGCCAGCTGAAAACCCGTAACCGCTATTCGGCCACCTCGGTCGATCAGCTGCCGCATCACCTGACCAGCCACCTGATGTACGGCCACGGCCTGCTGATTCCGATTCCGGATATCGACCACACCGACTTTATGCTGATTCTCGGCGGCAACCCGCTGGCTTCCAACGGCAGCATCATGACCGTGCCGGATGTGGAAAAGCGCCTGAAGGCCATTCAGAAACGCGGCGGCAAACTGGTGGTGGTCGACCCGCGCCGTAGCGAAACCGCGGCGATTGCCGACCAACATGTGTTCGTACGGCCCGGGCAGGATGCCGCGCTGCTGTTTGGCCTGCTCAATACCCTGTTTGAAGAAAACCTTGGCCGCGCCAGCCACCTGGCGATAGATGGGCTGGATGAGGTACGCCAGGCAATTGCCGGCTTTACCGCCGAAAGCATGAGCGCCCAATGCGGTGTGCCGGCGCAAACGATTCGTCAGTTGGCGCGCGACTTTGCCGCTGCTGAATCGGCGGTGTGCTATGGGCGTATGGGCGTCTCTACCCAGGCCTTCGGCACGCTATGTCAGTGGTTGGTGCAGCTGATCAACTTGGTTACCGGCAACCTCGACCGGGTTGGCGGCGTGCTCTGCACCGAGCCAGCCGTGGACCTGGTGGCCTCGACCTCCGGTGGGCATTTCAATCGTTGGCAGAGTCGCGTGTCCGGCTTGCCGGAGTACGGCGGTGAATTGCCGGTATCGGCCCTGGCCGAGGAAATGCTCAGCGAGGGCGAAGGGCAGGTGCGCGCGTTGGTCACGGTGGCCGGCAACCCGGTGCTGTCCACCCCCAACGGCCGGCAGCTGGAGCAGGCGCTGGATGGCCTGGAGTTTATGCTCAGTATCGACTTCTACATCAACGAAACCACCCGCTATGCCGATCTGATCCTGCCGCCAACCGGGCCGCTGGAACACGATCACTACGACACCACCTTTAATATGTTCGCGGTGCGCAATGTCACCCGCTTCAATGAAGCGGTGCTGGCCAAGCCGGCAGGTGCGTTGCATGACTGGGAAATCTTCATTGGTCTGGCCAAGGCCTTTGCCGCCAAGACGGGCGTGGAGCTCAAACCGACCATGGCACCTGAGCAGATGATCGATATGGGTTTGCGCTTTGGTACTTACGGCGACAAGTCTGAACATAAGCTGTCTCTGGCGGCGCTGCGTGAGCATCCGCACGGGCTCGATTTGGGCGCGCTCAAGCCCAACCTGATCGGTCGTCTTAAAACCGCCAACAAGCAGATTCAGGCGGCGCCAGCGGTGATCATGGCCGACCTGCAGCGTTTTGCTGAACAGCCCGCAGCCAAGGCGGACGAGCTGCTGCTGATTGGCCGGCGCCATGTGCGCAGCAATAACTCCTGGATGCACAACTATCACCGCCTGGTTAAAGGCAAACCGCGTCATCAGCTGCTGATGCACCCGGCGGATCTGAGCCAGCGTGGGCTGAGCGATGGCCAACTGGTGCGCGTGCGTTCGCGTGTTGGGGTCATCGAAGTGGAAGTGGCAGCCAGTGAAGACATGATGACCGGTGTGGTCAGCCTGCCGCACGGCTGGGGGCATGCACGCCCAGGCGTGCAGATGAGCATCGCCAGCGAACAGCCAGGTGCCAGCGCCAATGACCTGACCGATGAGCGGCAACTCGACGCTTTGTCCGGCAATGCGGCGCTGAATGGGGTGCCGGTAAAGGTTGAAGCCGCTTGACCAACTGATATTCGTCTCAAGCAAAGTGGCAGGGAAGGCCGAGCATTGCGCTCGGCTTTTCGCTACAATGCCGCCACCGTGCCGACCCGTGAGTCGGGAAGTTAAGTCCTGAGGTGCCCAATGGATATCATCGAAACCATCAAAGAGCAGATCGCTAAAAATACCGTTCTGCTGTACATGAAAGGCTCGCCGAACGCTCCACAGTGCGGCTTTTCCTCCAAAGCGGCGCAGGTTGTGATGGCCTGTGGCGAGAAATTCGCTTACGTCGACATCCTGCAAAACCCGGAAATCCGCGCCAACCTGCCAAAGTACGCCAACTGGCCAACCTTCCCACAGCTCTGGGTTGGTGGTGAGCTGGTCGGCGGCAGCGACATCCTTGCGGAAATGTTTGAAAAGGGTGAGCTGCAGACCCTGATCAAGGACGCTGTGCAGAAGGCCGACGCTTAATCCGCAGCACATAAACAACAAACCCCGCCAAGTGCGGGGTTTGTTGTTTATGGCGCAAGCGTTCTGGCTTATTCGTCCATCTGCGATTGCAGATAGTTCTGCAGGCCTACGGCCGCGATCAGGCTGAGCTGGGTTTCCAGCCAGTCGATATGGTCTTCTTCGGAGCAGAGGATTTCTTCAAGCAGTTCGCGGCTGGCGTAGTCACCGATGCTTTCGCAGTAGGCAATCGCCGCTTTCAGGTCGATATGTGCTTTGTGCTCAATCTTCAGGTCGCACTCAAGCATTTCCTGGGTGTTCTCACCGATCAGGATCTTGCCGAGGTCTTGCACATTGGGTAGGCCTTCGAGAAACAGGATGCGCTTGATCAGCTTGTCTGCATGCTTCATCTCGTCGATGGACTCGTGGTACTCGTGCTCACCGAGCTTCTTCAGGCCCCAGTCCTCATACATGCGTGCGTGCAGGAAGTACTGGTTGATCGCGACCAGCTCGTTACCGAGGATCTTGTTCAGATGCTGGATGACCTTCTTGTCGCCTTTCATGTCTGCGTCTGCCTTGCAGGGGAGTTAGCGCTAAATTCTGGGCCGATGGTTTTCGGCTGTCAAACCTAAGTATTTGAATTTAAAGTTAAAATTAATATGAATACGAATGCTTAAGTTCTGCGCTTTGGTGCTAACACATTGAATTTCAGGCATAAAAAATGTCTGGGAGACATTTTTAAAGTTATGTAGCGAAGGCCTGCAGGGCGGCTGGCCATAAAAAAACCGGACGCTAGGTCCGGTTCTTGTATATCGCTAAATTCACGCGGCAACAAAACTCGCCGGGTAGGCCATGGCGGCTTGGCCGTTCTGCACGTCGCTCAAGGTCTCGCGTACCACTTGCTTGGCCAGGCAGGCGCATTTGCCGCATTGGCTGGCAACGCCGAGGCTGGCGCGGACATCGCGATAGCTGCAGCAGCCATCGTAGATGGCATCGCGAATTTGACCGTCAGTAACACCTTCGCAAAGACAGACGTACATGATTTA
>DASRUM010000143.1:0-14757 GCA_035655415.1 Pseudomonas sp.
AATCAGCCGAACATTCGCCTTCCAGTACGCTGCAGCGTTAGCTTGATCAGAAGTCATAAACTCCTCCGGTTATTGTTATTCTCATGCACCTTCAAGCTAGCAGCAGGCCACTAGGGCCGACAGATAGACATTGGTATTAGCCGTCTTAAACCACCATAAGCGCAGCGCTTTTTGTCGATTTAACAGTCACTTGGCACTACACCGGAAAGCCCCCAAAAAAGCGGAAACAACTTTGGTCTAAGAGTAAGGCGGGAACATGCCTGTTGCGGGCGCGCAATCAGCTGCAGAGTGCCCACCCCTGCTGTGCAATATCGAAGCTGTTTAGCGCCCGGCTAGATAGGGGAAAATTCGATCGGTAGCAGATAATGCTGCTCGTCGTATTCGATGCGAAATTGCGCGCGATGGGTGCTTTCGTCCACGGTTTCGCAGGCCTCGGCTACCTCAGCGCTACGGCTTTCGACCCGACGCTGCTTGAGCAGCAGGTCGCGGTAGCCCTCATTTCCGCGCTGCTCGGTAATGATCAACAGCCCTTGGGTATCACTGAACTCGCCCGCACAGCGGGTATCCCATTCGCCCCACGAGCGGTCTATGCGCAACCCGCTCAACACGGGGCGCAAATGCTGCGCTTCCAGCTCGTAAAGGCTCAGATAGGTTTCAGAGAGGGGGTTGGCCCGCGAGCTGCCACGGCGCTTGACCCGCACGCCGAAGGCCAGCGTCTCGTCACGCAGGCGATAGGGCGCGGTATCGAATTCCAATCCATCGACAAATATCGCATCCCAATCCAGCAGGTTCGGCGCAACATGGCGCGCGACTATGGCCTGGCTGGCAGTATCCAGCACCAGCACTTGCAAGTCGCTCTCGCCATAACCTTCATCCTCGGCCCGTATCAGCGCCAGGGCTAGCAGTGTCAGGTGCGGACGGGCCGGCCAGACCTTGCAGACACTCAGTTCGCTAGCAATGCGATAGGCGCCGCGCTCGTCCTCCAGGGGCTGACCCTGGGCATGGCCTGGGTATGCCTGCTCAAGCAATGCAGGTATGTGTTGTTGACAGTCATCGGCTCGCGCCGAGCACACCATTAACAGGCCACACAGTGCTGCGGCGAAAGTTATGCGGTTCATCCCTGAGCTCCTTCTGATAATCCAGCGGCCAGTCTAAACCCGACGCGGCACACGGCCCATGCTGGGCGTCACGGAATAACCGCGCAATCCGCCGCGCCAGCAAATGCCCGGCGCGCGACTCTTCGCGTAACCCGATATGCCCGCTCATCGCACATACCACAGACGAAAGAAGCCAAACGCCAGCAGCAGGCCGACTTGGCCAAGCGACGTGCACAGGCTGAGAAAGGACTGCACCTCACGGTTCTGCGTGGCATTGGCCAGGCCAGTCAGGCTCTCCCAGAATGCTTCTGGCAACAACACCAGGCTTAATTGCGCCAGGGGTTGGCCGGTCAGCTGCAGGCCTTTGATCAGGTCAAACTGGCCGCAGAACATAAGGCCCAGCAACACCATAAAGGCCACCGCCAGCCCTAAAGCAGAACAGGCCGAGAACTGCATCAGTAAACGCATCATGTTTATCTCCCGCACAGATAAAAAAGCGGCGCAGGCCGGGCCTGCGCCGCACCGTATCAACGGTCGCTGGCTGGGTTGGCCAGCGGCAGGCGGCCGACGCCGTACCAGTCGAGTTTGCGGGTCAGCACCATCACCCCGGCGAGCACGCCGAACACCAGCACCGAGCCCATCAGCAGGGCGTAGTCCTCGGCCCCGAGCAAGCCGAACAACATGCCGTAGAGCAGCGCCAGCAAGGCGGCAAAGCCCGCGCCGCGCAGAGCGCTATGCAACACGTAACTGACGTAGAAGCCGATCAACAGCACGCAGGCGGTCGCCGCAATGCCATAGGCCAGGGCAAAACTCAGGTGCTCGGACAGCGACAGCAGCAACAGGTAGAACAGCGCCAGCGACATGCCCACCAGGGCGTATTGCACCGGGTGCACGGCCATGCGTTTGAGCACTTCAAAGAGGAAGAACACGGCGAAGGTCAGGCCGATAAACAACAGGGCATATTTGATCGCCCGCTCGGTCTTCAGGTACTGGTCCACCGGATCGACAAAACTCACACCGAAGTTGCGTGCGGTCAGTGCGGTGCAGCTGTCCTGGCCAACGCAATCAGCCAGCGCCTCTTCCAGGTTGGTGGCAAAGAAGCTGGTCTGCCACTGCGCCATAAAGCCCTTGTCCGACACCTCACGGCTGCTCGGCAGGTATTCGCCGACAAAGCTCGGATGCGGCCAGCCGGACGTCAGCTTGACCAGGCTGTCGCGCCCCACCGGGGTGATGCTCAACTGTTCGGTGCCCTGCAGTTTGAGGTCGAAGGCGAACTCCAGAGTTTGCCCACCCTGGCTATCCAACACCGGCAGCGGCGCATGCACACCGGCACCGAAACGCTCTTCGGCGCTGCCAGGGGCAAAGCTCAGGTTCATGCCATTGAAGCGCAGCTGCAGGTCGTTGCTAATGCCGCGGATATCGCTGATGCCGACCGAGAGAAATGGCCGGTCGAACTGGTACAGGCCCAGATCATCGCCCAGCCCCAGGCGCGCCGGCAGCTTGAATGCACCACTGATCTGGTTGTCGCTGCGGTACAGCAGCGCCTTGTAGATGCCACGCGCACGCTCCTCGGTGGCGACCTGACCATTGAGCACAAAGCGCTCCGGCAGGAAATACAGACGGCCACGGCTGCGTTGCTCCTCTGTATAACGCTCACCGGTCTTGGTGTGGGTTTTCCACACGTGCCAGACCTTGGTGTACGGCATCACCAGAATCGGCCCGGTGAGCTGCTGGCGATAGCTGGAACTGCGCGCGATGTCCTGCAGCACTTCGGCGCGCTGATACTGCCGCTCGCTCACCAGCCCGCCAATCATCGACAGCGGGACCAGCAATAACAAAATCAGCAGGGTAATAGCGCCCAGCTTGAAACCCAGGATGCGGCTCATGGTGCAACTCTCCGATACGGTTTAGGTAGGCAGAGTCTGGGCTGCGCAGGTGGTGGCTTTATGGAGGGTAGATGGAGAGTGTGTGGAGAGTCCGTACAAGCAGCCAATCGACACATAGACAGCCATATGGGAAATGCGTAGCGTGCCGCTGATCGCCCATTAAGGATGACAGGCCATGACCCAGCACAACCCCTACGCCACCCCGCAAGCCAGCGTCGTCGACGCAGAATCACTGGTGTCCGACGAGCAAATCGCCGCACTACCCATCTCGGATAAATGGAAGCAGCGCTTTAGCGCGATCCATCATGCCGGCGGCATCAAGATGCCCAAGTTCAAGCAGCTGCCCGCCGAGGAGCGGCGCAAGGCCTTCAGCTTCAACTTTCTGGCGTTCTTCTTCGGGCCGATCTACTACGCCATCAAGGGCATGTGGAAAAAGGGCCTGGCACTGTTTCTGGTCTGCGCAGTGGTGGTGATCATCCTCGGCATCGGCCTGGACTACCTCGGTTACAGCAAAATCGCCAACGCCCTGGGCTACGGCATCAGCGCGGTATTCGCCACGCGCGCCAATATCGATTACTACAAGAAGATGCTGCTGAACGATAACGGCTGGTGGTAAGCGTCCAACAAGCTGTTGGAAAACTACCTGCGTTGCCAGCGCGGCGTTAAAAACAGGCTCAAAATGCTCATTTACAGCTCGTAAACTCCGCTTTTTCGCCTGTTTTTGCCTTGCGCTGGCTGCCTCGCCTACGTTTTTCAACAGCCTGTTAACCCAACTGCATCAGGAGAATGACGTGACGGAATATGTCGCTGAGGTGATCTGGCAGCGCGGCGAGCAGGACTTTCTCGGCAACCGCTATAGCCGCAAGCATCTGCTGCGTTTTGATGGCGGCCTGGAGGTCGCCGGCTCGTCCTCACCCCATGTGGTGCCGCTGCCGATGTCGGATGCAAGCGCCGTCGATCCTGAGGAGGCCTTTGTCGCCTCACTCGCCAGCTGCCATATGCTGTGGTTTCTATCCATCGCCGCCAAGCGTCGCTTCTGCGTCGATGACTACCGCGACAATGCCAGTGGGCTGATGCAGGCGAATGCTGCCGGCAAGCTGTTTATCGCCCAGGTTACCTTGCGCCCCGCTGTCAGCTTCTCTGGTGAGCGCATGCCCAGCCGCGAACAGATTGAGCAGATGCACCACCAGGCCCACGAGGAGTGCTTTATCGCCAATTCGGTGAAGTCCGAAGTGCGCTGCGAACCGCGGTTTAGCGAGTAACGCCACAAGGCCACATCGATTACTGCGACAAGATGTGCTTTAACCATAGCGGCTGGTGGTAGGAGAAGATGCGTGAACCCAACTGCATACGGCTGCCCCGATGGGCAGCCATTGTTCTACTTCCATGGCGTGCCAGGCGCGGCGGTTGAGGCGGCGATGCTGCATCAGGCCGCCTTTGCGCATGGCATCAAGCTGCTGGTGGTGGAGCGCGATCTGCCGGGCGAACTTAGTAGCGCGGCTCATCTACAACAGCTCGCGCAACAGATCAGTGATCGCGCGGAGGACCAGCCGATTCGCCTGCTTGGTTTTTCCATCGGCGCCTGCCTGGCGTTGCGAGTCGCCGCACTATTGGGTGAGCGGGTGGCTGCGGTGTACCTGCTCTCCGCCGCCGCGCCGTTGGAAATCCCCAGCAATAGCGTCGGCATGGGCGCGGGGCGGTATACCTTCCTTTGGGCGCAGCATTATCCAAGGCTGTTCCGGGTCTTTGCCTGGTATCAGGCGCTGCTGGCGAAAGTCAGCCCGCGCCTGCTGCTGAAGCTGCTGTTCAGCGGTGCTGGCGGTAAAGACCCAGAACTCCTGCATCAGGCCGACACCCAGGCATGGCTGGCAGATATTCAGCGCGCGTGTTTCAAGCATGGGACTAACAGCTATGTGCGCGACGTAAAACTCTACGTCGCGCCCTGGGCTGCTGAGTTGGATAAGGTCACAGCGGCGGTCAGCCTGTGGCATGGCGAGGCAGATAACTGGGCGCCCATTGCCATGTCTATTTATCTGCAGGAGCATCTGCGAACGACCAGCGCGGTGACCCGTTGCGCCGAACAAGCGCATTACTCCTGCCTGCTGGAGAACGCTCAAGCCGTGATGGCGGCGGTGCAGCTGAACATTTCAGCAACGCGAGCGGCCGAGTGATAACGCCATAGAGTGCAGACGCTTCGACTTAAAACGACCCAAGGACGACACCATGAAAAAGCTCGCACTGCCGCTGCTCACCCTGCTGGCCTTCAGCGCCTACACCCTGTACGTGATGCTGCATGCGCAGCAATCGCTTCTGCAATTCGGTATGCAATTGATGTCCAGCGCCGACACCGCCCAAGTGGTGATCGACCTGTATATCCTCGCGGCCCTGGCCTGCATCTGGATGTACCGCGACGGCCGCGCGCGGGGCAAATCGCTGGCCTACCTGCTGCCATTCTTTGCCCTGACTGCGCTGTTTGTCTCGATCGGGCCGCTGCTTTATCTGGTGCTCAAGGCCCTCGATACAGGTAGTAAAGCGCCACAGGATAGCGCCTCAACTGCAGCCTGATGGGACGGAGCAGCCCCGGAAAACCGGGGCTGCTCAACGGCTAAAAGCTCAGATTGAAATTGCCGGTGCCGAAGATACCGACGAGACCAATCACGATCAGATAAATCGCCACGATGTAGTTCAGCAAACGCGGCATCACCAGAATCAGAATACCGGCGATCAGCGAAATCAGTGGAGTAAGGGCAAGGGTCATAATCGTCACCTGAGAGTTATTGAAGCGCCAGTATGCGCGCAACGCCCAACGCGCACAGTACGATCCACCACAGAGTCGCCCTGTATCCCTGTAAAGCAATCCGCGTATTGAAGGCCACTTATGAACAACGCCAGCTTGTTAACCTCATTACTGCAGTACAAGGCCTGGGCCAATCAGGAACTCTTTGCTGAGTTGCAGCGACTCGACCCGCTCACCCAGCACAGCGAATTGCACGCCGCCCTGCGCATCCTCAACCATATCCACGTGGTCGAGCGGATTTTTGTTGCCAACCTGCAAGGCATTAGTCACGACTACAGCGCCACCAACACCTCGGAAACACCCACACTGGCAGCGCTGCAGCAGGCGGTGCAAGACACTGATCGTTGGTATCTGGACTATGCCGCGACGCTAAGCGCCGAGCAGTTGGCCGAGCGCCGGCGCTTCAAGTTCGTCGATGGTGATACCGGCTGCATGAGCCGCGAGGAAATGCTCGCGCATATCGTCACCCACGGCGGTTACCACCGCGGCGCCGTCGGCCGGATCATGGCGCAAGTGCAGCTGGCACCACCCAGGGATATCTACACACGCTTTCTGCATCAGGATCAGCCGCAGCGCCGCCAAGCGAGCTAGCAGTATTTACGCGAACTACTCGCCGCGAATGTACTGTTCCAGCTGCTGGATCAGGCTGGCCTGTTCGGCGATGGTGTGTTTGACCAGGTCACCAATCGACAGCAGGCCGATCAATTCGCCTTCGGCCAATACGGGTAGGTGACGCAGATGGCGGTCGGTCATCAGTTGCATGCAGTGCTGCGAGGTGTCACGCAGGCCGACGGTCAGGACATCTGCTGTCATAATTTCGCTGATCATCGCACTGAATGCGGAGCGCTCCAGCAGCGCCACTTTGCGCGCGTAGTCACGCTCGCTGACGATGCCGGCCAGGCGGCCTTTGTCATCCAGCACCACCAGTGCACCAATGCCTTTCTCGGCCATCAGCTTGATTGCATCCAGCACCGAGGTACTGGGGGTGACGCTGTACACGGCGGCCTGGGGCTTGGCGCGAAGGATCTCGGCAACTGTTTTCATGCAGTGGCTCCTGCTCTGTTTCTTATTGGCATTGAGGATAGTGCGCGGGAAGGCCGTTGCGGGCCAACCCGATGACCCGATCAGAGCACCTGTGCGGGCTCAGCGCAACCATTGCAAGCCGGCAAGGTCGGTGCCAGGCCGCGCGTCAGCTGCCAGGGAACAGCGGCAGACGCAGCTGCGCCTCTACCCCGCCCGCGACATTGCCGATATGCAGTTCGCCGCCGTGCAGCTGCATCACTTCCTCGACAAAATTCAGCCCCAAACCGGTGCTTTTGCGACCGCTGCCGGGGCGTGGCAGGGAGTAGAAGCGCTCGCTCAAACGCGCCAGGGCGTAATCGGGGATCGCCTCGCCCTGGTTAAACAGGCGCAGCTCAATCTGTCCGCCAAGGGCCTGGGCGTTAAAGCGGATCAGCCCGCCTGGAGGGGTGAAGTCCAGCGCGTTATCCAGCAGATTGGCCAACGCCTGACGCAGCAGAAAAGACTCACCGCACGCGCTTAATTCACCGCCAATATGGTTCTCAATCTGCAGGCCGGCCGCTTCAATGCGCGCCATCTGCGCCTGTAGCAGGGAATCGACCAGTGCCTGCAGCGGCACTGCCACCTGCTCTTCCAGGCCCTGACGCTGCTCGACCTGGGCCAGGTGCAGCAGGCGCTCGATCAGTTGCTGCATGCGCGCGCTTTCCTGCTCGATATTGGCGACGAAACGCTGCCGCTGCGCCGCCGGCATCTCGCCATCGAGCAGTTCCGCCGCACCGCGAATCGCCGCCAGTGGGCTTTTCAGTTCGTGGGTCAGGGTGTGTACGTAACGCTCGACATAGGCCTTGCCTTCCAGCTCGGTGCGCATGCGTTCGATGGCTTCAGCCAACTGTGCCAGCTCGCCACCGCGCACGCTTGGCAGTTCGGCACGCTGCCCGGCGCTAACGGCCTGGGCGTAGCGGGTCAGTTTTCGCAGCGCGGCGCTAAGCCACCAGGACAGTAACGCGCCGATCAACAGGCCCAGCACAATCAAGCCACCGCCGAGCCAGGCCAGGCGCTGCTCGGAGCGTTCGATATAGGGCTGCAAGGTGCGATTGGGCTTGGCCACCGAGACCACGCCGATAATCTGCGCGCCGTCCATGATCGGCGCGGCCACGTACATCACCGAGGAGTCGGGATCGTTCGGGTCTTCCTTGGTTGAGCGCGCGCCGTACTCGCCGCGCAGCGTGCGCAGCACATCGTTCCAGCGCGAATAATCCTGACCCACCGCTGCGCCCGTGGAGTCGAGCAACACAATGCCCTTGGCGTCGGTGACATAAATGCGGTGGTTGACCTGGTTTTTTTCCAAGCCCCAGATCTGCGCCTGCGGCTGGCGCTGGCCGTAAGCTTGCAACAGTTCGGGCAGGCGACTCTGTTGCAGGCGGCCGGCCTTGACCTCGTCACGCAGAATTTCCGCCAGCAGGTTGGCGGTATCCACCAGGGTTTCCTCGGTGGACTGGCGCACGCCAGGGCGGACTTCGTCCATCACCGTGCTCAGCACAAACCAGCCGGCCAGGCCGACAAACAGGAAGTACACCAGGAAGATGCGTATCCCCAGCGGCATCAGGCGTGTCTCGGTGAATAGCTATAACCCAGGCCGCGATGAGTCTGGATCGGCTCAGCCGCAGCGGCCACCTGACGCAGCTTGGCGCGCAGGCTTTTGATATGGCTGTCGATGGTGCGCTCGTAGCCGACATCGGCGGCAACGCCCAGGCCGTCAAGCAACTGCTCGCGGGAGAACACCCGCTCGGGCTGGGCCAGCAGGCTTTGCAGCAAACGGAATTCGTGACGGGTAAGGCTGAGTAGCTGACCGTGGTAGTGGATCTGCACCCGCTCGATATCCAGCTGGAACGGGCCACTGTCGGAGTTGGTGGCCGGCGCTTCACGCGGTGCCATGCGTTTGAGGATGGCCTTGACCCGCGCAGCCACTTCCCGCGGGCTAAAGGGTTTGACCACATAATCATCGGCGCCGATCTCCAGGCCCACCACGCGGTCGATTTCCTCGCTGCGTGCCGTCAGGAAAATCACCGGCACCTCGGAGAACCGCCGCAAACGCTTACAGGCCTCGAAGCCGCTGATATCCGGCAGACCCACATCGAGAATCAACAAATCAGCCGGATTGCGCTGCTGCTCGGCCAGTGCCGACTCGGCCAGGCTTAGCCAGGTGGTGGTAAAGCCTTCGCTCTGCAGAGCGAAGATCAGGGTGTCGGCGATCGCGGCTTCGTCTTCGACAATCAGAATATGCGGCATGGGCGTCCTGCTCGTGGCAACTCGGCGAGGAGCCTGCGGCAGGCTGCCTGCAGCGTCAAGGGTGAGCAGACGGTGCCGCGCTCTGTAGGAGCGGGCCATGCCCGCGAGCGACTCTCAGATAGACGAGTACATCGCGGACAAGTCCGCTCCTACGGCCCTCAAACGAGTTTGAATCGCGCTGTGTTCTGCTCCAACGCCTGACTGCCCTGGCGCAGCTGTTCGGCAGCATTACTCACCGCCTGCGCGCCTTCAAGCAGGGCGCTGGCCGCATGATCGACCTGCTGAATATTGCCGCTGACTTCATCGGCAGTAGCCGCCTGTTGCTCGGCGGCAGTGGCGATCTGCGCCAGGCGGTCAGTCACCAGTTGCACCGACTCGACAATGGCATTCAGGTCCTCGCCCATGGCCAGCACGCTGCCAACATCGCCTTCGGCCTGGCGCACGGCGTCTTCCATCTGGGTGACCGACTGGCCGACCACGCGGTGCAGGTTGGCCACGGTTTCGGCAATTTCCGCCGTGGAGTTCTGCGTACGCTGCGACAGCGAACGCACCTCGTCGGCCACCACGGCAAAACCGCGGCCCTGCTCGCCGGCGCGCGCGGCTTCGATGGCGGCGTTAAGCGCGAGCAGGTTGGTTTGTTCGGCAATGCCCTTGATCACATCCACTACACGGGTGATCTGCTCGGTCTGCGTACGCAGTTGCTGCAAGGTGGTGGCACTGTCGCCCAGACGGCTGCTGAGTTGACGCATGCTGGCGCTGGTGCGGGCGCTACGCTGGTTGCTCTGTTCGGCAATCTCCCGGGTCTGCCCGGCTTCCACGGCAGCCTGCTCACAACTCTGCGCCACGCTCTGCGCGGTGGCGGCCATTTCAGTGGCGGCAGCGGCAATCTGGCTCATCTGCGCCTGCTGCTGCTCGACCGCAGCCAGGGCGGTTTGCGCTTCATGGCTGAGAGACTGCACCGTGCCGCCAAGGCGCTGACTCTCCAGGTCGACGCCTTGCAAGGAGCTGCGCAACTGACCGACCGAGATGTTCAAGGCACGGGCGATAGCCGCCAGGTCATCTTCCCCATGCACCTCCATGCGCACCCGCAGGTCGCCGTCGCGCAAGCCCTCGGCAGCGCTAATGATGCTCGCAGTGCTGCGGCGAATCGAGGCGTTCAGGCACAGCAGCACATAGAGCGCGATCAGGGTCAGCACGCCGAATGCGAGGATGATTTCTGTCATCTTCCATTGCGCCTCGCTGCGGTAGTGCCCGAGGGTTTCGGCAAACTGGCGGTATTGGGCGTCCTGCAGTGCGCGCAAGTGTCCTTCCAGCACGGCGACCCGCTCGATAAATTGCGCCGGGGTCAGCGTCATCGGGCTGGCCTGAAACATGTCGCGATCAATATCACTGAGGAACTGGTCCAGGCCCTGCTCGGCCGCAGCAAAGGGCGCGTCGAGGTTACGCATGACCCGCGGCGCCTCTTGCGCCAGGGTGGTGCGCGCCTTGATCAATTGGCTGCGCGACTCATCCAACGCCCGTCGCAGGTCACGCATCAGCACGCGGCTTTGCAAGGTGAAGTGCTGGGAGAACACCGCGCCGTAACCCTGGCTGACAAATCCACCCAGGTTGTCGAGCAAACGCGGCAGGGTGAAGGTCAGCTGCTCCATCATCAGGTAGCTGTCCAGATAAGGGTCGAGAATCAACCCGCTATCGGTCGCCACCTGCTCACGCAGAGTCATAACCTGTAAGAGGGCCTTCTGGTAACGCTCAAGCGCTTCAGGTAACGGCACCTTGGCCATTGCGCCAACCGCCAATTCGGCGCGCAGCGTTTGCAGGCTCTGGAGATGGGCTTGGGTCTGCGGACTGAGCATATCGTCTTGCAACTGCTCGATGGCAGCAGTCAGAGCATCATCGAGTGCGGCTTCACGCTCCTTCAATAATGCCTCGGCCGCCGTGTCCGTGCCCTTCCAGCGTGCAGATAACGTGCGCTGCTCTAGAACAGCGCGCTGCACCGCACCAATTGATTGCACGCCTCGCATGCCCTCCAGCTCGTTATCGATCAGCGCCAGGCGCCCGAGGTGATCGCTACTGATCACCCACAGCGCATAGGCCAACGGCAGAACAAATAAGACAAACACCAACTGAAACTTGCGTGCGAAGCTAAAACGCTCCAGCAGCCGCACGCCCGGTTTGAGTACTCCAGTCATACACACCTCAACCTGTGAAGCGCGCCAACTTCAGGGGCGCGCCAAAGCAAAACTTCAAGCAAGAAGCACGCCCAAGCAGCGCGCCTGCAGGCGGTAATGTGTAATGAGCATAGATGAGCCGCCGAGCCACGACCTGCCAGCCAGTCGGCGAGCTGCGTAAGTGCCAAGAAACTCTAGCGGGAAATACCGCTCCAGAGTTCCTCAACATTGCGGAAACCCCACTCTTCAGCAGACTCACGACCGACGATCTTGTCGCGCCCAACCAGCTTGCTCAGGTCGAGGATTTCCTGCGGGATCGGGGTTTTCGATTTGGCCGAGAAGAACACCTTGACCCTCGGCGCGAGCAAGGACTTGGCCTGCTGCTCCATCACCACGCCGATACGCCCGCTCTCCAGACGCACCAGCGAACCCACCGGGTAAATGCCCACAGTTTTGACAAAGGCCTGAAACACCACAGGGTCGAAATGCCCCTTCCACTCCGCCATCTTGCGGATCGACTCGGCCGGGTCCCACCCCTGTTTGTACGGTCGGTTGGAGGTGATCGCGTCATACACGTCGCACACCGCCCCCATACGCGCATACAGGCTGATCTGCTCGCCTTCCAGGCGATGCGGGTAGCCCGTACCGTCCATCTTTTCATGGTGGTGCAGACATACATCCAGCACCAGCGCGCTGACCTGCTTACTGTCCAGCAGCATGCGCGAACCTACTTCGGGATGGTCGCGCACGGTAGCGAATTCGTTGTCCGTCAGCTTGCCAGGCTTGTTCAGCACCTCACTGGGAATCGCCATTTTACCGATATCATGCAGCAGCCCGGCCAGCCCAGCCTCGCGCACCTGCCCCTCGTTCAGGCCCAGATTGCGCGCCAGGGCAATCATCAGTGCGCAGACCGCCACCGAATGCATATAGGTGTATTCATCGGCGTTTTTCAGCCGCGCCAGGCTGATTAACGCATTGGGGTGACGCATGATCGAGTCGGAAATCTCCTCGACCAGCTCCCCGGCCTGCTCGAACTGCAACGCCTGGCCCATGCGAGCGTCACCAAACATGCTGACCACCGCGGCTTTGGAACGCTCGCAGAGCTTGGCCGCACGCCGTACCTCATCGTCCATCGACACCGCCAGGTTGACTGGCGGGCTCTGTACAGCAGCCAAAAGGGCGGCCTCGGCTTCGGCAGCGACTTCCTCGGGGCTGACGCTGGCCGTGCCGACCGCGACATCCAGGCCCTTGCTGACATCGATCCACAGCTCACCGATGCTGCTGGCCTTGATCCGCAGCAGGTCGTTTTCCGAACTGAGAAGAAACTTGGATTTCCAGAAGGGGTGGTCCATCCATGCGCCACAGAACTCGTGGATATACATACCGACGCGGACGTCAGCCACTGCGATGCACTTCAACATGGATGGCGCTCGAAGGAGAAAGTAACCCGGTGATTGTCAGACAAGCGTAGATGAACAATCGCCAGCACTATGCTGACCTGCAGCAACTAATGGCCATAGGACATCAGTCGCAGGCCGGCGGCTTGGAAGCCTTGCCACGACTGCTTATCATTGCCGCTCAAGCGCACCACAAGGAGTTGCCATGCGCCGTCTGTTGACCGGTCTTAGCGTCATTATTCTGCTGTTGCTCAATACGCTGATACTGATCGGCCCGCTGCTGTTGATCGCCCTCGGCAAGTTCATCCTGCCCGGCAAAGCACTGAAAACCGCCAGTTCACGCGGGGTAATGTGGGTGGCGGAAACCTGGGCAGAGCTCAACAAGCTGATCTTTGCCACGCTGTTGCCGGTGCATTGGGACATACGCGGCAATGCCGACCTGCGCCAGAGCACCTCCTACTTGGTGATCAGCAACCACCAGTCCTGGGTCGACATTCCGGCACTGGTGCAAGCCTTCAACCGCAAGACGCCCTACTTCAAGTTCTTCCTCAAGCAGCAGCTGATCTGGGTACCCTTTCTTGGCGTGGCGTTCTGGGCGCTGGATTACCCCTTTATGAAGCGTTACTCCAAGGCATTTCTGGCCAAGCATCCCGAACTCAAGGGTCAGGACCTGGAAATCACCAAACTCGCCTGTGAGAAGTTCAAGGACCTGCCGGTGACCGTGGTCAATTACCTCGAAGGCACCCGCTGTACCCCGGCAAAGCAGGCGCAGCAAGGCTCGCCCTATCAGTATCTGCTCAAGCCGAAAGCCGGCGGTGTGGCCTTTGTTCTGGCGGCGCTGGGCGAGCAGCTGGACACCGTGCTGGACGTGACCGTGGTGTATCCAGGCGCACGGATTCCCGGCTTTTGGGATTTGATCAGCGGCCAGGTGGACAAGGTTATCGTCGATATCCAGACCCGCGACCTCGACCCGGCGCTGTGGCAGGGCGATTACGAGAACGACCCGGTATTCCGCCAGTTTGTGCAGGATTGGGTGACCAAGATGTGGCAAGACAAAGATGCGCGGATTGCCGCGATTCATGCGGAGATTGAGGTGTAGGGTGGACATGGCACAGCCTTGTCCACCACAGGCATCATGGCGGACAAGCCTTCGGCATGTCCGCCCTACGGATGATTGATGACTTGGTTTATGCCGCGCTAAACATCTTGTGCGGGTCGATGACGAATTTCTTCGGCACGCCGGCATCGAACTCGCCGTAACCGCGCGGCGCGTCGTCCAGGCTGATGACCTGCACGCCGACCACTTCGGCGATGTTGATACGGTCCCACATGATCGCCTGCATCAGTGCGCGGTTGTACTTCATCACTGGGGTCTGGCCGGTGTGGAAGCTGTGGGATTTGGCCCAGCCGAGGCCGAAGCGGATGCTTAAGGAACCGATCTTCGCCGCGGCATCCACCGCACCCGGATCTTCGGTGACGTAGAGGCCGGGAATACCGATCTTACCGGCCACGCGCACCACGCCCATCAGCGAGTTGAGTACCGTGGCCGGCGCTTCGTGTTGCACGCCTGCATGGCCGTGACCACGGGCCTCGAAGCCCACCGCATCCACTGCGCAATCCACTTCCGGCTCACCCAGCAGGGCGGCGATCTGTTCGTGCAGCGGGGTGTCCTTGGACAGGTCGGCAATCTCGAAACCCACCGCCTTGGCATGCGCCAGACGCACCGGATTAACGTCACCAACAATCACCACCGCCGCGCCGAGCAGACGCGCCGAAGCGGCTGCGGCCAGACCGACCGGGCCGGCACCAGCGATATACACGGTGCTGCCTGGGCCAACACCGGCGGTCACTGCGCCGTGATAACCAGTGGGCAGTATGTCGGACAGGCAGGTCAGGTCGCGGATCTTCTCCATGGCCTTGTCGCGATCCGGCAGTTTCAGCAGGTTGAAATCGGCGTACGGCACCATGGCGTACTCAGCCTGGCCACCGGTCCAGTCACCCATATCGACGTAGCCGTAGGCACCGCCGGCACGCGCCGGGTTGACTGACAGGCACACGCCAGTGTGCTGTTCCTTGCACGAACGGCAACGGCCGCAAGCCACG
>DASRUM010000144.1:0-3263 GCA_035655415.1 Pseudomonas sp.
CTTCTGGAAAGCCGCTCGCTTTCTGGAGAAGAGAAAAAGCTGCTGGAGGAATACGTCCGCCAGCGGGACGATAGTTAATGTATCGATGACCGGCCGAGGCCTGTCTTAGGAGCGCAGCATGACCAACAAGATTATTCAGCAGCTTGAAGCTGAGCAAATGGGCAAAGAGATCCCAACTTTCGCGCCAGGTGACACCATTGTTGTCCAGGTTAAAGTGAAAGAAGGCGACCGTCAGCGTCTGCAGGCGTTTGAAGGCGTTGTAATTGCCAAGCGTAACCGTGGTCTGAACAGTGCTTTCACTGTTCGTAAGATCTCCAATGGTGTTGGCGTTGAGCGTACCTTCCAGACCTACAGCCCGCTGGTTGACAGCCTGGCCGTTAAGCGTCGCGGCGACGTGCGTAAAGCCAAGCTGTACTACCTGCGTGACCTGTCCGGTAAAGCAGCGCGCATCAAGGAAAAACTGGGCTAAGTCTCAGTCTTCCAATAAAAAAGCAGCCTTCGGGCTGCTTTTTTCGTTTCAGCGGTCTGAATACCGCGTTGCGGCTAGCGCAGGCTGATCTTCAGTGAGGCTTGTGACAGGTCGATGTCATGCAGGCTCAGGCTGCCCATGCTCTGGCCCTGGGGAGCGCCAGCAACGCGGATATTGTCGAACCGCAGCTCGCCAATCGAGCTGGGCAGGCGCACATTCACCGAGCCGTCTGCGTTGATCACTGAGGTCAGTTTGCTGGTGTCGTACTGCACGTCTTTCATCGAGGTTTCCGCCTCAAGGCTGCTCAGTACCGGCATCACCAGTTTGCTCAGTTGGCTGATGGTGCCCATGCCGTCACCGCTGCCGGCTTGGAGAAACAGGCCTTGCAATACGTCGTCCAGGCCCTGGGCGCTGACATTGCTCATTTCCATGTCCGTCAGAGGGTGCAGGCCGCGCGGCGTGTGTTCCTGGCTGATAGCGGGCAGGTTGCGTGGTGCATCGGCGCTGGCGATTTGGAAGGGGCTAAGCAGTGCGGCGACCAGTGTGGCGGCCAGGCGAAGGTTGTTCTGTTTGCTGAGTGCCTTTTTCAGCTGGCGCTCGGTTAGCCAGCCTTGCTCAATCAGCGTTTCGCCGAGACGTTTGTGGTTGGTCAGTTGTAGTTGAATAGCCGCATCCAGCTGGCTGCGGTTAATCAATCCTTTGTTGATCAGAATCTGACCAAGGCGTGAGTGCTGTTGGCTGGACATGGGTGGGTACCGTTGTGCAGTAGTGGCGTGATGCGATCATGGTCTGCAAATCACGGTCTGTCACCCTCCCAAAGATAGGGTGACCGGAGCTTTCTTCGCTGTTTTAGCCGGCCGTTGGTCGGTGCGCTTAGTGCTGGCCCGTGGCGCAGCGCTCGTAGACACTAGCGGATATATCGTTTGAGGTTTCTTGATGGCAGCTATCGATCATCCGCTGATTGACCGTTTTCTTGAGTCGTTATGGTTGGAAAAAGGCCTGTCGGCCCACACTCAGGCCGCCTACCGCAGCGACCTCGCGCTGTTCAATGGCTGGCTGCAGGTTCGCGATGTGCAATTACCGGATGCAGGGCGTGAGCTGATTCTCGATCACTTGGCCTGGCGTCTGAATGAGGGTTACAAGGCGCGTTCTACCGCGCGCCTGCTGTCGGGCTTGCGCGGTTTCTACCGGTTTCTCTTGCGTGAGCAGCTGATCAGCCGTGATCCAACCCTGCAGGTGGATTTGCCGCAGTTGGGCCGGCCGCTGCCGAAATCGCTGTCCGAAGCCGATGTTGAGGCCTTGCTGGCCGCCCCCGAGCTGGATGACCCGATTGGTCTGCGTGATCGGGCGATGCTTGAGGTGCTGTATGCCTGTGGTCTGCGCGTCAGTGAGTTGATTGGCTTGACACTGGAGCAGGTCAATCTGCGTCAGGGTGTGTTGCGCGTCTTCGGCAAGGGCAGCAAGGAGCGCCTGGTGCCGCTGGGTGAAGAGGCGATTGCCTGGATTGAGCGTTACAGCAAGGAGGCGCGACCGTTTCTGCTCGATGGCAAACCCAGTGACGTGCTGTTCCCCAGTTTGCGTGGTGAGCAGATGACCCGGCAGACCTTCTGGTATCGCATCAAGCACCAGGCCAAGGTGGCGGGGATTGCCAAGAGTCTGTCGCCGCACACTCTGCGCCATGCATTTGCCACGCACCTGCTTAATCACGGTGCTGATTTGCGCGTGGTACAGATGCTGTTGGGGCACAGCGATCTATCGACCACGCAGATCTACACCCATGTTGCCCGCGCGCGGCTGCAGGAGTTGCATGCGCAGCACCACCCGAGAGGCTGAGAGCGCCGTCTGGCCTGCGATGATCGGCCTATGTGGGCTTCTATGGTAGGCTGCGCCCATCCTTTGTTAGATCGTCTTTCGCCAGGAGTTTGTATGCGTTTTAACCGCATTGTTGTCGCGTTGGCCTTGGGTCTGGTCAGCGGCGTGGGTGTTGCCGCCGATGCTGATCAGGCTATTCGCAATAGCCTCAAAGCTATCGATCAGGCTCTGCCGATTGAGGCGATTGCCGAAAGCCCGATGCCTGGCGTTTATCAGGTTGAGTTGGCCGGTGGTCGACAGCTGTACACCAGTGCTGATGGTCAGTTCCTGTTGCAGGGTTACCTGTTCCAAGTCAAGGACGGCAAGCCGGTGAATCTCACTGAGGCGGCGGAAAGCCGTGGTGTGGTCAAGTTGTTGGATGCCATCCCGGCTGCGGAAATGGTGGTGTTTGCGCCCAAGCAACCGAAAACCCATATCACTGTATTTACCGACACCGATTGCGGCTATTGCCAGAAGCTGCACAGCGAAGTGCCTGAGCTCAATCGTCTCGGCATTGAAGTGCGTTACCTGGCCTTCCCGCGTCAGGGCTTGGAAAGCGCGGCAGCCAAAGAATTGTCGAATGTCTGGTGCGCCAAGGACCAGCAGGACGCTATGAACCGCGCGAAAAGCCGCCAAAGCGTGGCAGATGCGCAGTGCGACAGCCCGGTTGCCAAGCAGTACGCGTTGGGCCAGATGATCGGGGTCAGCGGTACGCCGGCCATCGTTCTGGCCAACGGCAAGATTATTCCCGGCTATCAACCAGCACCGCAGCTGGCGAAAATTGCCTTGGAATCCAAATGATCTGAGGCGTGCGCCTGATTGACTAATAAACAGCCGCTTCGTATGGTGCGGCTCTTTTCTACGGCCGGGGCTTGCTCCGGCCGTTTTACGCAGTGCAGATGGGGAGTTCAGTGTGAAACCGGTGAAAGTAGGCATCTGTGGG
>DASRUM010000145.1:0-6282 GCA_035655415.1 Pseudomonas sp.
CAATTCCAGTTCTTGCGCCGTGTGGCAGGAGGCCGCGAGCCAGCGCTGCGCTGGAAACGGTCGACCGCCAGAGCTCAATTCACGCAACTGCTGAGACGTCAGGTGCCAGCCAGCGGCGGGAAAGTCGCCCAGCCACTCCAGCGGCCCCTTGAGCATCAGCTGCGCCTTGCCGGCACAAAGGCCGAGGGCATCCACGGCAATGTCACGGTACTGCGCATCAAACATCGCCGGAGCACGCAGTTGCAGCAGGCGAATGCCGCTTTTCAGCGCGGCCTGGATACCGCGCAGCAGCTCAGGTCCGCTCAGGCCCTCGGGGGTGATCAGATAACGCTCGGGCAAACGCGCCGCCGCGACAATCGGCCGATTGGCTGCAGGAAACTCATAATCGCCCAACTGCCGAGGGCTAACCCAGGCCAGCGGCTGGCCTTCGGCGCCGTGGGGCTCACCGGTAAACGCCGAGACTTCCCAGACGTCCAGCAGCACCTGCTTGTCCGGGTAATCATGACGCACCTGAATCAACGGCCGCGCGGCGCTGGGGCGAATACCCAGTTCCTCTTCCAGTTCACGGGCCAGGGCTGCCTGCACCGTTTCGCTGGCCTCGACCTTGCCACCGGGAAACTCCCACAGCCCGCCCTGATGCTTATCCTCAGGACGTTTGGCGAGCAGTATCTGCCCATCCACACCGCGAATAACCGCAGCGGCTACATGAATACGCTTCACGCCAGATGCTCCTCCTGGGCGGCTTGGTACCAGCGCTGAAACGCCGGCCACTGATAGATGGTCTCGACATAGGCGGCCGCCTCTGCCGGCAAAGCCACCTGATAACTGCGCAGGCGCGCTGCCACCGGGGCAAAGAAGGCATCGGCCAGGCTAGCCGGACCAAACAGAAAGCCGCCGTCCTGGCCAAAGCGCTGCCGGCACTCGGCCCACAGGACGCAGATGCGCTGGATATCGGCCACGGCATCGGCCGGTATCTCAGACAGCGCCTGATTGCGTTTGAGGTCCATCGGCAGATGGCTGCGCAGTGCGACAAAGCCGCTGTGCATCTCGGCGCAGGCACTGCGCGCCAGCGCACGGGCAGCAAGGGCTTGCGGCCACAGCTGAGCAGCGGGAAAGCATTCGGCCAGGTATTCGCCAATCGCCAGAGAATCCCAGATGGCGCCATCGTCGCTAATCAGCAACGGCACCTTACCAGTCGGCGAGTGCTGCAAAATCTGCGCGCGGGTATCGGGGCGGTTCAGGGTAATCAGCTGCTCAGCATAGGGCGCGCCGGTCAGCTCCAGGGCCAGCGCCGCACGCAGCGACCAAGACGAATAGGTTTTGTCGCCGATAACCAGAGTAAGTGACATGGGCTTCGCTCGATACAAGAAGGTCGAATGACCTTAAAAGGCGACTCCCGCAATAGCAAATTCCCGTTGCTTATGGGGGCATAAACAACGGGAATGCGGGTCGTCAAACTGCAGGTAAGTGACCGATCAGGTGCGGTATTCGGCGTTGATCTTCACGTACTCGTGGGACAGGTCGGTGGTCCAGATGGTCTCGCTGCAGCCACCACGGCCCAGTTCGATGCGGATGGTGATCTCTTCCTTGGCCATCACTGCGGCGCCCTGCTCTTCGGTGTAACTGGCCGCGCGGCAGCCACGGCTGGCGATGCACACGTCACCGAGGAATACGTCGATCAGGCTGACATCCAGCTGCGCCACACCAGCGTAACCGACGGCGGCGAGAATGCGCCCCCAGTTCGGGTCGGAGGCAAACAGCGCGGTCTTGATCAGCGGCGAATGGGCCACCGCGTAACCAACATCCAGGCACTCCTGGTGAGTCGCGCCGCCGTTGACCTGCACGGTGACGAACTTGGTTGCGCCTTCACCGTCGCGGACGATGGCCTGAGCCACTTCCATGCACACGCTGAATACCGCTTCCTTGAGCTTGGCAAATAGATCACCACTGGCCTGGGTGATTTCCGGCAGGGCCGCCTGGCCAGTGGCGATCAGCATGCAGCAGTCGTTGGTCGAGGTATCACCGTCGATGGTGATGCGATTGAACGACTTGTTCGCCGCATCACGGACCAGGTCCTGCAGCACGCTGCGCGCGACCTTGGCGTCAGTGGCGATATAACCCAGCATGGTCGCCATGTTCGGACGAATCATCCCGGCGCCTTTGCTGATGCCGGTCACAGTGACAGTGACACCATCGTGAACAAACTGGCGGCTGGCACCCTTGGGCAGGGTGTCGGTAGTCATGATGCCGGTTGCAGCTTCGGCCCAATGGTTCTCGGACAAGTCGTCGAGAGCAGCCTGCAGCGCGCCTTCGATCTTCTCGACCGGCAGCGGCTCGCCAATCACCCCCGTGGAGAACGGCAGCACAGCGCCTTCATCCACTGCGGTCAACTGAGCCAGAGCAGCGCAGGTGCGCATGGCATTCTGCAGGCCCGGCTCGCCGGTGCCGGCGTTGGCGTTACCGGTGTTGGTCAGCAGGTAACGCACACTGCCGAGCACACGCTTCTTGGCCAGGATAACCGGCGCGGCACAGAACGCATTGAGGGTGAACACACCGGCGACGTTGGAGCCTTCGGCACATCGCATCACCACCACATCCTTGCGTCCTGGGCGTTTGATGCCCGCAGAAGCGATGCCCAGCTCGAAACCTGGAACCGGGTGCAGGGTAGACAACGGGCCAAGACCAACAGCCATAGAGAACGCTCCTTGAGGTGGTGATACGTCTGATTGCGATGGTAAAACGCCGCGAGCGGTCAGACCGTTCGCGGCGTTAATCAAGCGGGGTCAAGCATAGCCAACTTCACTGTCGGCTCAACCCGCGCTACAGCGGTCGGCTTAGTTAACCTGACCGTGGCAGTGCTTGTACTTCTTGCCGGAACCACAAGGGCACGGCTCGTTGCGGCCGATCTTCGGCTCAGTGCGCACCGGCGCAACGGCAACCGCCTGATCACCCTCTTCTTCAGTGGCTTGCGGCAGCAGTGCCGAGGCTTCGGCGTGCTGGAACTGCATCCGCTCGGCCAGAGCTTCGGCCTCGCGGCGCAGGCGGGCCTCTTCCTCGGCCGGATCTTCACGACGAACCTGCACATGCGATAGCACACGGATGGTGTCGCGCTTGATCGAATCCAGCAGCTCCTGGAACAGGGTGAAGGACTCGCGCTTGTATTCCTGCTTGGGGTTCTTCTGCGCATAGCCACGCAGGTGAATACCGTGACGCAGGTGATCCATGGTCGACAGGTGATCTTTCCACAAGTCGTCGAGCACACGCAGCAGAATCTGCTTCTCGAAGGTGCGCAGGGCTTCGGCGCTGGCTTCGTTTTCTTTTTCGTTGTAAGCGTTGACCAGCTCTTCGAGAATGCGCGCACGCAGGGTCTCTTCGTACAGTTTGTGGTCATCGTCGAGCCACTGCTGGATCGGCAGGCGCAGGTTGAAGCTGCTGTACAGCGCCTCCTCCAGACCGGCGATATCCCACTGCTCAGGCAGCGACTGCGGCGCGATATGTGCGTTGATGGTGTTATCCAGCACTTCCTGACGGAACTCGGCGATGGTCTCGCCGATGTTGTCGGCAGCCAGCAGCGTGTTGCGCATGTGATAGATCACTTTGCGCTGCTCGTTGGCCACGTCGTCGAATTCCAGCAGTTGCTTACGCATGTCGAAGTTGCGCCCTTCAACCTTACGCTGCGCCTTCTCGATGGCGTTGCTGACCATGCGGTGTTCAATGGCTTCACCGGACTGCATGCCCAGGGCCTTCATAAAGTTCTTCACCCGATCCGAGGCGAAGATACGCATCAGACTGTCTTCCAGCGACAGGTAGAAACGGCTGGAACCCGGGTCCCCCTGACGGCCGGAACGACCGCGCAGCTGGTTGTCGATACGGCGCGATTCATGGCGCTCGGAGGCGATCACATGCAGACCGCCCGACTCGATCACCTGCTGGTGACGCTTCTGCCAATCGGCCTTGATCTGCGCGATCTGCTCAGGCGTGGCATTTTCCAGGTTGGCAACTTCGACTTCCCAGTTGCCGCCCAGCAGGATGTCAGTACCGCGACCGGCCATGTTGGTGGCAATGGTCAGCGCGCCCGGACGACCGGCCTGGGCAATGATTTCCGCTTCCTTCTCGTGGAACTTGGCGTTGAGTACCTTGTGCTCGATGCCTTCATCATTTAGCAGCCTGGACATGTGCTCGGAAGTTTCGATGGTGGCCGTACCGACCAGCACCGGACGGCCCAGCGCCATGCTTTCCTTGATGTCGGTGACGATGGCGGCGTACTTCTCTTCCGCAGTCAGGTAGACCAGATCGTTGAAGTCCTTACGTGCCAGGGCACGGTTGGTCGGGATCACGATCACTGCCAAGCCGTAAATCTGATGGAACTCGAATGCTTCGGTATCCGCCGTACCGGTCATGCCGGACAGCTTGTTGTACAGGCGGAAGTAGTTCTGGAAGGTGGTCGAGGCCAGGGTCTGGCTCTCGGCCTGGATCGGCAGGCCTTCTTTGGCCTCGATCGCCTGGTGCAGGCCTTCGGACAAACGACGACCGGGCATGGTGCGGCCGGTGTGTTCGTCGATCAGCAGCACCTGGTTGTTCTGCACGATGTATTCAACGTTGCGATTGAACAGCTTGTGCGCACGCAGGCCCGAGTAAACGTGGGTCAGCAGGCCCAGGTTATGCGCCGAATACAGGCTCTCGCCCTCGGCCAGCAGGCCGACTTCGGTGAGCATTTCTTCAACGTACTGGTGGCCAGCTTCGTTCAGCTCAACCTGGCGGGCCTTCTCGTCGACCTTGTAGTGGCCTTCCTGCGTGACCACGCCCTCTTCTTCTTCAACATGCAGTTTGAGGCGAGGAATCAGCTTGTTGATCTCGGTGTAGAGCCGCGAGCTGTCTTCGGCTTGGCCGGAGATGATCAGTGGAGTACGCGCTTCGTCGATCAGAATGGAGTCAACTTCGTCGATTACGGCGAAATTCAGCTCACGCTGGAATTTGTCTTCCAGGCTGAAAGCCATGTTGTCGCGCAGGTAATCGAAACCGAATTCGTTGTTGGTGCCGTAGGTGATATCGGCGGCGTAGGCTTCACGCTTCTCTTCCGGCGGCATAAAGGGGGTAACGATACCCACGCTCATACCGAGGAACTCATACAGCGGACGCATCCAGTTGGCGTCGCGACGAGCCAAGTAATCGTTGACCGTCACCACATGCACGCCCTTGCCGGACAGCGCATTGAGGTACACCGCCAGGGTCGCCACCAGGGTCTTACCCTCACCGGTGCGCATCTCGGCGATCTTGCCTTCGTGCAGGGTCATACCACCAATCAACTGCACGTCGAAGTGGCGCATGCCCATCACCAGCTTGCCGGCTTCGCGGGCTACCGCAAAGGCTTCGGCTAGCAGCTGGTCGAGGGTTTCGCCTTTGGCCAGACGGGCTTTGAACTCCTCCGTCTTGGCACGCAGCTGCTCATCAGAAAGGGCAAGCATCTGCTCCTCGAAGGCATTGACGGCTTGTACCGCCTTGAGCATGCGTTTGACTTCACGCTCGTTCTTGCTTCCAAAGAGTTTTTTCAACAAAGGCGCAAACATATCGACAGGATCTTCCAGGCGTATGGATTGAGGGCGGCTGAACAGCGACCCATGCAGCCTTTATGGCTGCGTGCGAAGGGGGCATTCTACCCGGAAACGCAAACGAGGAAAGCGGCGTTATTCGACGTCGTTAACCCGGGCTATATAGCTGGCTGGATTGACCACTCGGCCATCCTTGGTCACTTCGAAGTGCACATGGTAACCACTGGCGCGACCGCTGCGGCCAACCTTAGCAATCGTCTGGCCGCGCTGCACCAAGTCACCAATCTGTACCAAGTTGCTCTGATTGTGCGCATACACCGTGGTGTAGCCATCGGCATGACTGATCTCCACGGTATGCCCATAACCCGACTTGACCCCGGAGAAGCTCACAACACCCGCCGCAACAGACACCACATCGCTGCCCGGCTTGGCGGCAAAATCAACGCCTTTATGCTGAGTATTGCGCCCAGTCAGTGGGTGCACGCGGCGACCAAATGGCGAGGACATATAGCCATGACGTACCGGCATGCCAGACAGGTATTCGGCTTCATTCAGCTGTCGCTCGCCGATCAGTTGCTCCAGCACTTCCAGCAACTGTTCGCGACTGTCCAGGCGCAGGCTCAGGCGATCAAGCTCATCCATAAACGGCGGCGGCGCATACGCGGCATCGCCCAGGGCATCTTCCGCACCGCCCTGGCCAACATTGAGAGAGAAATCAAATTCGCTGGCATCC
>DASRUM010000146.1:0-4765 GCA_035655415.1 Pseudomonas sp.
GGGGGAGACTCGAACTCCCACTTCTTTCGAAAACGGATTTTGAATCCGCCGCGTCTACCGGTTCCGCCACCGGGGCACAATGGCGGCGCAGTATAGGGATGGTGTTGGGGTTGGTCAATCCACTTGCGTGGTCAGAATGCATGATTTCCGGTAAGCTTTGCCGCCCTGCTAGACGACCCCCTTCCGACCATGCGCGTTGCCGACTTCAATTTCGAGCTGCCTGACGCTCTGATTGCCCGCCACCCCCTTGCCGAACGCCGTGCCAGCCGTTTGCTGGTGCTCGATGGGCCGACAGGTGAGCTGGCTCATAAACAGTTCAGTGATCTGCTGGATTACCTGCGCCCTGGCGATCTGATGGTGTTTAACAACACCCGAGTAATTCCGGCGCGGCTTTTCGGCCAGAAGGCTTCGGGCGGCAAGCTGGAGATTCTGGTCGAGCGCGTGCTGGACGCTCATCGCGTGCTGGCCCATGTGCGTTCGAGCAAGTCGCCGAAGCCGGGCTCGAGAATCCTGATTGACGGTGGTGACGAGGCCGAAATGGTTGCGCGTCACGATGCGTTGTTCGAGCTGCGCTTTAGCGAAGAAGTGCTGCCGCTGCTGGAGCGGGTCGGGCATATGCCGCTGCCGCCCTATATTGATCGGCCGGATGAACAGGCCGACCGCGAGCGCTATCAGACGGTGTATGCCGACCGTGCCGGCGCTGTGGCGGCGCCCACCGCCGGGCTGCATTTTGATCAGCAGCTGCTCGCGGCAATTGCCGAGAAGGGCGTTGAGCGGGCGTTCGTCACCTTGCACGTCGGTGCTGGCACCTTTCAGCCGGTGCGAGTCGAGCGCATCGAAGACCACCATATGCACAGCGAGTGGCTGGAGGTCAGCCAGGATGTGGTCGATGCCGTGGCCGCCTGTCGCGCGCGTGGCGGTCGGGTGATTGCCGTTGGCACCACCAGCGTGCGTTCGCTGGAAAGCGCCGCGCGCGATGGCATGCTCAAGGCGTTTAGTGGCGACACCGATATTTTTATCTACCCAGGCCGGCCGCTGCATGTGGTCGATGCGCTGGTGACCAACTTCCATTTGCCGGAATCGACCCTGCTGATGCTGGTGTCGGCGTTTGCCGGTTACCCGGAAACCATGGCGGCCTATCAGGCGGCAATTGCCGGGAATTATCGTTTTTTCAGTTACGGTGATGCCATGTTCATCACCCGCAACCCCGCACCGCGCGGGCCAGAGGAACAGCTATGACGCGCACTTGCCGCATGTCTTTCGAATTGTTGGCGACCGAGGGCAAGGCGCGCCGTGGTCGGCTGACTTTCCCCCGTGGCGTGGTGGAAACCCCGGCGTTTATGCCGGTGGGCACCTACGGCACGGTCAAGGGCATGCTGCCGCGGGATATCGAGGCGATTGGTGCGCAGATCATCCTCGGCAACACCTTCCACCTGTGGCTGCGTCCCGGTACTGAGGTGATCAAGAAGCACGGCGACCTGCATGACTTTATGCAGTGGCAAGGGCCGATCCTCACCGACTCCGGCGGCTTCCAGGTGTTCAGCCTCGGCGCGATGCGCAAGATCAAGGAGGAGGGCGTGTACTTCGCTTCACCGGTCGATGGCGCCAAGGTGTTTATGGGGCCGGAAGAGTCGATGCAGGTGCAGCGCGATCTGGGTTCCGACATCGTGATGATTTTCGACGAGTGCACGCCGTATCCGGCCGAGTTCGATGTGGCCAAACGCTCGATGGAGCTGTCGCTGCGCTGGGCCAAGCGTTCGAAAGAGGCTCATGGCGAAAGCACGGCGGCGCTGTTCGGCATCGTCCAGGGCGGCATGCATGAGGAATTGCGCAAAGTCTCTCTGGATGGGCTTGAAGAGATTGGTTTTGACGGCTATGCCATTGGCGGCTTGTCGGTCGGCGAGCCGAAAGACGAAATGATCAAGGTGCTGGATTACCTGCCGGCGCAGCTGCCGGCCGATAAACCGCGTTACCTGATGGGCGTGGGCAAGCCGGAAGACCTGGTCGAAGGCGTGCGCCGTGGTGTGGACATGTTTGACTGCGTGATGCCGACCCGTAACGCGCGCAACGGCCACCTGTTTGTCGACACTGGCGTGCTGAAAATCCGCAATGCCTTCCATAAACACGACGATTCGCCGCTGGACTCGACGTGCGACTGTTACACCTGCAAACATTTCTCCCGCGCCTATCTGCACCATCTGGATAAATGTGGCGAAATGCTCGGTAGCATGCTCAATACAATCCACAACTTACGGCACTATCAGGTGCTTATGGCTGGTTTGCGCGAGGCTATTCAACAGGGTACATTGGCCGCCTTTGTCGATGCCTTCTATGCCAAACGCGGGCTGGCAACGCCGTCTCTGGATTGATTCCCAACCTTTTAAAGACCCTTGCAACAGGAGTGTTACATGAGCTTTTTTATCCCCGCTGCTTTCGCTGAAGGCGCCGCACCGGCTGCCGGTCCTGCTGGTAGTGGCTTTGAATGGGTATTTCTGGTCGGCTTTCTGGTCATCTTCTATCTGATGATCTGGCGCCCACAGGCCAAGCGTGCCAAAGAGCACAAAGGTCTGATCAGCGGCCTGCAGAAAGGTGACGAAGTGGTAACCAGCGGCGGTATCGCTGGCAAGGTGTCGAAGGTTTCCGATGACTTCGTGGTAATCGAAGTATCCGACACCGTCGAGCTGAAGATTCAGAAAGTGGCGATTGCCGCCTCGCTGCCTAAGGGCACGCTGAAAGCGATCTAAGCAACACACCTTTACCATTCGACGGGGCGCTTAATGCGCCCCGCGTCATAACGGGCGGCGTCATGCTCAACAAATTTCCCCTCTGGAAGTACCTGCTGATTCTGGCTGTGCTGGCAATCGGCTTCCTTTATTCCGCGCCCAATCTGTACCCGGATGATCCGGCGATCCAGATAAGTGGCAACAGCTCCGCCATGCGCGTCGAGCAGGCCGACCTGGACCGCGCCAGCCGCGCCCTGGAAGCAGCCGGTATCAGCGTCAAAGCTGTCAGCCTGGCCAATCAGGGCCGTGCTGGCTTGCTGCGTTTGAACAGCGCTGAAGATCAGCTGCCGGCCAAAGAGCTAGTACGCAAGGCCTTGAGCGACGAGTTTGTGGTGGCCTTGAACCTGGCGCAAACCACGCCAGATTGGCTGCGCAACCTGGGCGGTAGCCCGATGAAGCTCGGTCTGGACTTGTCCGGTGGCGTGCACTTCCTGATGGAAGTGGACATGGACAAAGCCCTGGATGCGCGCCGCAAGGTTTACGAAGGCGAGGTCAAGAGCCTGCTGCGTAAAGAGCGCGTGCGTTATCGCAGCCTGCCTGAGCTGGATGGTGCCATCCAGCTGGGCTTTGCCGATGAAGCGGCGCTGGAAAAAGCTCAGCAGCTGATTCGCAAGGACTTCACCGATTTCGACCTGACCACTGTGCAGCGTGGCGAGCAGCAGGTGCTGCGCCTGGCGCTGACTCAGGCCAAGCTGGTCGAAATTCGCGAGTACTCGATCAAGCAGAACCTGACCACTGTACGTAACCGGGTCAACGAGCTGGGCGTCGCCGAGCCGCTGGTTCAGCGTCAGGGTGCCAACCGCATCGTGGTTGAGCTGCCGGGCGTGCAGGACACGGCCGAAGCTAAACGTATTCTCGGTAAGACCGCCAACCTGGAGTTCCGTCTGGCCGCCGAGCCGGACGCTGCCAAGGCGGCGACCGAAAGCTTCGAATTCCGCGAGGAAGGCCGTCCGCCAGCCCAACTGGAGCGTGATCTGATCATCACCGGTGACCAGGTGACCGATGCTCAGGCCAGTTTCGATGAGAACGGCAGCCCGCAGGTCAATATCCGTCTGGATGGCCGCGGTGGTGACCTGATGAACCGCGCGACCCGTAATAACGTCGGGCGCAGCATGGCGGTGATCTTTATCGAGCAGAAGCCGGTAACCCGCTACGTGCGCCAGGTGGTTGATGGCGTCGAGAAGGAAGTCGAGCTGCAGACCTTCGTCGAAGAGAAGAAGATCATCAGTCTGGCCACTATTCAGTCGCCGCTGGGTAGCCAGTTCCGCATCACCGGCCTGGATGGTCAGGGCGAGTCGTCCGAGCTGGCCCTGCTGCTGCGTGCAGGCGGTCTGGCTGCGCCGATGTACTTCGCGGAAGAGCGCACCATTGGCCCGAGCCTGGGTGCTGACAACATCGCCAAGGGCATCAGTGCGTCGCTGTGGGCGATGCTGTTTGTTTCGCTGTTTATCATCGCCATCTACCGCTTCTTCGGTGTATTGGCGACCATCGCCCTGGGCCTGAACATGGTGCTGTTGCTGGCGCTGATGTCGTTGCTCAGTGCCACCCTGACCCTGCCGGGTATCGCCGGTATCGTGCTGACCATGGGTATGGCGGTGGACGCCAACGTGCTGATCTTCTCGCGTATTCGTGAAGAGATCGCCAACGGCATGTCGATTCAGCGAGCCATCCATGAGGGTTTTGATCGGGCTTACTCGGCGATTGTCGATGCCAACCTGACCACCCTGCTGGTCGGCGGCATCCTGTTCGCCATGGGTACCGGGCCGGTCAAAGGCTTCGCGGTGACTCTGTCGCTGGGTATTCTCACCTCGATGTTTACCGCCATTCTGGTGACGCGTTGCATGGTCAACCTGACTTGCGGCGGGCGTGACTTCAAGAAGTTGTGGATTTAAGGGGCTGTGATGAATCGTACGATCAACTTCATGGGGGTACGCAATATTGCGTTCGCCTTCACCCTGCTGCTGACGTTGCTGGCACTGGTT
>DASRUM010000147.1:0-7772 GCA_035655415.1 Pseudomonas sp.
CCTGGGACCGCAGTGAAAAACTCAAACTGGCCGAAGGCGAGCTGGAGAGCGTCGACAACCTGATCGACACCGCTACCGGTACGGTCAAGCTCAAGGCGCGCTTCGCCAATGCCGAAGAAATGCTGTTTCCCAACCAGTTCGTAAACGTGCGCCTGCGGGTGAAAACCCTGCAGAACGTCACCCTGATGCCGGCCGCCGCGCTGCAATTCGGCGCCAGCGGCACCTTCGCCTATGTGGTGGACGCTGAAGATAAGGTGCAGCTGACGCCGATCAGCGTTGGCGCCAGCGACGGCCTGCTCAGTGTGGTCGAGCAGGGCCTCAATCCGGGTGATCGCCTGGTGCTGGAAGGCACCGACCGACTGCGCTCCGGAAACAAGGTCGAAGTGATCGGCGACAAACCGGTCGCCGCCCAAACTGAGCCAGCCACGACTGAGCGCAAACGAGCGCCGCGCGCCCAATGAACGCCTCTCGCCTGTTTATCCTGCGCCCGGTCGCCACCACGCTGATCATGCTGGCGATCTTCCTGAGCGGCCTGATCGCCTATCGTCTGCTGCCCGTGTCGGCACTGCCGGAAGTGGATTACCCGACCATCCGGGTAATGACCCTGTATCCCGGCGCGAGCCCGGATGTGATGACCAGTGCGGTCACCGCGCCGCTGGAGCGTCAGTTCGGCCAGATGGCCGGGCTGAAACAAATGTCTTCGACCAGTTCGGGCGGCGCCTCGGTAATCACCCTGCGCTTTAACCTGGAAGTACAGCTGGATGTCGCCGAACAGGAAGTGCAGGCGGCGATCAATGGCGCAAGCAACCTACTGCCCAGCGATCTGCCGGCACCGCCGGTGTACAACAAGGTCAACCCGGCCGATACCCCGGTACTGACCCTGGCCATCAGCTCGAAAACTATGCCACTGCCGCAGGTGTTCGATCTGGTCGATACCCGCCTGGCGCAGAAGCTCGCGCAAACCAGCGGCGTCGGCCTTGTTACCCTGGCTGGCGGCCAGCGGCCGGCCGTGCGTTTGCGGGTCAACCCGGAAGCGCTGGCTTCCTATGGTTTGAACCTCAGCGATGTGCGCACGCTAATCACCGCCAGCAACGTCAATCAGCCCAAGGGCAACTTCGACGGTCCGACCCGGGTGTCGCAGCTTGATGCCAATGATCAGCTGAAGTCCGTCGATGAATACCGCGAGCTGATCCTGGGTTACAAGGACGGCGCGACGCTGCGCCTGAAGGATGTCGCAGAGATCATCGACGGTGCAGAAAACCAGCGTCTGGCCGCCTGGGCCAATCGCAACGAAGCGGTGCTGGTCAACGTGCAGCGCCAACCCGGTGCCAACGTGATTGATGTGGTCGACAGTATTCAGACCCTGCTGCCCAACCTGACCCAGGGTCTACCGGCCAGCGTCGAGGTCAGCGTGCTGACCGACCGCACCGAAACCATCCGCGCGGCGGTCAAGGGCGTGCAGCATGAGCTGTTGCTGGCCATCGCCCTGGTGGTGCTGGTGACCTTCCTGTTTCTGCGCAAGGTTTCAGCGACCATCATCCCGTCCATTGTCGTGCCGCTGTCGCTGATCGGCACCTTCGGCGTGATGTACCTGGCCGGCTTTACCATTAACAACCTGACGTTGATGGCCCTGACCATCGCCACCGGCTTTGTGGTGGACGATGCCATCGTCATGCTGGAGAACATCGCCCGCCATCTGGAAGAGGGTGAAACGCCGCTGAATGCTGCACTGAAAGGCGCCAGGCAGATCGGCTTTACCCTGGTGTCGCTGACCATTTCGCTGATCGCGGTACTGATTCCGCTGCTGTTTATGGCCGACGTAGTGGGGCGGCTGTTCCGCGAATTCGCCATCACCCTGGCGGTGGCCATTCTGATTTCCCTGGTGGTGTCGCTGACCTTGACGCCGATGATGTGCGCGCGCCTGCTCAAGGCGGAAAAGCCCGAGGAAGAAGGGCGCTTCTACTGCGCCGCCGGGGCGGTGATCGACGGCATGATCGCCCGTTACGGCGTGTGGCTGACCTGGGTACTCAAGCATCAGCCGCTGACCCTGCTGGTGGCCATCGGCACCCTGGCGCTGACCGTGCTGTTGTACCTGGCGGTGCCCAAGGGCTTCTTTCCGGTGCAGGACACCGGGGTGATCCAGGGCATTTCCGAAGCGCCGCAGTCGATTTCCTTCCGCGCCATGAGCGAGCGTCAGCAGCGCCTGGCCGATGTGATTCTGCAGGACCCGGCCGTGGCCAGCCTGTCGTCCTATATCGGCGTGGACGGCGACAACCCGACGCTGAACAGCGGCCGCCTGCTGATCAACCTCACGCCACGGGCCGAGCGCGATGTCAGCGCCAGCCAGATCATCGAACGGCTGCGCCCGGAACTGGCGCGGATTCCTGGAATCGAGCTGTACCTGCAGCCGGTGCAGGATCTGTCTATCGAGGATCGGGTCAGCCGCACGCAGTTCCAGTTCAGCATGGAGTCGCCGGATATCAGCCTGCTGGAAGAGTGGGTGCCCAAGCTGGTCAGTGCGCTGCGCGAGCAGCCGGAATTGACAGACGTGGCCAGTGATCTGCAAAACCGTGGCCTGCAAGTGTTTCTGCAGATCGATCGCGATATGGCCGGGCGCCTCGGCGTAAGCATTGCCGATATCGACAACGCGCTGTACGACGCCTTCGGCCAGCGGCAGATTTCTACCATCTACACCCAGGCCAGCCAGTACCGCGTGGTGCTGGAAAGCGAAAACGCTGGCAGCATCGGCCCAGCGGCGCTGCGGCAGATTCACGTCAAGGCCGCCGATGGTCAGCAGGTTGCACTGTCGACCCTAGCTCAAGTGGAAGAGCGCGCCGCCAGCCTGCTGATCAACCATATCGGCCAATTCCCGGCGGCCACGCTGTCATTCAACCTGGCCAGCGGCGTATCGCTGGGCGAGGCGGTAGAGGTGATTGAGCGGATCGAGCATGAGATCGGCATTCCGCCTGCGGTGCAGACGCGCTTCCAGGGCGCGGCAGAAGCCTTCCGTGCCTCGCTGTCGAGCACCTTGCTGCTGATCCTCGCGGCCATCGTCACCATGTATATCGTGCTCGGTGTGCTCTACGAGAGCTATATACACCCGATCACCATTCTCTCCACCTTGCCCTCGGCGGGCGTTGGCGCGCTGCTGGCGTTGCTGATCAGCGGCAACGAGCTGGGGCTGATCGCGATCATCGGCATTATCTTGCTGATCGGCATCGTCAAGAAGAACGCGATCATGATGATCGACTTCGCCCTCGACGCCGAACGCAACCAGGGCATGCAGCCGGAAGCGGCGATCTACCAGGCGGCGCTGCTGCGCTTTCGGCCGATTCTGATGACCACCTTGGCCGCGCTGTTTGGCGCGATACCGCTGATGCTCGCCACCGGCTCCGGCGCTGAACTGCGTCAACCGCTGGGCCTGGTGATGGTCGGCGGGCTGCTGCTGAGTCAGATCCTCACGCTGTTCACTACGCCGGTGATCTACCTGTACTTTGATCGCCTGTCGCGACGGATCAGTGGCCGTAGCGCGGCCGGGGTTTTGGTATGAGCCGTAGCGTGCATTTGCTCGCCTTGCCGATTTATCGGGGAGAATGTGGCTGGCCGCTTCCCCTCACCATAACCCTCTCCCCTGAGGGGAGAGGGGACTGTCCGCGGTTTTCTCGGGTTCGTTCGCTGTGAACCTCTCCGGCCCCTTTATCCGCCGGCCGGTGGCCACCCTGCTGCTGAGCTTGGCGATTCTGCTGCTCGGCGGCGTCAGCTTCGGTCTGCTGCCGGTGGCGCCGCTGCCGCAGATGGATTTCCCCACCATCACCGTGCAGGCCAGCCTGCCGGGGGCCAGCCCGCAGATCATGGCTTCCAGCGTGGCCACGCCGCTGGAGCGCTCGCTCGGCACCATCGCTGGCATCAGCCAGATGAACAGCCGCAGCAGCCAGGGCAACACGCGGATCATGCTGCAGTTCGACCTGGACCGAGACATCAACGCCGCCGCCCGCGAGGTGCAGGCGGCGATCAATGCCTCGCGCGAGCTGCTGCCCAGCGGCATGCGCAGCATGCCGACCTACGCCAAGGTCAACCCGTCGCAGGCGCCGATCATGGTGCTGTCGCTGACCAGCGATGTGCTCAATAAGGGCCAGCTGTACGACGTGGCCTCGACCATCCTGGCGCAGAAACTCGCCCAGGTAACCGGCGTCGGCGAAGTGCAGATCGGCGGCAGCTCCTTGCCCGCCGTGCGCGTGGCCCTGGAGCCGCGTCTGCTCGATCAGTACGGCATCGCCCTGGATGAAGTGCGCCAAAGCATTAGCGCCGCCAACGCCAAACGGCCGAAAGGCGCGGTGGAAGATGCCGAGCGGCACTGGCAAGTGCAGGCCAGCGATCAGCTGGAAAAAGCCGCCGATTACCTGCCGCTGATTATTCGCTACCAGGACGGCGCTGCCGTACGCCTCGGCGATGTGGCGACCGTCACCGATGGCGTCGAGGACCGCTACAACAGCGGCTTCTTCAACGATGAGCAGGCGGTGCTGCTGGTGATTAACCGGCAGACCGGGGCCAATATCATCGAAACCATCGCCGGTATTCGCGAGCAGCTGCCGGCCTTACGTGCGGTGATTCCCGCCAGCATCGAGCTGGAAGTGGCGATGGACCGCTCCCCAGTGATTCGCGCCACCCTGCACGAGGCCGAGCAGACCCTGCTGATCGCCGTGGTGCTGGTGATTCTGGTGGTGTTCGCCTTTCTCGGCCGTTGGCGCGCGGCGCTGATTCCGGCGCTGGCGGTGCCAGTATCGTTGGTCGGCACCTTTGCGGTGATGTACCTGCTGGATTTCTCCCTGAACAACCTGTCGCTGATGGCGCTGATCATCGCCACAGGCCTGGTGGTAGACGATGCCATCGTCGTTTTGGAAAACATTTCGCGGCATATCGAGGCCGGTGAAACGCCCATGGCGGCGGCGTTCAAGGGCGCGCGCGAGGTGGGCTTCACCTTGCTGGCGATGAACCTGTCGCTGGTCGCGGTGTTTATCTCGATCCTGTTTATGGGTGGCATCATCGAGCGGCTGTTCCGCGAGTTTTCCATCACCCTGGCGGTGGCCATCGTGATTTCCCTGCTGGTGTCGCTGACCCTGACACCGGTGCTCTGCGCACGCTGGCTCAAGGCCGAAACTGCCGAGCATAAGCCCAGTGCCATGCAGCGTTGGGGCGGGGCCGTGCAGACGCGCGTGCTGGCGTTTTACGCGCGCGGTTTGGATTGGGCGCTAAAGCACTCCTTGCTGATGCTGTTCAGCCTGCTGGCCACCATTGCGCTGAATATCTTTCTGTTTGTCAGCGTGCCGAAGACCTTTATGCCGCAGCAGGACACCGGCCAGCTGATGGGCATGATCCGCGGCGATGACGGCCTGTCGTTTCAGGTGATGCAACCGAAGATGGAAATCTTCCGCCGCGCGGTGCTGGCTGACCCAGCGGTAGACAGCGTGGCCAGGTTTATCGGCGGCAGCGGCGGGATCAACAACGCCTTTATGATCGTGCGCCTCAAGCCGGTATCCGAGCGCAAGGCCAGCGCCCAGGATGTGATCAACCGCCTGCGCCAGTCGGTGCCAAAAGTGCCTGGCGGGCGCATGTTTCTAATGCCCGATCAGGACCTGCAGATTGGCGGGCGGGAAGGGCGCAGCTCGGAAAACGAATACATGCTGCTGTCCGGTGACCTGGACGAATTGCGCAAATGGCTGCCGCCGGTGCGCGAAGCGCTGCGCGCCCTGCCGGAGCTGACCGATATCGACGCCAAGGAAGCCGAAGGCACCCAGCAGATCCGCCTGGTGGTCGACCGCGACATGGCCAAACGGCTGGGCGTGGATATGAACATGATCACCGCGGTGCTGAATAACGCCTTTAGCCAGCGTCAGGTGTCGACTATCTACGACAGCCTCAATCAGTACAGCGTGGTGATGGAGATCAACCCGCAGTTCGCCCAGTACCCGGAAACCCTCGACCAGATTCAGCTGATCACTGCCGAAGGCGCGCGGGTGCCGTTGTCCAGTTTCGCCCGCTGGGAGCGCAGCCTGGAAGAAGACCGAGTGCATCACCAGGGCCAGTTCGCCGCAGAAAACATCGGCTTCGCCCTGGCCGAAGGCGTCAGCCTGGATCAGGCCAGCCAGGCGATCAACGACGCGGTTGCCCGAGTTGGTTTGCCCACCGAAGTGCAGGGCATGCTCGGCGGCACCGGCGGTGCCTTCCAGCAGACTAAGCAGAACCAGCCATGGATGATTCTGCTGGCCCTGGTGGTGGTGTATATCGTGCTTGGCGTGCTGTACGAGAGCTATATCCACCCGCTGACCATTCTCTCCACCTTGCCCTCGGCCGGGGTCGGCGCGCTGCTTGCGCTGCAGCTGATGAGCATCGAATTCAGCCTGATTTCACTGCTCGGTCTGTTTTTGCTGATCGGCATCGTCAAGAAGAACGCCATTCTGATGATCGACCTGGCGCTGCAGCTGGAACGCCAGCAGCACCTGAGCCCCGAAGAATCGATCCGCCAGGCCTGCCTGCTGCGCTTCAGGCCAATCATGATGACCACCCTGGCGGCGATTCTCGGCGCGCTGCCGCTGATGCTCAGCAGCGCCGAAGGCTCGGAAATGCGCCAGCCGCTGGGTATCACCATTGTCGGCGGATTGGTCCTGAGCCAACTGCTGACCCTCTACACCACGCCGGTGATCTACCTGTATTTCGACCGCCTGCGCCACCGGGTTAACCGTTGGCGCGGTGTGCGCACTGACGCTGCTCTGGAAACTCCGTTATGAGAGGGGCCATTGCACTTCGTAGGGTGCGCCGTGCGCACCATGGGTTTATGGCGGGCGCTGGTGCGCACGGCGCACCCTACCTAATTGTCCAAACGCCTTATGCATCACCTGATTGGTACATCGCCTTATGAAAGCCCTAGTTGCCTACCGTTTACCTACCTTGCTGGCGTTGAGCCTGGCTTTGAGTGCCTGCGCCATTGGCCCGGATTACCAGCGCCCGCAGCTGCAAACCCCAGCGCAATTCAAACAGATTGAAGGCTGGACCCAGGCCAAGCCCAGCGATGTACTGGAACGCGGCAACTGGTGGCAGTTGTATGGCGATGCTGAGCTGAATGCCCTAGTCGAACGGCTGAATATCTCCAACCAGAACCTGGCCGCCAGCGAGGCGCAATATCGGCAGGCCCGCGCTTTGGTGCGCGGTGCGCGAGCGGCGTTCTATCCGAGCCTGTCGAGTAGCGCTGGGGCCAGCCGTAGCGGGCAGGGCACAGGGAGTCAGAGTACGTCCAACGGCACCAGCTCGAACAACAGCGGCGTGTCCACCAGCTACGACCTCAGCCTGAATGCCGCCTGGGAGCTGGATATCTGGGGCAAGCTGCGCCGCTCGCTGGAGTCCAGCCGTGCAGGCTTCGAGGCCAGCGCCGCCGACCTGGCCGCGCTGAAACTCAGCCTGCAGGCAGAACTGGTGCAGAACTACCTGCAACTGCGCGTGCTGGATGATCAGCAGCGCCTACTGGATGCCACCGTCGCGGCCTACGCCCGTTCGCTGAAGCTCACGGAAAACCAGTACAACGCCGGCATCGTGCCGAAATCCGATGTCAGCCAGGCGCTGACCCAGCTGAAAAGCACCCAGGCCCAGGCCATCGACCTGAAATGGCAGCGCGCCCAGCTGGAACACGCGATTGCCGTGCTGGTCGGCGTACCACCCAGCGAACTCAGCATTGCCGTGCGTGAGCAATTGCCCGCGCTGCCGGAAATCCCCGTGGCCCT
>DASRUM010000148.1:0-29719 GCA_035655415.1 Pseudomonas sp.
AGCGGCTAAAACTTACACAACTCGTCCAAAGCACCCTGCCCGTCGGGCGGCTGCGGATTAACTCAATAGACACGGCTAAGCATGTAGTACCGAAAGTGGAGAACTGGCGGACGGGGGTTCAAATCCCCCCGGCTCCACCAATTAGAAACACCTTAAGCCCCTGATTTTCCTAGAGAAAGTCAGGGGTTTTTGCTTTCGACACTTGTCGACTGTCCCGAAAGTGTCACACCTGCAAACTGCTACCAGTAATCAGGCTTTACGATGGCTGGCTTTCTGGGAAGCGGGACTTTTGGCGGGAGCTGGAAAGCGGCAAGCTCCGACTCAGGAATGTGACGGCGCATCCAGTGAGCATGCTCTTTCAATGACCCCGGCGGATTCCGCTGTTCCTGACGGTGCGGCAGAATCACGCCAATGCGGATATGTGGAAAATCTGAACGTATGGCAGCGAGCGCAGGGGCAAGGTCAGTATCGCCCGAAACCAGAACGATCTGATTGAGCTGCAGATCCACAGCACGACATGCTGCACGGTACATGCCCAATGCCAGATTGACGTCCGTCTCTTTCTCTTCAAGCTCCCAAATCGCCACCTGATCCTTCCTGGATGGCTTATGACCATCGAGATACCTGGGCGCATACCCCCTGGCCAAACGGTGCCTACCAAGCGTGACCGATACGCCCTTCGCCTGCAAAGCTCGAATGTAGCGGCTTTGAGCATCGTTGGAGACGATCCCACGAGTAGCAAGATTGGTAATTACGGGAGAGGTGAAGTAATCAACGGAGACCAGCTCTGCTGCAGGATCCTGAATGCGCAAGATCTCGGCCAGCAACGCAGACAGATCCAACCACTTGTGGTCAGAACCTTGAAGCACACCATAATAGAGGTTGTAGCCGTCTACGAAAAAAGCTGTACGCACAAATCCTGATCCCTAGAAACGAAAAAACCGGCGATTAGGCCGGTTTCTTCACCCTAGGCTAAAGCTGAACTTAATCGGCCCGCCATGGGTTGAGTCGTGAGCCAAATATTACTCTAATTTGCGTAATGTGCAAATTGTGTGTCGTGCATAAAATGCGTGTCATGTACAAATTGTGTGTCATGCGCAAAATGCGTGTCATGTACAAATTGCGTGTCGTGCACAAAATGCGGGCCGTGCACAAATTGTGCGTAATGAAATTACTGCCCACACCGCAGAAAATGTGAAAACACGAAAAGCCAGCCAATCACAGACGGCCCCACAGATGTCCTGCCAACGGACTCAGCCTCACCGCCTCCGCCAGATGCTCTGGAGCCAGATGAGAGTAGCGCATTGTCATAGCCAGGCTGGAATGACCTAGGATCTTTTGCAGGGTCAGGATGTTGCCGCCCTTCTGTATGAAGTGACTGGCGAAGGTGTGGCGTAGCGCGTGACTGGCCTGGCCTTTCGGTAGCTGGATTCCTGACCGAACCAGGGCACGACGAAATGAGCTGATTGAGCCAGTGAACGGGCCATGACGCTTCCAGTGTTCCCTTATGAATGTCTCCAGGGCCGGATCGATTGGCACTGTGCGGACGCGGCTGGATTTGGTCTTACTGTAAGTCACCGAGCCATTACGCAACCGGGCCGGGATTAACCCTTCTGCCTCAGACCAACGCGCACCAGTTGCCAGGCATAGCAGGGTGATCGGTTCAACATGCGGGTTGTCCGAGTGCTTCCGGATAGCGTCCAGCAGAATGCTTACCTGATCATCTGTGAGCCAGGACAGTTCACGCTCATCAATGCGGAATGGCTTCACCAGCTCCAATGGGTTGGCGTAGTCGATCTGGCCAAGGCCGCGAAGCTCATTGAACACCGCACGCAGGTAGCCCAACTCATTGTTGAGGGTCTTAGGACTGGTGCCGTTTTCAGAGCGAACGCGCCGATCATGGGCATAAACCGAAGCATCGAGCTTGGCAGCTACCGGGTTACGGAGCCGAACGCATATAGCATCGAGCCTGGCCTTTCGACGTAGACCATCCTTGAGCATGTGACCGTGCAGGTCATACCAGAGCGTCACCAGTTCCGAGAGTTTGCGACGATCTGACGCCTTGGGGTTCCAACCGGCATCCTTGGCTTTGTTGGCCAGAATGAACGTCTCATAACGCTGGGCTTCAGCCTTGGTATCAAAGAGCTTGCGGAAGCGTTGACCACGGATCGGCTGAACATCTGCCAACCAGCGTCCATCATCGCGCCGCTTCACACTCATACAGCACGACCCCACCGAACGCTGCGTTCTTCCAGCAGCTTCTTGATGTGCTTGTATATGTCGTGCTCGCTCATGTCCTTGGCGGCGTAGTGATCGCGAATGACCGGCCAGCATTCCCAGGTTTGCAGCCGATCAAACGCCTTTTTTGCGCCCACCCGCTCCCTTGCCAGCAGGCTTACGAAGTTTCCCAGGAAGAGCTCCACGTTCTTGCCCGAGAAGCCACGGGAGGTCTTGTAGTAGCGCTTGTATTCAGTGTCCTCAAGCAGGGAATCAACGGGTAGGTCCACACGTATGTCCTCGCGAATAAGTGTCCAGATGGGGGCGAAGTAGCCCGGTCGGCTCAACAACTTGAATTGCCCCAACCCATAGCGCCACAGGCCGTCCAGATGCCCGGAGAAGGCCGCAAAGGAACGGGTGTCGATGGCTTCACCGGTCTTCACATCCAGGGAGCCGCTGGCAAATTGCTGGATGATCGAATGGTGATAACGCAGCTCTACACGCCATACCGGTTGCTCGGGGTTGTAGTTCTGCGGGTCTGCAGCATCGAAGCTGTCACGACGACGCCAGACGCTTTCCCAGTAGTCGAGCTTGTCCGTGGCCTTGGCCTGCTCGGTCTTGTTGTAGATACACAGCTGGATGCCACTGGCAGAGCCAAACATCGAGGTTTCGCCACGCCCGTAGGTGCTGGACTTGGTCGCCCAGTTGATTTCATTGATGCCGCTAATGTCGCGGTGAGTGGTTGCACGGCAATGCATGCGCGCGACCAGATCAGCGGGAGGCGTCCAGCCCTGCAGGTCTAATGCAAGGTGGACGGCACACTGGTTGATTTCCACATGCGTCATCACCTGGGACGCATAGAAATCCAAGCGATCCTGCAGGCGCTCAGGCGACAGGCTGTCGATTGCATGGGGTGACACTTCGATTTTCAGATGGGGGCCGATGCAGTCCAGCTTGGCGTTGAAGTTCTTCACCAGCAGGATGATGCCCAGGTCAGCATTCTGCAGCTTGTACTGATACCCGGAATCACGACCTACCCGGCCCGAGTGCCAACGCTGGCCCGCGAAGTCGACCAGGGTGCCTGGCACCTCAAACAGCGCCATGATCTCCGGGCGGATCAGCCCTTTGTACAGCTGGCGCACGGTATCGACGCCGCAACGGAGCAGGCGAACGCCTGACAGGTCGGTGAACGTGACGTTGCCAGGGTCAACAAACAGACGCCCGTGTTTGTCATCTTCTGCAGTCAGAGCATTCAAACGCTGATGATCTTTTACCGTTGCCATTGCTTTACCTATTGCTGAGTAATGCGGAAGTTAATTTCTTGTTATCTGACGTGTTACAGGGACGTCACCGGGAGGCGCTCGCGAGGCCGGCGAGAGCACCGGCTGCGCCGAAACCCACGCCGGCCTCGCAGCGCTGTCTTCTTCGTCCGTCCATAGGCCTATCTGTTTATCAACGGGCGGTATTGGCGCTACTCGGCCGCTCCAGGGGGCTAGGAGGATCAGCAGCAGGATTAGCGCGAGCAGAGGAGGGCGGAAGTCGGGGGCGCGCAGTGGGTGGCGCTGGCGATACAAGGCAAAGCACACCAAGGGCGCTGCCCTTGTCATCCCGCTCTTGCCGCCGAGGGCTCGGGAGCATGGGGTGGAGAAGCTACCCCATGCTCCCGTTGATAGGCTGTTCATAGGCGTACCGCGTCAAGGGTGCGCTGCGCCCGTGCTTCCGTTCGACGGAACGGTGGAGCTGTTCCGACGAGCCGGGAGCGCGGCCCTTGACACGGCCAAAGAAGAGGGTCGGGTCATACGGTCCAGTACGTTGCCGGAACTCTGCCGGTCGCGGTGCCGTATCGCCCGAATGGTGCGGATATCCGTGAAGAACACTTCATTAGGATGTGCCTGCGTGTTGCTAACTTCGATAACCAGGAAGTAACCATGCTTGCAGATGCCTTCCATCGGCAGCACAACGCCAACGATGTGCATCAACTGCCAGAACGAATCCGGCTCTTGTCGCCAACCTTGTTCAATCAGCGCGGTTTTGCCGAGGTAGGTCAGAGCGGTGGCGAGGTCTACTGGCGAGTTCTGATCAGACATGGCTGCTGCCTCCTTCCATGAGGTCGGCATTGCCCTGGATAAGGTGAGGCAGAGGTAAACGGCTTAGTACCTTGCCTGATGTGCGCTGGCCTCGGCTGCGAGTAGCCGGAAGAGTGCGAATGGTACGGATGGAGTCGAAGTAGGTTTCATCCGGGAAATCAGTGCTGCCGATGACAGGGACAGTCAGGAAGTACCCGATATCGTTAACGCCCTGGACTGGTACGACCACCCCAACGATATGCTTGAAAAGCCAGATAGGCTCCGGGTCCCCGTCCCATACCAGTTCAACAAGAACGGGCTGGCCGATGTAGCTAATAGCTGTAGCGGCATCCAGGGAGATACGTTGGCTAGGCATGGCGGTAGTCTCCCGCTTTGAACTGCTTTTTGCCCTTGAGCAGATCCGCACGCAGGCGGGCCAGATTGACCATGCGGAAGTCGGCCAGCCGCATGCTTGGGACGGTGCCGTTATCCACCCAGTCGATTGCCTCTTCTATAGATATGCCGCTCATTTCGGCGAAGGTCTTCACGCTGCACAGGTCCAGGCTGTCGTCACTGATCATGGGTTTTCTCCTGCAGGGGCTGTTCCTTGGCGAAGCTGGCTTCCAGGCGGATGACCATTTCGGCGTTCATCGAGCGGCGGGTAGCGTGGGCGGCTTGTTGGATCTGCAGGCGCAGTGCGGCGGGCACGCGCAGCTTGAATTGCGGGTCAGTTCGGCTCACAGCGTCCACTCCTGTTCGAGAAGCTGTTGATGCAACAGCGCCACGTTGACCATGGTGCGTTTGCCCAGCTTCTGCGAAGGCAGGTAATTACGCTCCACCCAAGTACGTACAACGACGGGTTCGTCGCCCATGCCGATCCACTCGGCGAATTTCTGCCACGGCATCAAGGGCGGTGCACCGTGCAGCTTTTGGGGGTCAAGACCTTCAGGTGGTAGCATCAGCTTGCTCCGCTATATTCCGCTATATCTTGCATTAGATGTCTTACACATAATGCAAGGCTCGGACAAAATATAAGCCAAGACACCACAAAGAAACCACCACTATATGCAAGCTTTTTAGATGCTTTCGGAATGATAAGAGAAAGATTGATATCCATATGGGATAAGGAAAAGCTTTCGGCCCCTAAGCTTGAGAAGCTGACAGGCATAGACCGGAGCAGCTGGTATCACTTGAGAAATGGAAAGCGGCGTGCCAACGAACAGGACATTGAGGCCATCGTGCAGATGTTCCCTCAATACGCTTTCTGGATTGCGAGCGGGCAAGTAGCGCCGGAGATTGGCCAGACAAGTCCTGACTACGATGAAGCCAACAGAAACTTGAACCAACCCAACGCGGGATAGCGCTCACCCAGGAAGTGACTAGGCGCTGGTATGCCCGAGCACATGGACTCAAGTGCGATTAGAGCAACTAGGAAGGTGGGGGATATTAAGGTAAGGAAGACTTTTAGCAGTTTCTCACGCACATTTTGTTAGGGTGAGCCCTATGAGATTAATAAAGACTCAATCAACTCATTGCTTTCCTGTGCTTTTGATAAAAGATCTTGGTAGTAAGATTCAACTTTGATTTTTAGCTCTAAACTTTTTGCAACATGCACCTTGAATTCAGCTAGACACTCTTCAGGTGTCATTTCTTCTTCTGGTTCGACGATCTCTGACGTGAGTCCCATAGTTCTATAGAAAAGCCCCTTGCTAGTATCCATTATCTCTTGAAGACTGGAAGCTAGGGCTAGCTCAGAGGAGGAAAATTCTTTAGGAAGAATAGGCATTCTTAACGCCAGAGCCTCTGAATATTGGTTAATCGCCGACTCAGCTGGTTTCAATAACTTAGGCCAGTGTTCGCGTTTAATCTCCGCATATATTCGATAATCTGAAAAGCTAGTAAAGTCCTCTTCCTCGCTCTGAAATATGAAATAGTATGCTGCCTCATCTATATAAGCATGATTGGTAGAAATATATTCCAATAGTGCCTTTGCAGCAAAAACATAAAATTTATTAAGCTCCAAAATACTATCGATCTTTCTTTCTAAATATCTAGCTCTTTGCCCGCTGAGCACATGAAGATCTGCTTTGTAGCTTGCCACATCTTGCTGAAGAGACCTATTTAAAGAATTTTTTGTCTCCTCCAATTCGGATTGAAGCTCAACGTTTCTTTGAGATAGTTTCTCGGAATACTTATGATCAAGATGTTTGAAGAATATCTTTTCCCCAAATTTAGCAATCATGGCAATAGTTAGTCCTGCTCCGGCAGCTAAGCCAACTAAATACTTTATAATTTCATAAAATTCTTGAGGCAAGTGGATCTCCTTGCTTGAAAAATAGAATTAACTCATAAGCATCCCAGATGCGAAACCTAAATAATACAGAGTGGAAGTCACCATAGATGGCACGAACTGTTTGAGCGAAAGGGGACATATTAATTATTAGCTACAGCATCTGCAGAAAAATAGTTCAGCCCCCTTTTCGATTGTTATGCGGCATCTAAGCCAAGAACGACACCAGTATATGGCAAGGCCCAAGTATTGCACTTTATGGTAATTATTGAACGCCCCCTATTAACTTGAACGTTATCCATATTAATCCCTAGAACCTCATACGTTGAATTCATATTCTCTGGATAATTGATTGTAATTGTAAAGCGATCTGTCAGTTGCGACATGGTCCAAGAAAGATATCTTTTAGGATGAGCCTTGTACTTTGCGGAAATAATTACATCCACAAATTCATTATCAATGAATTTCTCTAGTGAAGCCCTAAACCCTAGGCCGCCCTCAATAAGCTTCATTTCATTATTATTAAGTTCATAATAGCCGTCATCATCAACTACAACATCTCCAGAAAATTGTTTGGATGGCTTTATTTTAACCTGACCAAAATCAAAACTAACATACTCTTCTCGCGAAGCGACCCAATTTATTGAGTCTTGGATTTTCCCCGCAACACTTTTAGCTCTAAAGCGTATGTTTTCTTCTATTTCAAGGCCGTCGCCATTCACAGACTTAACATCCATGAAATAATTAATGTCTTCTCTGTATGGAGAGCCGATAAGATGCTGTAGTTCATTTTCAAAAAATGACAGAAAATTGTTCTGGTTTCCCTCTAAATCAATATCGAAATATGCCCTAAATGTGTCTCTTTGAAGCTGCACAAGCTCATCCTTGTTTAGGCTTCTGATGTATTCTTTTTGCCTAATTACTTCAGATAGCCGTTGTTGGAAGTACACTTGCCAGTCTTTCAGGCCCAAGATAACAGATAGAATCCCCATAGTTATTAGCCCTATAGAAATGGCTAGCAAGAATTCATAGACAACACCTTGAAATAGATCGATAGATACATCAATGGTTTTAAAAAATATCACTGCTAGGGATATGATCACGCCTATGAGTACAACGAAAGACCCTGAAACGGTTATTTTATTCTTCATGAATATCGAATGTCTCCGTTGCATAATTATTGATTAACGACATCACACCTTAAGATGCTTGATAACGTTCCTTGTCATGTTGTCAAACCTTGATATGCACAGAAACAAAGAAGGAAAACGCGACTCAGGCAGGCGAAAAGCGACATGGGATGCCCCGTGCACTAGAACAGCCAAGGTGCAGTGATGGCTAGACGCTACTGTTAAGCCTCAAGACTGTCTAGCTGGCGCGTCGAAAAAGTATCGAGATCACAGCGAAGAAAAGCGGATCAAAGCAGGTATGAGTCAGCTAGAGCCAAGGAATAGAAGGGCTTTGCGGGATAACGCAGGCAGAAACAGAAGGTTCGATTTCCTCGGCGAAAATGAGGGCGTCCCAAAAGTGTCACAGTCACAGCAAGGCAAAGCCGACCAATGCGGGATAGCACAATTCGTAACCATCTGATTTACTTGGTTTAGCGGGCTATAGCGGTGTATTGCGAGGTGTCAGGAATGGGTTCAAATCCCCCCGGCTCCACCAAATCGAAACACCTTAAACCCCTGATTTTCCTAGCGGAAGTCAGGGGTTTTTCTTTGGGTCTCCCAAAAATGATCGAAGCCGCCAAGGTGAATTCCGTTACAACAATCTAAAAGCAGAGCAGCGACATTTGTCGGGGCCAGCCAGTGCGCCGGTTGTACGTACTGGCTACCTTCCGTGAGCCCCTCAGCTAAAAACTTTGCTGAGCTTCTGCCTTCAAAAAATCCACAAATGCCCGAAGCGGCGAAGGTACATGCCGACGGTCGTTGTAGTACAGGTAGGGGCCGTCGAAGGCCTGCCACCAGTCTTCCAGTACCGGTAATAGCGTGCCTTGCTTGAGCAGCGGCCCGAGGTATTCCTCGAAGGTGTAGATAATCCCCACGCCGCCTACCGCGGCGCCCACCTCCAGGTCCTGGGATGAGCTGAGCAGCGGCCCCTGGGGCGGTACGCGAATGGTGGCGCCGTCTTTTTCAAACACCCAGACCCCCAGCTTGCCGCTCTCGAAGCGATGACCGATCAGGCGATGGTTAAGCAGGTCACGGGGATGCAGCGGTGTGCCGTTCTGCTGCAGATAGCCAGGCGATGCGGCGGCGACGAAGCGCTGGCGGCGCGGGCCGATGGGCACGGCAATCATGTCCTTGGCCAGGCTTTCTTCGTAGCGCACGCCCGCGTCATAGCCGGCGGCGATGACATCGATAAAGGTGTTATCCATCGTTACTTCAATGCTTACCCCAGGGCAGCGTTCGAGAAACGGGGGGATCAGCTTAGGCAGCACGAAGCGGGCGACGGGCACCGGGACGTTAAGGCGCAGAGTCCCAACCGGGCTCAGTGCATTGTCATCGAGGTCGCCAAAGGCTGTGGCTATCTCCTCAAGCGCCGGGCGTAACCGCTCCAGCAGGCGTGCGCCGACTTCCGTGGGGAATACGCTGCGGGTCGTGCGATTGAGCAGCCGGACGCCCAGGTCGCTTTCCAGCCGGCGCACACCATCGCTGATGGAAGAAGCCGACATGCCGCGTTTCTGCGCCGCCACCCGGAAGCCGCCGGCCTCGACGACCGCGGCAAACAGGGCGACATCGGTCAGGTTCGGCTGGCGCATGGCTGCTCTCCAAAAGCGAAAGGCTGGATTGTACGGTTGGGCGTACATAGCGTCCATTTCAATGCGGCTTATCGCCAGCAGTCCACGGGTGAACAATGCCTCACGTCGACGCACCGCCTTGCAGCGGCTCGTCAGCTCATTCCCTACGTGAGGCTCGAACAATGACAAGCACAACTCTACAGCTGGAACCCATACGTACCACCCGCGCCAGTTGGCGCAGAGGTCTGGCAACCCTTGGCCTGGCCCTGAGCTGCATGCTGGAGGTCGGCAGCGTCAGCGCCCAGAGTCAGCCCAAGCCGGATTGGAGCCTGGCGGACATACCCTCGCAGAGTGGGCGGATTTTCCTGGTCACGGGCGGCACCAGCGGCATGGGCTACGAAGACGCCAAGGCCCTGGCGGCCGCTGGCGCGCAGGTGGTGATTGCGGCACGCAACCCACAGCGCGGCGAAGAAGCGATTGCCCGGATCAAGCAGGAGGTTGCCGACGCCCAGGTGCAGTTCGAAGCGGTGGACCTGGCCAATCTGGCCTCGGTTCAGGCGCTGGGTGAACGCCTCAACGCGACTTTGCCGCGCCTCGATGGGCTGATCAATAACGCTGCGATCATGTCGCCGCCACAACGTGGCTCCTCGGCCGATGGCTTCGAGTCGCAACTGGCCACCAACTACCTGGGCCACTTCGCCTTGACCGCCCAGCTGCTGCCGCTACTGCGTAAAAGCGACGGCGCACGGGTGGTGACGCTGTCCAGCATCGCGGCCGCGCGCGGCGCCATCAACTTCGACGACCTGCAGTCCGAGCAGGCCTACAACCCGTTCGGCGCCTATGCACAGTCCAAACTGGCCACTCTGATGTTTGCCTTCGAGCTGCAACGCCGCAGCGAAGCGCAAGGCTGGGGGATTCAGAGCATTGCCGCGCACCCTGGCGTGGCCGTCACCGAGCTGATCGAGCGCGGCCCAGGCCTGAATAGCGAGTTTGGACGCAACTGGGCCAAGGATCGCGAGCGCTACCACTCCGCCGCCCAGGGTGCGTTGCCGACGCTGTACGCAGCCACCGCCCCCGAGGCGCAACCCGGCGCCTATTACGGCCCGATTGGTGAGGAGGAAAAGCGTGGCCCTCTGGGGCTGGCCAGCGTACCGGCAGCCGCGCAAGACGCTGCAGCCGCCGCTCGCCTGTGGACGGTTAGCGAACAGCTGACCGGTGTCAGCTACCGCTGAGCCTCGCGCCAGGAGAGTCATCATGCTGTCAGCAACTCTGGTGCAGCGCCTCGGCGCTGCCATTAACGCCGAACGTCACGAGTTGAATCCCGCGCTTGCGGGGTTCGCCCTGTTTTTCTGCCTGTTCTCCGGCTATTTCATGTTGCGCCCGATTCGCGAGTCGATGGGCATCATGGCCGGTATCGAGAACCTGCAATGGCTGTTCACCGCCACCTTCGTGGTCATGCTGGTGGCGGTGCCGTTGTTCGCCTGGCTCAGTTCGCGGGTGCCGCGCATTCACTTCGTCGATTGGGTCTACGGGTTCTTCTGCCTGAACCTGTTGGCCTTCGCCGGGCTGTTTCAGCTCAGCGCTGACAACGTCTGGCTGGCGCGGGTGTTCTACGTGTGGATCTCGGTCTACAACCTGTTCGTGGTCTCGGTGGCCTGGAGCCTGATGGCCGATGTGTTCGATGGGCGGCAGGCCAAGCGGCTGTTCGCCTTTATCGCGGCCGGCGCGAGTGTCGGCGGTCTGGTCGGGCCGGCGATGAGTGCGCTGCTGGTCGGGGTTATCGGCCAGGCCGGGCTGGTGCTGCTGGCAGCCGTGCTGCTCGGCGTCGCCCTGGCACTGAAAGCGCCGCTGATGCGCTGGCGGGAAATCGGTGGCGCCGGCAGACCGGGTGCGCCCATCACGGAGAGCACCCACAAGCCGGTAACGGGTAACCCGTTCAGCGGCCTGACGCGGGTCCTGCAATCACCTTATTTGTTTGCTATCGCCGGGTTTGTCGTGCTGCTCGCTACCGTGACCACCTTTCTGTATTTCGAACAGGCGCGCCTGGTGGCCGAGCGTTTTCCAGACCGCGAGTCACAGATCAGGGTATTCGGCATCATCGATGTGATCGTGCAGGCCGGCGCCTTGCTCTCGCAGTTGTTTATCACCGGGCGCATCGCGCAGAAGCTGGGCGTGCGCATGCTGCTGGCGATCGTGCCGATACTGGTTTGTGTGGGCTTTATCGGCCTCGCTCTGGCACCGACCTTCGCCATGCTGGCGGCGCTGATGATCGTCCGGCGCATCGGTGAGTACGCCTTCGTCAGGCCAGGGCGGGAAATGCTCTTCGCGCCGCTGGATGCCGAGAGTAAATACAAAGCCAAGGGCTTTATCGATACGGTCGTCTATCGGGCCGGTGATGCCATCAGCGGCTGGCTGAAGAGTGGCCTGGACATGCTCGGCCAGGGCGCAGTACTAGTGGCGTTGGTCGGTGCGGCCTGCGCCTTGATCTGGGGCGTGCTGGGCTGGTACCTGGGCCGGCAGGCGGACGAGTTGAGCAAATGCGCGGCGCCTGAGGTGAGTGAGCGCGATGCAGCGCTGCTCGCTGGCCAATAGCCCTGGCCTGCTCAGGCTCGGGCTTGGCTCACTCTGTCCAGTAGATAGACCAGGCCGTGGTAATCGATGTCGCCGTGTTGGCTCAGGCCGATTTCGCAGGTGCGGCTGGTGCTGATGCCTTCCTCGCAGTACTGCACGGCGGATTTCAGGCTGCGCAGGGCATGGCGGTTCAGCTCAGGGGTGGTAAAGCCCTTGTCGCCGGCAAAGCCGCAGCAGTGGATACCTTCGGGAATGATCACTTCTGAGGTGCAGCGACGGACGATATCGATCAACCCCTGCGCCTCGCCCAGGTGCTGGGTGCTGCAGGTGACATGCACCGCCACCGGTTTGTCCTGTGGGGTGATCTGCAGGCGGTCGAGCAACTGTTCGCGGATAAATTTCACCGGGTCGTGCAGTTTCAGCCGTGCATCCAGACCGTCCTGAACTAGGCGCAGGGTGCAAGGGCTGGTGTCGCAGTAGATTGGATCGAGGCCGCCGCGACTGGCCTTGAGCAGGGCGTCGATTAGCTCCTGCTTCTTGCGTTCAGCCTGCTCGGCATATCCCTTGGAGGCAAAGGGCTGGCCGCAGCAGAGGTTGTCCAGATCAGCCGGGAACACCACCTGAAAGCCGCCCTTCTCCAGCAGGGCGCGGGTCTTGTCGAGCAGCGGCACTTGTTCGTTGTCACTGGCCGCTGGGCCCATGGCGCGGGACACGCAGGCGGCCAGATAGACCACCCGTGGCCGCGCATCGTCATTGGTCTTGGGCAGGTGCAGGCGTTGCAGCGGTTGCGGCATGGCCGGGGTCCACTGCGGCAGTTTGCCCTGGCTGGCCTTGCTGAGCGCCGCCGAGGTGCGGCTAAGCAGCGGCGTGCCCATCAGCAGGCGCGCGCCATTGGCCACATGCAGCATCACTCGCGCACCTTGCATGGCGCGGCGGAAGTTATTCGCCAGCCAGTCGGCGCTGCGCTGGCTGTTGGCGTCGCGAGCGCGCAGCTGGCGCACCAGGTCGCCAGTGTTGATACCCACCGGGCAGCGCTGGGCGCACAGACCGGTGGCGGCGCAGGTGTCGATGCCCTGGTACTGGTAGGCCGCTTCCAGCTCACGGGTGTCGATACCGGCGCGCTTTTTCGCCTGGATATCGCGCCAGATCACGATGCGCTGGCGCGGGCTCAGGGTCAGTCCCTTGGACGGGCAGACCGGCTCGCAGAAACCGCACTCGATGCACTTGTCGACGATCGCGTCGGCGGCTGGCAGCGGCTTGAGATTCTTCAGATGAATCTGCGGGTCATCCGACAGCACCACATCTGGATTAAGAATGCCTTGGGGGTCGAGCAGGCGCTTGATCTGCCACATCAGCTGGTAGGCGTCTGTGCCCCACTCCAGCTCGACAAAGGGCGCCATATTGCGCCCGGTGCCATGCTCGGCCTTTAGCGAACCGCCAAACTCCACTGCCACCAGCTGCGCCACGTCGTCCATAAAGGCCGAGTAGCGGGCGATTTGCTCAGGCGTTTCGAAGGCCTGGGTAAAGACGAAGTGCAGGTTGCCTTCCAGGGCATGGCCGAAAATGATCGCCTCGTCGTAGCCGTGCTTGTCGAACAGCGCGAGCAGGCGGTTGACGCCCTCGGCTAGCTGTTCGATGGGGAAGGTCACGTCCTCGATGATCACCGTGGTGCCGGTCTGCCGTACCGCACCAACGGCCGGGAAGGTGTCCTTGCGGATCTTCCACAGCAGGTTGTAAACGGCCGGGTCTTCGCTGAAATCCACCTGCTTTTCCAGGGGGAAGTGGGCGATAGAGGCCATGATCAGTTGCAGCTGTTCATGCAGCAGGCTCTGGCTGGCGGCGCGGGATTCGATCAGCAGGGCGCAGGCGCTGTCGGACAGGCCCTTGACCCATTCCGGCATGCCGGGCTTGTCCTGCACCGAGCGCAGGCTGCGGCGATCGAGCAGTTCCACTGCGGACACCGGCTGCTGTTTGAGCAGGGTTACCGCGCGGCAGCAGCTCTCCACATCGGGGAACACCAGCAGGGCGCTGGCCTTGTGTGGGTGATCGGGCACGGTGTTGTAGGTTACCGCGCTGATAAAGCCCAGGGTGCCTTCGGAGCCGACCAGCAGGTGGCTAAGAATATCCAGCGGTTGGTCGAAATCCACCAGGGCGTTCAGCGACAGACCGGTGGTGTTTTTCAGTCGGTACTTATGGCGGATCTTGGCCGCCAGCGTGCTATTGGCGCGGGTCTGCCGGCCCAGCTCGGCGAGCGCTTCGAGCAGGTCTGCGTGGGTGGCGAAAAAACGCGTGACGCTGAGCGGGTCTTCGGTATCCAGCACCGTGCCATCGGCCAGCACCAGACGGATGCCGGCCAGGGTGTGGTAGCTGTTCTGTGCCGTGCCGCAGCACATGCCGCTGGCGTTGTTGGCGACTATGCCGCCGATCTTGCAGGCGTTAATCGACGCCGGATCAGGGCCGATCTTGCGCTGGAAGGGCGCCAGCACGGCATTTGCCTGGGCGCCGATCACTCCGGGCTGCAGGCGAATCTGGCTGCCCTGCCCACGGACTTCCCGGCCGTTCCAGTTATCGCCCAGCACTATCAATACCGAGTCACTGATGGCCTGGCCGGACAGGCTGGTGCCAGCGGCGCGAAAGGTCACCGGTACCTGATGGGCGCCGGCCAGCCTAAGCAGATCGACCACTTCCAGCTCCGCCTCGACGCGCACCACCAGCTTGGGAATCAGCCGGTAGAAGCTGGCGTCGGTACCGAAGGCCAGGGTCGACAGCGGGTCGTCGAAACGCCGCTCGGCAGGTATCAGGCGTTCGACGGCGGTGAGAAAAGCGGCAGGCAGGCTCATGCAGGCTCCATAGTCCGGTACGGCGTCAGGTGCAGCGTCAGGACGCGGCGTGGTGTAGTTCGCGCACCAGCGAATCGGCAGTGATTTCGCTGATCGATTTAGCACCTGTCAGCACCATGGCCACGCGCATTTCCTTCTCAATCAGATCCAGCAGGTTGCTTACCCCTGCGCCACCGTCGGCGGCCAGGGCGTAGATAAAGGCGCGGCCGAGCATCACCGTGTCCGCGCCGAGGGCGATCATGCGCACCACATCCAGGCCGGTGCGGATGCCGGAATCGGCGAGAATCGCCAGCTGACCTTTCACTGCATCGGCAATTGCCGGCAGGGCGCGGGCGCTGGACATTACGCCATCGAGCTGACGGCCGCCGTGGTTGGAGACGACGATGCCGTCGGCGCCGAAGCTCACGGCGTCCTTGGCATCCTGCGGGTCGAGGATGCCCTTGATGACCATCGGGCCGTCCCAGAATTCACGAATCCATTCCAAGTCCTTCCAGCTGATCGACGGATCGAAATTGTTGCCCAGCCAGCCGATATAGTCGGCCAGGCCCGTGGGGTTGCCCCGGTAGGCGGAGATATTGCCCAGGTCGTGGGGCTTGCCGAGCAGGCCGACATCCCAGGCCCAGCGTGGGTGGGTCATGGCTTGCAGCATGCGCCGCAGCGGCGCGTTCGGGCCGCTCATGCCGGAGTGGGCATCACGGTAGCGCGCGCCTGGCACGGGCATATCTACGGTAAATACCAAGGTGGTGACGCCGGCAGCCTTGGCGCGCGCCAGGGCGTTTTTCATAAAGCCGCGGTCTTTCAGCACATACAGCTGAAACCACATCGGTCGGTCGATGGCCGGCGCGACTTCTTCAATCGGGCACACCGAAACGGTCGACAGGGTAAAGGGGATGCCCTTGGCGGCGGCTGCCTTGGCAGCCTGCACTTCACCGCGACGGGCGTACATGCCGGTCAGACCGACCGGGGCCAGGGCCACCGGCATGCTCAGGGTCTCACCCAACAGGCGGGTTTCCAGGCTCAGTTCCGACATATTGCGCAGCACGCGCTGGCGCAGGGCAATGTCCGCCAGGTCGGCAACGTTGCGCTTGAGCGTGTGCTCGGCATAGGCACCGCCGTCGATGTAGTGGAACAGAAACGGCGGCAGCCGGCGTTGGGCGGCGGCGCGGTAGTCGGTGGAGGCAGAAATAATCATGGAGTCACCCAGGTGGAGAAAAAGGGTTTGCAGCGAAACGCCAATGCGCGCCGTTTTATCGGCGCGCAGTGTGGCGCTTATCAGCCGGCCATTAGCGGGTCGCTAATGCCCAGCACGTAAACGGCAAACAGCGCGATCAGGCCGGTAAACAGCACGTAATACAGGGTAGGCCAGACGGTCTTGCGCAGGATGCTGCCTTCGCGGCCCAACAGGCCAACCGTGGCCGAGGCTGCGACGACGTTGTGGATCGCCACCATATTGCCGGCGGCTGCGCCAATCGCCTGCACCGCGACTACCAGGGCGCTGGAAATGCCCAGGCTGCTGGCTACGCCGAACTGGAACTGGCTGAACATCATGTTGCTGACGGTGTTGGAGCCGGCAATAAAGGCGCCCAGGGCACCGACGCTTGGCGCCAGCAGCGGGTAGATGCCACCCACGCTATCGGCCACCCAGCGCGCCATCAGGATCGGCATGCTCGACAGCTCGGCGGCGTTAACCCCGGAGTTGATCAGGATGCGCACCATCGGCACGGTAAACAGCAGCACAAAGCCGGCGCTTAGCAGCACGCTGGACGACTCCTTCACTGCGCTGCCCAGCTCACGCAGTTTCATGCCGTGGAAGAAGAAGGTGGCAATCACCACGGCCACCAGAATCCCGCCCGGCAGGTACAGCGGCTGGAAGTTGGCACCGATGCCGGTTTCGCCGAGCAGGTCGGGGAAATTCAGCATCACTGCCTTCAATGCAGTGCTGACCTCGGGGAATACCCGGCTGATCACCAGCAGCACGCCGACCAGTACATAAGGCAGCCAGGCGCGCAGGGCGCTCATTGGCTTGGCAGTCAGTTGGTCGAGCTTCATCTCCACGGTGCCCAGCCACTCGGCTGGCCATTTGTCCGCCGGGGCGAAATCCCAGGTGGTTTTTGGCAGCAGAAAGCCCATGCGCGCGGCGCTGGTCACAATTGCCAGACCAATCAAGCCGCCGCCCAGCGAGGGAAATTCCGGGCCGAGAAATACACCGGTCAAGGCGTAAGGGATGGTGAACGCCAGTCCGGCGAAGATGGCAAACGGCAACACTTCAAAACCGGCTTTCCAGCTTTTCTCGGTGCCGAAGAAACGCGTCAGCATCAGCACCATAACCAGCGGCATCACGGTGCCGACGATGGCGTGGATGATTGCCACTTCACTGGTGATCAACTGCAGAAACTGCGCCCAGGACGAACCCTGTTCAATCAGTTGCGCGCCGATGGTGGCCGAGTCCAGGCCGGTGTTGATGCCGACGATGATCGGTGTACCCACCGCGCCGAAGGATACCGGCGTGCTCTGTACCAGCATGCCGAGCATTACTGCAGCCATGGCCGGGAAGCCGATGGCCACCAGCAGTGGTGCTGCAATGGCGGCGGGTGTGCCGAAGCCGGACGCGCCCTCGATAAAGCAGCCGAACAGCCAGGCAATGATGATCGCCTGGATGCGCCGGTCCGGGCTGATGGTGGCAAAACCGGCGCGAATCGCGGTGATACCGCCGGAATGCTTGAGGGTGTTGAGCAGCAGAATCGCGCCGAAGATGATCCACAGCAGACCGAGAGTGATCAGCAATCCCTGCACGGTGGAGGCGAGTACGCGGTTAAAGCTCATGTCCCAGGCAAACAGCGCGACACCGGCGGTAAGCAGGTAGACCAGCGGCATGGCGTGTTTGGCCGGCCAGCGCAGGCCGATCAACAGAACGGCAGCCAGCAGGATGGGGGAAAAAGCCAGTAGGGCAAGAAGGCCAGTGGACATAGCGGTCTCTCCTTAACGCTGCGCGATGCGCATGGGTGAATGCGGATGCGCATCGGGCTGTAGCGCTGCGGCGGATATAAGCAATAGAGCCGGCATAGGGAGACCTCGTTGGATTCTTGGAATTGTTTTAGTTTGGTTAATTGGTAATACCAATTTACAAGACTGCGTCGTCAGGGTAGAAGTGTGGCCTCTAGCCTGTCAATTAGCTGCCTTACGACTTTGGTCGTAAAGCTGCGCCTTGCTAGGCAAGGGAGGCGGCGATAGGCTTGCCGGCAGCGGGCCGCAAAGGCCCATGGCAGGTGGTCAAACCAGTGGAGTGCGGGCTATGGAAGTGGGATCGGTGCGTCAGCGCCGTTTGTCGGACGATATCGTCAGCCAGCTGGAGACCATGATCCTCGAAGGCACGCTCAAGGCTGGCGAACGCTTGCCGGCGGAGCGGGTATTATCCGAGCAGTTCGGCGTCTCCCGGCCATCGCTGCGTGAAGCGATCCAGAAGTTGGCTGCCAAGGGCTTGCTGGTCAGCCGCCATGGCGGCGGCAACTATGTGGCGGAAACCCTCGGCTCGACTTTCAGTGACCCGCTGCTGCACCTGCTGGAAAGCAACCCCGAAGCCCAGCGCGACCTGCTGGAGTTTCGTCACACCTTGGAAGGCTCCTGCGCTTTTTATGCCGCGCAACGCGCCACCGAGCTGGATCGCCAGCGCCTGACCGACGCCTTTGCCGTACTGCAGGATTGCTACAGCCGCAGCGGCAAGGTGACCCGCGCCGAGGAGGGTGCCGCCGATGCCAACTTCCACCTGGCGATTGCCGAGGCCAGCCACAACGCCGTGCTGCTGCACACCATTCGCGGGCTGTTCGACCTGCTCAAGCGCAACGTGGTGACCAATATCGGCGGCATGTACGCCCAGCGTGATGAAACCCGCGACATGCTGATCGAACAGCACCGCACGCTGTACCAAGCAATTATTGAAGGCCGCGCCGAAGACGCCCGTGCGCTGTCCAACCGGCATATCGACTACGTGCAGGAAGTGCTGGCAGAAGTGCAGCAACAGGCGCGCCGCGAAGAGCGGGCCCTGCGCCGAGGCAGTACGCGCTAGCGGCCTGCTAAAGTCTGGGCAGGCGAACCGCGACTTCCAGGCCACCGAGGGGCGAGTCGCCCAGGCTGATGCTGGCGCGGTGCAGCTCTACTACCCGTAGCACGATGGATAGGCCCAGCCCCGCACCCTGGCCGTCGCCAAGCCGATAGAAACGCTCGAAGAGTTTTTCCCGCTGCGCCTCGTCTACGCCGGGGCCACTGTCCTGCACGCGCAGCATGATGGCATCCACCTGAGCCTCCAGCTGCACTTGAATGCGTCCTCCGTCGGGGGTGTATTGCACGGCATTGCTGATCAGGTTCTGCAGCAGGGTGCCGAGGCTTGGGCCATCGGCTAGCAGCCGATAGTCTGCTGGTTCAACGGCGTCCAGGTTGAGTTCCTGATGACGCTCCAGGGCCAGCGGAATCAGCTCCGCCAACTCGTTGCGCACAAACCCGAGCAGGTCCAGCTCGCCCATGGCCAGTTGCACCACGTTGGGTTCCAGGCGCGCCAAGGTCAGTAGCTGCGCCACCACTCGGGTGGCGCGTTCGACGCCGCTACCGAGCTGGCGCAGGGCATCGCTGCGATCCTGCGGGTCGGGCGCTTCCAGGGCGTTCTGGGCGTGGATGCGCAGCACCGCCAGCGGTGTGCGCAGTTCGTGGGCGGCGTCGGCAATAAAGCGTTTTTCCTGATCCAGCAGCTGGTTGACCTGCATCAGTAGGCGGTTGAGCGAGGCGCCCATGGGTTCCAGTTCCTGCGGCAGTGGGCCGAAGGTCAGCGGCGCGAGGTTATCCGGCGCGCGCGCCTTGATTGATTCGGCCATGCGCTGCAGTGGTCGCAAACCAAAGCCCACGGCCAGCCAGAGCAGCAGGGCGAGCAGTGGCAGGCCGATCAGCAACGGCTGCAGGGTGCGCCGGGCAATTTTGCCGGACAGCTCCCCGCGCACGTCTTCGCGCTCACCCACCAGCACCCAGTGATGGTCGACGTTGTCGTGCAGCACAAACACCCGCCAGCGGTGCTCGCCGAGGGTCAGAGTGTGGTAACCGCTGAGGTATTTGGCCAGGCGGTTGAGGCGTTCACTCAGCGGTTGCTCGCCGGCCGGTAGGTTGAGGCCGAGCTGGGCAATCATCTCCATCAGCAGGCCCTTGGGGGCGCTGGCTGACTGGAATACCAGCTCGCCGTTGTCATCGAGCATCTGGAAGGCCAGCTTGCTCTCGTAATCGTGCCCGAGCAGGCCATCGAGGTTGCGCGGGCTGTTTTTCAGCAGCAGGGCTTCGTCCAGCGCCGCCTGCAGATCGCGGCGCGAGTCGGCGGACAGCTCATGGCGTACCAGGCCCATGAGCATGCGCGAGGTCTGCGCCAGCTGGGCGTCAAACAGCTCTTCCACCTCATGGCTGGCGTCGAGGTAAATCTTGTGGCTGATCAGCCCCAGGGTCACGCTGAGCAAGGACAACAGCAGGACCAGCAACCGCGCACGGATCGAGCGCAACACCTTCGGCATGTTATTTATCCACCAGGTAGCCGACGCCGCGCACGGTACGGATCAGCTCGGCAAAGAACTTCTTGCGCAGGTGGTGCACATGCACCTCCAGGGCGTTGCTTTCCGGCTCTTCATCCCAGCCATAGAGCGCCTGCTGCAGCTTGTCGCGGGTCATCACTCGACCTGGTTGGGCGAGCAGTTCGTGCAGCAGGAGAAACTCCTTGCGCGGCAGATTGACCGCTTGGCCCTGATAACTGACGGACTGGCTGACCGGATCAAGGCTGATGCCGCGGTATTCCAGCGCCGGTTGCGGGCGGTTGAAACTGCGCCGTAGCAGGGCGCGCAGACGTGCCTTGAGTTCGGCGACATCGAAGGGTTTGACGAGGTAATCATCGGCCCCGGCATCCAGCCCGGCGATGCGGTCGCTGGTGGAGTCGCGGGCGGTCAGCACCAGCACCGGCACCGGATTGGCGGCGGCGCGCAGGTGCTTGAGCACCTGCAGGCCGTCCATGCGCGGCAGCCCTAGGTCGAGGATCGCCAGCTCGAAACTCTCGCTGCTCAGGGCGTGCAGCGCACTGCTGCCATCCTGCACCCAGTCGACGGTATAACCCTCGGGCTTGAGAGCGGTGCGAATACCTTCGCCAAGGGCTTTGTCGTCTTCGACCAGCAGAATGCGCATGCAGATATTCCCGGTTTTTTCTATTCAAGCTCGCGCAGGCGAGATTAGTCCAGCTCGGCTTTGACCTTGCTGAGCAATGTTGCGATTTCCTCTTTGCGCCCGGCATCGGCGGACAGGCGATTGGGCCGCGCTGGCGCTTGCAGGGCTTTCTCCAGGGCGGCCTTGGCTTCCTCGAAGCGTTTGGCGCGGGCCAGGTAGTCGCCATAGAAGTAGTTGGGGTCGATGCCATCCGGGTTGATCGCCAGGGCCTGCTTGAGCATGGTTTCGGCTTTTTCGTCATCACCAAAACCCACTGGCCAGCCGGGCACTTGATAGTACAGGCTGCCGAGGCTGGTATAAGCCGAGCCGGAGAGCGCCTGCGGGTCTAGTGCCAGGCCCTGTTCCAGGCTGGCCTTGGCCTGCTTGACCAGACTGAGGGCACCCAGGCCGCCTTTGGCCCCGGCATAGGTGCTGAGGATGATGCCGTTCCAGATCTGCAGTTCGGCAGCGTTCGGCTCGGCGGCGACGGCTTTTTGTGCCTGTTCGCTAAGGCTTGTGAAGGCCTTTTCACGTTGTTCCTTGGGCAGCTGGTAATTGATCTCTGCCCAGCGGTCTTGCAGGCTTTGCAGTTGCGCCTGGCCCTGTTCACTGAGGGCGAAGCTGGGCAGGCTGACGAGGCAGAGCAGGGCGCAGGCGGCGTTACGAATAAGGTTCATGCGGGTTTCCTCTTAGGCTTTGCTGCGGGCAAAGCGCTGGATAATCGGCAGTTGTTTACGCAGGGCCTGGTCAACCACACGCGGCAGCAGGCTGTTGAGGCGCACGAAGAATCTTTCCGGCCAGCCGAGATAGCGCTCGTCGTCTTCGCGGCGAATGGCTTGCAGCAGTTGTTGGGCGACTTGCTGTGGCTCGTCCATGGCAACGTTCAGCTCATCATTCATGGCCACCACGTTGGCGGCGTTCATGCTGGTACGAGTAGCGCGCGGGGCGAAGTAGAGAACCTTGACCGGGGTGTCGGCCAGCTCGCGGCGCAGCGCCTCGGAGAAACCGCGCAGGGCGAACTTGCTGGCGCAGTAGGCGCTGAAGCCCGGGTAACCGATGGAGCCGAAGGTCGAACCGAGGTTGACCACCAGTGCCTCACCTTGCTGGCGCAGCAGGGGTAGCAGGCGATGAGTGAGCTGCAGGGTGGCGGTTACATTGAGGTCGATCAGCTCGGCGATGGCGCTTTCGTCATGCTGTTCCAGCAGGCCGAAGTGATTGACCCCGGCGGCGTTGATCAGGGTGTTGAGGCCGCCGAAGCGCTGCGCGGCGGCGAGCACCGCCTCACGACCACTGCGTTGGCGAATATCGGCAGCCACCACGGCAACTTTGCCAGGGTGCGCCTGGGCCAGCGCCTGCAAGGCCTCGGCTTGCCGGCCAACCAGCAGTAGCTGTGCGCCTTCGGCCAGCAAGGCTTTGAGCAGCGCCTGGCCGATGCCGCCGCTGGCACCGGTGATCACGGCGCGGCATTCAGACAGTTTCATTGCGGCTCCTGGGCGCTAAGCGGCAGGCTGCGGAATATATCGCCGTACAGGCGGTAGACCACCTTGGCGGTGTGCACCACGGCGGCCTTGTCATCGTCGTTGTCGAGCTGATTCATCAGGCGCTTGAAAAACTCGATATGTTCCAGGTCCAGGCTGCCGTGGGAACTCAGGTAGCTGAAGGCTTTGTTTGGCAGTTGCAGCTTGTCCTGAATCACCCCGGCGACCTGGGTGGCGAGGGCAATGCTGGTGCCTTCCAGCACATTGACCATGCCGAAGAAACTCACCGGGTTGTGCCGGGCGATGCGGTCGTAGACGTAGCTGACCATCAGCTCGGTGGGCAGCCTGGGCGTGCCGTTGCGCACGGCCTCCTTGTCCGCGCTGCAGGCGGCGATGTCATTGAGTACCCATTCCTGGTGGCCCTTCTCCTCGTCGATATATTCGGCGATGGCCTCGCGCAGCCACTCCAGGCGTTCCGGCAGGCGTGCGCCACAGGCCATCAGCAGCGGCACGGTGTGTTTAACGTGGTGATAGGCCTCGGTGAGAAAGGCCACGTAGCTGTTCAGGCTGACGCTGCCGGCCATGGCCTGGGCAATGATCGGCGCACCGAGCAGGTAATTGCGCTCAGCGTTGGTTTGTTCGAGCAGGGATTCGTAAAAGCTCATCAGGCATCTCCGTAGCAGGATTCACTGGCCATCAGTTGCGCGATGGCACTTTGGTAATGGTTGAGCAGGGCGTTACGGCGCAGGCGTCCATTGCTGGTAGCTAGCTCGTTGGCGCTGCTGAAAGGCTGTGCGGCGCGCAGCCAGTGGTGCACGCGGGCGTAGTCGGGCAGTGATTGGTTGGCGGTAGCCACGGCTTTGGCCAGTTGGCTGTCGCTGGTGTTCGGGAAGCGCGGTACCAGCACGGCAACGTTGCCCGGCAGGGCTTCGCCATGCAGCCAGGCCTGGGCGATGGGCAGTTGCTGCACCAGCTCGGCCTCGACCCATTCCGGGTTGACGTTGCGGCCGTAGGCGGTGATGAACTGGTGTTTCTTACGCCCGTGCAGAACAAGGAATTTGCCGTCGAAATGCCCCAAGTCGCCAGTGCCCAGCCATTCTCCGGCGGGGGAGGGTTCGCCCAGATAGCCCAATAGGCGCGGACCTTTAACCTCTACTTCCTGATCCACTCCCAGGCGTACCTGCAAGTGTGGCAGGGGCTGGCCGACGGTGCCAATACGGCGGTTTTCCGGAGTATTCAGGCACACCACCGAGGCGCATTCCGACAGACCGTAGCCCTCGAATACTGGCAGCCCGAGGGCGTCGGCGCGTTGCAGCAATTGGCTGGCCACGCGGCCACCGCCAACGGCAATAAAACGCAGGCTGTTCGGCACTGGCAGGCCGCGTTCGGCCGCGCTAACTAGGGCCAGCAGCAGCTGCGGAAGCAGAATCAGGCTATTGGGCTGCGCCTGGGCCAGTGCGCCGAGAAAACGTGGCAGGTCGAACTGACTGGCCCCCAGCAGGCCAATCTGCGCCATCGGCATCAGCTCGATCTGCGCGCCGGCCAGCAGCGGGGCATAAACCCCAGCGATATTCTCCAGCAGGGTGGCCAGCTGCAGTACGCACAGGTGGCGCTCGACCTTACAGCTGGCACTGGTTTGCACCAAACTGTGGGCCACCGCCAGTTGCGTGGCGATATCCAGGCACACGCCCTTGGGCTGGCCGGTGGTGCCGGAGGTGTAGGTGATCTTGCAGGTGCCGGCATGCACGGCCGATGCCTGGGGCATGGGGCGCAGATGCAGGCCGGGCAGTGCCTGGACGAAGCTGGCGTGGGGCTGGACGCTGATCAGGCAGTCGATGCCGGCGCTGTCGAGTACATGGGCCTGCTGGCCGCTGGAAAAGAACCCCGGCACGGGCACGCAGATCAGCCCGGCATGCAGGGTGGCTAGGTCCCAGAGCACCCACTCGATACCGTTATCCAGGGCCAGGGCGACACGCCGCGCACCAAGCTGCTGCAGTTGCGTACTGCGTTGTTCGATCTCGCTCAACAACTGGGCGTAGCTCAGTTGCCTGTCGCCTTCGCGCAAGGCAAGGGCGTCGCCAAGGGCAGCCAGGCGGTGGAATAGCGGTTTAGCGGCAGGCCACATGGGGCATGTCCTCCAGGGCGTAGAAGGCTTGGTGGGCGAGGCGTGGGTACGCACCCAGCTGCAGCAGGCGCTGATGGCCGGCGTAGATATCGCCGGCCATCACCTGGGGCTGGTTGTCGTAGTAGGTGCCCCAATCCGCTTGTTCATCGCCCATGCAGTCAAGGCTGGCCGGGCCAAGGGGCAGAGGCGTCAGGCCCAGGCGCTGAAAGCTGTTGAGCAAGGCCAGGGTGCCGGTAAAGCACACCCAGCGATAACCCAGCGCCACCAGCAGATCGGTCAGCGCCACGATCAGCAGGCGCGCGGCACCGGGGCTGCCGGCGGCCAAGTTGCCGACCTCCACCAGTTGCTTACGCTCTGGCGCATTGGCCACCTGCTGCGCAGTAATCACCTGTTCGGCCGGTTGCGCCAGGTAGCGCTCAAGAAACAGCGGGCCACTGGCGGCGCTGCGCAAACCCACCGCGCCGAGCAGTTGCCCGGCACTGTCTTCCAGGCTGAGCAGGCAGGGCATGAAATGGCGGATACGCGCCTGATGCTGGGCAGCAAAGCGTTCGCCAATAAAGGCTTCAATCCCCGCGCGGCGAGGGCTGGTGGCGTTGGCCAGATAGAGGCTGAGCGGCTGCTCGCGGCCGATCTGTGCAAGTGCAGTGTCGTGATACACCCAAGGCAGCTCCATATCAGGAACCTCATCTGAGAACTTGGGTGCGAGTTTCTGTGTTCAGGCTTAACGGCAAATTAAGTCACAAATTAATTTGCGCGGTGTGCGCCACACGCATTTCATTGCTTGCGCTGCAACCGCAACAGCCCATAGCCTGCAAAGCCTTGCCGGCTACCTGACTGCCGGCTGGATTTGCCCTGCTCTTAAACGCCAAAACGCTCGGAGATAGTTATGCCCCCTATGGATGCTGAGCAACAACTGGCGACCCGTCTGGCCATTCTGGAAAACCCTGAGGCGCAGGACTGCACCGTGTATCGCGCTGATGATCAGGACCCGGAAGCCGAGGAAGTGGATCTGGGTGATGCAAAAGTGCTGTTCTGCGGCCCGTTCGAGGCCCCTGCCGACTGGGATGCGGCGGAGCGTGAAGATTATTTCGGCGACAGCGCGCCTGAGCTGTTCGTCAATGCGCGTATCGAGTGCGAAGCCAAACCGGGCTCCAAGGGCCATTTCACCGTGGACATCGGCGACTACGTAGCCGCCCAGCCTGGTCTGGGTGAAGTTGTGATGTTCTACGTGCACGACTACCTGGAAGACGACAGCGGCTGCACCTATGTGCTGCTGCGTGATGAGGAAGTGCTGGAGTAAGAGCCTGCTGTTGTAGGGTGCGACGCGCACACCAGGAGCCTGTAGCCTGTCTCGGTGCGCACGGCGCACCCTACCACCGTCTATCCGTCATCTGCCCTGTAGTACCAGGTTATTACCCGCGTCTGCCTGATCTGAACAACACTCTGTGCTTCTCAACCCAGAAAGGGAGCAGGCACATGGCAGCGAAGAAGATTCTGATGCTGGTCGGCGACTACGTCGAAGACTACGAAGTGATGGTGCCGTTTCAGGCACTGCTGATGGTCGGTCACCAGGTGCATGCGGTGTGCCCGGACAAGACCGCCGGGCAGAGCGTGCGCACCGCCATCCACGATTTTGAAGGCGAGCAGACATACAGCGAGAAGCCGGGGCACAACTTCGCCCTCAATTTCGACTTCGCCCAGGTCAAGGCCGAGGATTACGACGCGCTGTTGATTCCCGGTGGCCGCGCCCCGGAGTACCTGCGCCTGAATGCCCAGGTGCTGGCGTTGGTGCAGGCCTTCGACAAGGCCGGAAAACCCATCGCTGCGGTCTGCCATGGCGCGCAGTTACTCGCCGCCGCAGGCGTGCTAAAGGGTCGTGAATGCAGCGCCTACCCGGCCTGTGGCCCAGAAGTGACTCTGGCGGGTGGGCGCTATATCGATATCGCCGTGGACCAGGCCCATGTGCAGGGCAATCTGGTCACCGCTCCGGCCTGGCCGGCACACCCCAACTGGCTGGCGGCATTCCTCGGCCTGCTCGGCACGCAGATCACGCTATAAACTATTGGGGCTGGCCAGGCCCCAACATTCAGGGAGGTGAGCCGCCATGTGCGAGCTGTATGTCAAAGCCGATCCGATTCTCTACGAATCCCGCGCCCGTTCACTGCGTATTCGTGGCGTGGTCACCACCCTGCGCCTGGAAAACCAGTTCTGGGACATCCTGCGTGAAATCGCCGAAGTCGATGGCATGACCACCAACCAGCTGATCACCAAGCTGTATGACGAGGTCATGGACTATCGCGGTGAAGTGGTAAATTTCGCCTCGTTCCTGCGCGTCAGCTGCACCCGCTACCTTAGCCAGCGCCGTGCACCGGCTGAGCTCAGCCTGGTGCGGGCGATCCAATCCTAACAGGCCGTTGAAAAACTACCTGCGTTGGCAATACTGCGTTTAAAACGGCCCGGGACGCGGCGTCTCGGAATGCTCATGTACAACTCGTACACTCCGCTTCCTCGGCGCTTTGACCAGCCTTCGGCTGTTACTACGTAGCGCCTTGTCTTGCCTGCCTCGCCTACGTTTTTCAACGGCCTGTTACGCGGTAGCTGAGATACGCAATGCCGGGTCACCCAGCGGGTGGCTTAGCGCATCAAAGAAACGCAGTTCCACGTTTTGCTCTGCGAACAGGCTGGCGTAGTGCTGCTTCTGCTGCGTGATAAACAGCGGGTTGTGCGGGTAGATCGATATTGCCAGGGTCTTCAGTTCGGCTTGCTGCAAGGCCTGGATCAGGTGCTGATCCTGCGCCGCTAGGCTATGGCCAAAGATGCACAGGCTGTCCTTGGGCTGCGCCAGTTGGCTGTAGCAGAACGACAGGTAGTCGGAGCTGCGGATGGCCTTGAGCTTGTCGGCGCTGCTGCCTTCGTTGACGAATAGCGGAATATCGCCCAGCTGGTTGATGGCGAAGCTGGCCAGCAGAGTGCTTTCCGATGAATTGAGGATGCGCGTGCTGCCGTCGATATTCTTCACCAGATGCATGCCGCCGTGCAGGTAGAGCATGCGTGTGGCGTTGCCCTGGCGCTGGCAGTCGCCGGGGGCGAAGGTTGAATCCGCGCCGCGGAACATATCTTCAAACGCCTCTGGGGCCTGCATCACGGCCCAGTAGTTGAGCAGGTCGTAGTTACCCGAGTAGACCGTCTGGTACTGGCTAAGCGCCTTGTTGATCCGCGTCAGGCTGTCAGCCTGCATCTGGCTCCAGGGAATATGCACCGCGCGCACGGCGTGGATCAGCGCTTCCTTGATGGCAAAGTAGCGATGGCGCGGCGACGAGGAATTGATGGTCAGCGCGGCATTCACCCGGATGCTGTTCTTCAGCGCGCTGAGCACCTGCTCGAAGTTACTGGTATCCAGGGCGCGGAACACGCTGAGTTCGGTCGCGCTAAGCGGGCGATTGCGCGTGGTCTGCGCCTCGTCGAATAGCGAGAAGTAGGCGAACTTGCGCCATATCGCCAGGCTCGCGCCATTGCCGACCAGCAGCTCGGGAAAACCGATGCTGCTGTTCAGGGTGTTCCAGTCTTCCAGTTCGCCAGTAAATGCCGGGGTTTGCATAATCGCTAGTTGTCACCTTGGGCCGTGTCAGAGTGCGACTTTAACATGGGCGCGACAACTGCCGGCTTGGCCGCTGCGGCCCATTGCACCGCCAGGATGCTGCCCAGCACCGCAATCAGACCCAGCAGCGCCACGCCGGTGATGCTCTGCCCGAGCAATGCCCAGCCCAGCAGCACCGCCACCAGCGGGCTAAGCAACCCCAGGGAAGACACCGCCACCGGCGCCAGCCGAGCAATACCGCGAAACCACAACACATAAGCTAGCAGCGCGCCGAACAGCGACAGGTAGGCGTAGCCCAGCCACTGCAACGGGCTTAATTGCGGCAGCGGTGGGTCGATCAGCCAGGCCACCGGCAGCAGGAACAGACCGCCAATCAGCAACTGCCAGCCGGTAAACGCCAGCAGCGGCACAGTCGGCCGCCAGCGCCGCGTCAGGTAAGTGCCGCTGGCCATGCAGGCGGTGCCGACAAAGGCGGCGGCAATCCCGATCGGGTCCCAGCTGGCCCCCGGCGCTAGCAACAGGGCGGCCATCCCTGCGATACCGACCACACTTGCAGCGACCGCCACAGAGGCCGGCCGCTGCTGATCCATCGACCACACCAGACCCATCACCAGCAGCGGTTGAATGGCCCCAACCACCGCTGCCAAGCCGCCCGGCAAGCGGTACGCAGCGACAAACAGCAGCGCCTGGAAGAAGCCGATATTCAGCGCTGCCAGCACCAGCAAGCGCGGCCATTCACTGCGCCGGGGCAGGTAGCGGCTGTACAGCACCAACAACAGGCCGGCGGGCAGGGCGCGCAGCAGCGCGGCGGTAAACGGCCGATCTGGCGGCAGGATTTCGGTGGTGACGATATAGGTCGAACCCCAGATGGCCGGTGCCATGGCGGTGATCAGTACATCCAGCCAGGTGCTACGCGATGCTGAGCTGTCCATGCATTTGTCTCGCATTCAAGATAAAATGCGAGGCTAATAGCAACTTGTCTTGAGTTCAAGATAAATTTCCAGGGGTAAGCCAATGGCAGTCCAGCGACAGATGGATGCGGTCGATGCAATTCTTCAGCAGTGGCACCGCTAGCGGCCTGATCTGGATGTCAGCCCCATGGGCGTGATCGGCCGGCTTGGGCGCTGCGCATCGCTGCTGCGGCGAGAACTGGACAAACTGTTCAGCAACTTTGGCCTGACCTCCTGGGAGTTCGACGTGCTGGCCACCTTGCGCCGCTCCGGTGAGCCCTACCGCCTGGCCCCGACTACGCTGTTCTCGACCCTGATGGTCACCTCCGGCACCATGACTAGGCAGCTGCAGCAACTTGAAGGCTCCGGCCTGGTCAGTCGTATAGCCAATCCCAGCGATGCGCGCAGCATGCTGGTGCAGTTGACGCCAGCCGGTCTGGAACTGATCGACCGCGCGGTAACCGCGCATGTGGCCAATGAAGCGCGGTTCCTGGCGCCGATTGCCGCCACCGAACTGGCGCAACTGGAAGCGCGGCTATCCGAACTGCTGGCGGTGCTGGAGCCGGCTGGCGAGTGATTTTCTGCAAACCCGGCCGTGAGCAGGCCTGTTAGACGAGGTGAGTGATGAGCA
>DASRUM010000149.1:0-5443 GCA_035655415.1 Pseudomonas sp.
GCCAGCGCGAATGGTCGCTGGGCGCTTACCGACATAGATAAATGGCACCGGCTCGCAGGTGTGTGCGGTATGCGCCTGGCCAGTGCTTTCATCGGCCATCTGCTCGACGTTGCCGTGGTCGGCGGTGATCAGCGCTTCGCCGCCGACCTTGTCCAGCGCGGCGACGATGCGGCCGACGCAGCCGTCCAGGCATTCCACCGCCGCCACGGCAGCGGAGAACACACCGGTGTGGCCGACCATGTCGCCGTTGGCGTAGTTGACGATGATCACGTCATAGCGCTGGTTTTCGATGGCATCGACGATCTTGTCGGTGACTTCCGGCGCGCTCATCTGCGGCTGCAGGTCATAGGTGGCGACGTTCGGCGAAGGGATCAGGATGCGTTCTTCACCGGCAAAGGGTTCTTCACGCCCGCCGGAGAAGAAGAAGGTGACGTGGGCGTACTTCTCGGTTTCGGCGATGCGCAGCTGGGTTTTGCCGTTATTCGCCATGTATTCGCCGAGCACGTTGGTCAGCGCTTCCGGCTTGTAGGCGCTGGGAGTCGGGATGCTCGCGGCGTACTGGGTGAGCATGACGAAGTCGGCCAGTTGCGGCACGCGCTTGCGCTCGAACTCCTTGAAGCCTGGTTCGACAAAGGCGCGGGTCAGTTCGCGGGCACGGTCGGCGCGGAAGTTCATAAACACCACGGCGTCGCCGTCTTCCATTCGTACTGGTTCGCCAATGGTGGTGGCTTTGACGAATTCATCGCTTTCGCCACGTTCGTATGCGGCATTCAGGCCTTCCACGGCAGTGGCGGCGTTGAACTGGCCGTTACCGTCGACCAGCAACCCGTAGGCCTGCTCGACGCGGTCCCAGCGGTTGTCGCGGTCCATCGCGAAGTAGCGGCCGCTGAGGCTGGCGATACGGCCCTTGCCGAGTTTGGCGAAGGTGGCGTCGAGCAGCTCAATGGACGGCTGCGCGCTTTTCGGCGGCGTGTCGCGGCCGTCGAGGAATGCATGCAGGTAGATACGCTCGGCACCGCGCTGGGCGGCCAGTTCGGCCATGGCGGCCAGATGGTCCTGATGGCTGTGTACGCCGCCGTCGGAGAGCAGGCCGAGGATATGCACGGATTTGCCAGCCTTGACGGCTTTATCCACCGCGCCGGTGATCTCGGCGTTATCGAAGAACTCGCCATCGCGGATGGCCTTGGTCACCCGGGTGAAGTCTTGATACACCACGCGGCCGGCGCCGAGGTTCATATGACCGACCTCGGAATTACCCATCTGGCCGTCCGGCAGGCCGACATCCATGCCCGAGCCAGAAATCAGGCCGTGTGGCTGGGTGGCGCGCAGATGATCAATGACTGGCGTGTTGGCCGCCATGATGGCGTTGGATTCAGGGCTGTCACTGTGGCCGAAGCCATCGAGGATGATCAGTACCAGGGGTTTGGGCGTGGCGCTCATAGAACTGGTTCGCTCTGGGTCGATGGGCGGAAAGTAAGGGCAGGCATTTTACGGCCAAGTGCGGCAAACGTCACCGTCGGGCGGGGTTTGGTCGACCTGTGCGGCTGTGTATACTGGCCGACATTTTACCGCCCCGGAACCGCCCAATGCTTGCCAACTTGATTGAATTCGCCACTACCCACTATGTCCTGAGCGGAATGTTCGCGACCCTGCTCGCGCTGCTGATCTTCACCGAAGCGCGCAAGGGCGGGCAGAGCCTGAGCAGCCGCGAGCTGACTGCGCTGGTTAACAGCGAGCAAGGCGTGGTGCTGGATATTCGTGGGCAAAAGGACTTTTCCGCCGGGCATATCGTAGGGGCGCTGAATATTCCTTTCGAAAAACTCGCCAGCCGCATGGTTGAGCTGGACAAGCACAAGGCCAAGACCATCATCGTGGTCGATGCTATGGGCCAGCACGCTGGCGCTGTGTGCCGCGACCTGAAAAAGGCGGGCTTCACTGCGGCCAAGCTGTCTGGCGGTGTTGCCAGCTGGCGCGGTGACAACCTGCCGCTGGTGAAGTGAGATGCAGCCTGTCGTCATCTACTCCAGCGACTGGTGCCCGTACTGCATCCGGGCCAAGCAACTACTGACGCATAAAGGCGTGGCCTTTAACGAGATCAAGGTTGATGGCAAGCCAGATGTGCGGGCAGAAATGACTCGCAAGGCGCGGCAGACCTCGGTGCCGCAGATCTGGATCGGTGACACCCATGTGGGTGGTTGTGATGACCTTTACGCCTTGGAGCGCGCCGGCAAGCTCGACGCGCTGCTCAAGGCTTAATTCCCTGTTTACCCGTACCTAACGACAAGAAGGCTTTGCCATGACAGAACAAGCTAGCAACGGCGCCGCTCAGGGCGAACAAAACCCGCAATTCTCCCTGCAGCGCATCTACGTACGTGACCTGTCCTTCGAAGCGCCGAAGAGCCCGGAAATCTTCCGTCAGGAGTGGGCCCCTAGCGTTGCCATGGACCTCAACACCCGTCAGAAGGCCCTGGATGGCGACTTCCACGAAGTGGTGCTGACCCTCTCGGTGACCGTGAAAACAGGCGAAGAAACCGCCTTCATCGCTGAAGTGCAGCAGGCCGGCATCTTCCTGATCAAGGGCCTGGACGCGGCTTCCATGAGCCACACCTTGGGCGCGTTCTGCCCGAACATCCTCTTCCCCTATGCCCGCGAAACCCTGGACAGTCTGGTCGTGCGCGGCTCGTTCCCAGCGTTGATGCTGGCTCCGGTGAACTTCGACGCCCTCTACGCCCAGGAGCTGCAGCGTATGCAGCAGGCTGGCGAGGCTGCAACGGCTCACTAAGCTCGCGCTGCTGGATAAAAACGCCCTACGGGGCGTTTTTTATTGAGCGTCTGCAAAACCCTGCTGACGCCAGGCTTCATAGACTGCCACAGCGACGGTATTGGACAGGTTCAAGCTGCGGCAGCCTTCGCGCATCGGCAGGCGCAGGCGTTGCTCGGGCGGCAGGCTGTCGCGAATCTCCTGGGGCAGGCCACGGCTTTCCGGGCCGAACAGAAAGGCATCGCCGGGCTGGTAACTGACCTGGTGGAATGCTTGCGAGCCTTTGGTGGTAAAGGCAAACACGCGCGGCTGGCCGATGCTGGCCAGGCAGCTGTCGAGGTCCGCGTGACGCTTGAGCGTGGCGTATTCGTGGTAATCCAGGCCGGCGCGGCGCAGGCGTTTGTCATCCAGCTCGAAGCCCAGCGGCTCGATCAGGTGCAGGTGGCAGCCGCTGTTGGCGCAGAGCCTGATAATGTTGCCGGTATTCGGTGGAATTTCCGGTTGAAAAAGGATTACGTGAAACATGCGCGGCTCCGAGCTTGAAGACGAGCAGCATTCTACAGACCCGCGCCCCCGTCCGTGGGTGCGGGTTATTGCTTCATTGGCGGTGTTTGGTTTTTTAATCGGTTTGATGATTGGCCGGCTGCTGCAGCCGGACCCGCTGTGGCTGGAGCAGGTAGACGTGCGCGAGCAGGGCCTTGAGCTGTGGTTTAACGTCGAGCCGGTACCGCGCGAGGAGCACGCCGGCGGCGTGTTTATCCTGCGTCTGCAGAGCTTTGGCCGCCAGCAGCACGGTCAGCTGCAAGTGCAGGGAAGGTTGGCCAATTGGCGTTTGCAGCGTGAGAGACGGGATTTGTTACTGAGAGTGGTGGCAGCCCGTCCATTGCGCGGCGAGTGGCGCGCTGAGGAGGTGGACGGGCGCTGGCGGCTGGTGGTCAGCCTGGTGGAGCAATAAAAGAGGGGAATCCCCGGCCTGCCTGTACCAAGGTCCCCAAAACTGGGATTACTTGAGTCTATGCAGGCTGTGTGCCAGTTTTATTACGTCGGCTGCGGGCCGCGTAAATACTGGGCTTCAGGGTTTCCATCTGCCGCGTAGGGTGCTAGGCAAGGGCTGGGATGTGAACCGCAGCTGTGCACTTGATCGATGTCGGTGCATTGCTCTGGCGCATTTTCAGTTGTTTGCCGGTGTAAATGCGAAACGGGCCCTGCTGAGCCCGTTTTGCATATGGCGCAACGTGAGCGGTTTAGTCGTCGCTATCCTCGTCATCGGCGCTGTCGATGTTCATGCCCAGTTCCTTGATCTTGCGGGTCAGGGTGTTGCGGCCCCAGCCCAGCAGCACGGCGGCGTCGCGGCGGCGGCCGGCGGTGTGCTTGAGGGCGGTTTCGATCATGATCCGCTCGAACGCCGGCACGGCGGTATCCAGCAGGCTGGATTGACCACGGCCCAAGGCCTGGTCGGCCCATTGGCGCAGGGCCTGCTCCCAGTTGCTGACCGGCGCACTTTCCTGCGGCTGGCTAAGCAGCTCCGGCGGCAGGTCGTCGACATGCACCTCACGGCCCGAGGCCATCACGGTGATCCAGCGGCAGGTGTTTTCCAGCTGGCGCACATTGCCTGGCCACGGCAGCTGCTGCAGATAGTCTTCGGTTTCGCTTTTCAGCAGCTTGGGTTCGACTGCCAGCTCGAGCGCGGCTCGGCTGAGGAAGTGCCGGGCCAGGGTGGGGATGTCTTCGCGGCGATCCGACAGGCGCGGGATATGGATGCGGATCACGTTGAGGCGATGGAACAGGTCTTCGCGGAATTTGCCGGCCTGCACCAGGGTTTCCAGGTTTTGGTGCGTGGCAGCAATGATGCGCACGTCTACCTTGACCGGCGTATGGCCGCCGACCCGGTAGAACTCGCCATCGGCCAGTACGCGCAACAGTCGGGTCTGGGTGTCGGCCGGCATATCGCCGATCTCGTCGAGAAACAGCGTGCCGCCATCGGCCTGCTCGAAACGGCCGCGACGCTGATTGGCGGCGCCGGTAAAGGCGCCTTTCTCATGGCCGAACAGTTCGGATTCCATCAGGTCTTTCGGAATCGCCGCCATATTCAGCGCGATAAACGGTGAGGCCGCGCGTGGGCTGTGGCGGTGCAGGGCGTGGGCGACCAGCTCTTTGCCAGTACCGGATTCGCCGTTGATCAGCACGGTGATATTGGAGTGCGAGAGACGGCCGATGGCGCGGAACACCTCCTGCATGGCCGGCGCTTCGCCGATGATCTCCGGCGTGCGTGGTTGCTCGACCGGTGCGGCCAGGCTCTGTTGTTCCTGCGCGTGCATATTGGCGCGCTTGACCAGCGACACCGCTTCGTCGACATCGAACGGCTTGGGCAGGTACTCGAACGCGCCGCCCTGGTAGGACGCCACGGCGCTGTCCAGGTCGGAATGGGCGGTCATGATGATCACCGGCAGGCGCGGGTACAGCTCGCGGATGCGCGCCAGCAGATCGAGGCCACTGGCCCCCGGCATACGGATATCGGAAATGATCACATCGGGTTGCTGGCGGCTCAGGCGGCTGAGCACGCCATCGGCGCTGTCGAAGCTCTGGGTGGTCATGCCTTCCTGTTGCAGGGCCTTTTCCAGGACCCAGCGGATGGAGCGGTCGTCATCGACAATCCAGACGGTTTCACTGCGACTCATGACG
>DASRUM010000150.1:0-10366 GCA_035655415.1 Pseudomonas sp.
CTTTTTCTGGTGAAACTCCGCGCCGCTCGTCCTGAGTGGTGTGGAGCCTGTCGCCGTGCCTTGAGGCTCATAGCGACTCACGACAAATCAATAAGTTATGCCATGTATCTGCGCAGGTAAGAGGCCCATAACGGGCACCCCGAAAACCGCCGGAGCTTACCACAATCACCGCGGCGCACCTATCCCCAGCCGCAGCCAGCCGACCAGGGATGCCTACCCGCAGAAAAACTCAATGCAGACGCTTACGGCACATCAATTGCGCCATTTTTTCCGCATCCGGACGATCAACCACGCCCTTCTCGGTGACGATAAAGTCGATCAGGTCTGCCGGGGTCACATCGAATACCGGATTAAGCGCTTCGATCCCACCAGCAATGTGCTTGCCGCCCAGCTCCAGCAGCTCACTGGCATCACGCTCTTCCAGCACAATGTCGTCACCGTGCTCCATGGCCATGTCGATGGTTGAACTGGGCGCGACCACCATAAAACGCACACCGTGGTGCATGGCATTCACCGCCAGCTGATAGGTGCCGATCTTGTTCGCCACATCGCCATTGGCAGCGATGCGATCCGCGCCGACTATGACCCAGGTGATGCCACGGGTTTTCATCAAGTGCGCGGCAGCCGAATCGACATTGACCGTCACCGGGATGCCGTCAGCCGCCAGCTCCCAGGCGGTCAGGCGCGAACCCTGCAGCCAGGGCCGAGTTTCGTCGGCGTATACCCGCTCAAGCAAACCATCGTGGAAGGCGGCGCGAATCACCCCCAACGCCGTACCGAAGCCGCCTGTGGCCAGGGCGCCGGCATTGCAGTGGGTCAGCAGGTTCTGCTGATTACCTTGGTGCTTGCGGATCAGATCGACGCCCAGCTGGGCCATGGTCAGGTTGGCTTCGCGGTCACTTTGATGAATGCCGATGGCTTCAGCCTCCAGCAGCGCCAGAGGGTCGTCATGGCTTTTCAGCCGTGCAAGACGATCACGCATGCGCTCAAGCGCCCAGAACAGATTGACCGCGGTCGGCCGCGAAGCCGCCAACAGGTCGAAATCCGCCTGCAACGGCGTACGCCAGTCACCGCCCTCCTGCAGACGAGCACGCGCAGCCAGAACGATTGCATAAGCCGCAGTGATACCGATGGCCGGCGCACCGCGCACCACCATGCTGCGGATCGCCTCGGCGACATCCGCCGCCGAGTGGTAGCTCAGCCAGGTTTCCTCGAAAGGCAACGCGCGCTGATCGAGCAGGTGCAGAGCGCCGTCACGCCACTCGATGGCCCTGACCTTCTCTGCCGCTAGCAATTGCTCGCGCATCACACACCTCCGCCGGAAAAAGCCGACCATTATACGCACACCGCCCCGCCCATCGCGCCAACAGCCCGCTACATAAAGCGTGTGCAGCTTCAAGCCTAGGGTGTTCCTCTATAAACTCGCCACTTTACTGACTGCCGGAAGCACTACCCATGCCGCAAACCCCGCTCGACCTGCTACTGCTGCCCACCTGGCTGGTCCCTGTCGAACCTGCTGGTGTAGTGCTGCTGGAACACGGCCTGGGTATCCGCGACGGACGTATCGCCCTGATCGCACCCCGCGCCGAGGCGCTCAAGCACAGCGCCTTGCAGGTGCTTGAGTTGCCCGGGCGACTGCTCACGCCAGGCCTGGTCAACGCCCACGGGCATGCGGCAATGACCCTGTTCCGTGGTCTGGCTGACGATCTGCCACTGATGACCTGGCTGGAAAAGCACATCTGGCCGGCCGAGGCCAAATGGGTCAACGAGCAGTTTGTCCAGGACGGCACCGAGCTGGCCATCGCAGAACAGCTCAAGGGCGGCATCACCTGCTTCTCCGACATGTACTTCTTCCCGGAAACCGCCAGCCAGCTGGTGCACAGCAGCGGCATTCGCGCGCAAATCACTATTCCGGTACTGGATTTCCCGATTCCCGGCGCGCGTGACGCAGACGAGTCGTTGCGCAAGGGCCTGGCGCTGTTCGACGACCTCAAGCACCACCCGCGCCTGAGTGTCGCCTTTGGCCCCCATGCGCCCTACACGGTAAGCGACGACAAGCTGGAAAACATCCGCATGCTCGCCGAGGAGCTGGACGCCGGCATTCATATGCATGTGCACGAAACCGCTTTTGAAGTGCAGCAGAGCCTGGAGCAGCGCGGCGAGCGGCCACTGGCCCGCCTGGCGCGCCTCGACCTGCTTGGCCCGCGCTTCCAGGCCGTGCACATGACCCAGATTAATGATGAAGACCTGGCCCTCCTGGTGGAAAGCAACAGCAGCGTGATCCATTGCCCGGAATCCAACCTCAAGCTGGCCTGCGGCTTCTGCCCGGTGGAAAAGCTCTGGCAGGCCGGGGTCAACGTAGCCATCGGCACTGATGGCGCAGCCAGCAACAACGACCTCGACCTGCTCGGCGAAACACGTACCGCCGCTCTACTGGCCAAAGCCGTAGCCGGTTCCGCCACCGCCCTGGATGCACACCGCGCGCTGCGCATGGCCACCCTCAACGGCGCCCGCGCATTGGGCCTGGATGAGCAAATCGGCTCGCTGGAACTGGGCAAGGCTGCGGATATGGCGGTGTTCAACCTCTCCGGCTTGGCTCAGCAGCCGGTCTACGACCCGGTATCGCAACTAATCTACGCCGGCGGCCGCGCCTGCGTAGAACACCTATGGGTTGGCGGCAAGCAATTGCTCGACGGCGGCCAACTGACGCGCTTGGACGAACAACGGATCATCGCCAACGCCCGCGCCTGGGGGGCGAAAATTGTCCAGCGATAGCATGGGCTTGCGGGGCTTTAGCCGCGAGCTTTTGCTATTCACCACGTAGCCCGAACAAGCGCAGCGCAGTCCGAGGCATGGATGCTTGCGCAGCGTGCTGTAAGTTGGGCGGTGGCTGCCTCCCGGAGAGGCCTTGGCCGCGAAACTTCTAGAGCCAAACACGATTCGCCGGCAGACCACGCCTACAAAATCCATCTGCAAACCCAACCCGTAGACAATAAAAAACCGCGACCCAAGGGCCGCGGTTTTTAGTGTTGCGACTGCGTATCAGGCTTAGCCCTTGTTACGCAGCTTCTCCGGGTTGATCAGGAAGCGCGCCAGAGCAGGCAGCAGCCAGATCGCGCCGATCATGTTCCAGAGGAACATAAAGGTCAGCATCAGGCCCATGTCGGCCTGGAACTTGATCGCCGAGAAGATCCAGGTCGCTACACCGATCGCCAGGCAGACGCCGGTGAACAGCACTGCTTTACCGGTCGACTTAAGGGTCTCGTAGTAGGCCTCCTGCAGCGACAGCCCCTGACGCAGGTAAGTCTCCAGACGGCTGTAGATATAAATGCCGTAGTCGACACCGATACCCACACCCAAAGCGATTACCGGCAGGGTCGCCACCTTCACACCGATGCCCATAAAGGCCATCAGGGCGTTGCCCAGTACCGAAGTCAGTACCAGCGGCAGCATCACACAGAGCGTCGCAGCCAAAGAGCGGAAGGTCAGCAGACACATGATGCCCCCTGCGGCATATACCGCCAGCAGCATAGTGGTCTCGGACTTGGCGATCACTTCGTTGGTAGCCGCTTCGATACCAGCGTTACCGGCTGCCAGGATGAATTCCAGGCCGTCCTTGTTGTTTTCCTTGGCAAAGTCTTCAGCAACCTTAACCGCACGCGTCAGGGTTTCTGCCTTGTGGTCGGTGAGGAACACCAGCAGCGGTGCCACCGAGCAATCACCGTTGTACAGGCCATCGGCCCGAGCAATGGAGTTGTTCAGCACGTCCTGATTGCGCGACAGAGTTTCCCATTTCAGGTTGCCCTCGTTCATGCCCTTGATCACCTGACGCGACACGGTAACCATGGAAATGGCCGACTGCACGCCTTCGGTGTTCTCCATCTTCCACATCAACTCATCCATGGCCGACAACGTCGGGTAAGTCGAGCAACCTTCAGCCGCCGTCTTGACCATGATCACCAGTACATCGGAGCTGGTGGAGTAGTTGCGGATGACGAAATCGTTATCCAGGTTGTAGCGCGAATCCGGATGCAGCTCAGGCGCGCCCTGATCGAGGTCACCGATCTTCAGGTTCTGCCCGTACCACACACCACCGGCCAGCGCCGCGACCGCAACCACCACGGAAATCGGGGCCACCATCGGGTGCGCACAGTTGGAGATAAAGCGCCAGAACGGATGCTCCTTATCGGCTTCTTCGCGGCTGATCTTCACCGCTTTCTTGCTGATGCCAACATAGGAAATCATCACCGGCAACAGAATCAGGTTGGTCAGAATGATCACCGCCACACCCATGGAAGCGCCGATGGCCAGCTCGCGGATCACGCCGATATCAATCAGAAGCAAGGTGATGAAGCCCACGGCATCCGACAGCAGCGCCACCAGACCCGGGATAAACAGCTGACGGAAAGCCATACGCGCAGCGGACAGCGAATCGGTCGCCTCGCCCGAAGCCATGGCAATGCCGTTGATTTTCTGCACGCCGTGGGAAATACCGATGGCAAAGACCAGAAACGGCACCAGCATCGAATACGGATCGAGCCCGAAGCCCAGGGTATGCAGCAGACCCAGTTGCCAAACCACTGCAATCAAAGTAGTCAGCACCACCGCCAGAGTGCTCTTGAAGCAGTGGGTAAACCACAGCAGCAGAACGAAGGTGATGGCGATTGCCACGGCAAAGAACAGCGCCACACCCATCAGACCATCGATCAGATCGCCAACTTTCTTGGCGAAACCGATGATGTGGATTTTGACGTTGGGGTTCTGCGCCTGGTACTTCTCGCGGATCTTCTCTTCCAGCTCGTGGGAGAACTTCTGGTAATCCAGAGGGATCTGCTTGCTCTGGTCGTTCGGGTCGGCATAAGTCTCCAGCAACGGCAAGTCGATGATGCTCGACTTGAAGTTGTTGGCCACCAGACGGCCAATCTGCCCGGACTTGAGGATGTTGCTGCGCAACTCTTCGAGGCTTTCGGCAGAACCGTCGTAGGTTTGCGGAATCACCTCGCCGCCGGCAAAACCTTCTTCAGTCACTTCGGTCCAGCGTACGCTTGGGCTCCACAGTGACTTCAGGCCAGAACGGTCGACACCCGGAATATAGAAGGCTTCGTCGTTGATCTGACGCAGCGTCTCCATGTATTCCTTGCTGAAGATGTCGCCATCCACCGCTTCCACCGAGATACGCACGGTGTTGCCCAGGTTAGCCAGGTCATTGCGGTGTTCGAGCATCTTCTGGATGTACGGATGCCCCAGCGGAATCATCTTCTCGAAGCTGGTCTGCGGACGCACCTGCGCCGCTTGGTAGAACAGAAACAGACTGATCAACAGGCACAGCAGAATCACGGCCGGGCGATTGTTAAAGATCAACCGCTCCAGGAAGGAGGCAGATTGTTGTTGATGCTTACTCATGCAAAGGCTCCCGGCTTATTGTTGTTGGCCCAGATCGGCGCCAGTAGGCGTAGCAGCATGGACGCCACCCTGCCCTACCAGAATCAGATTGCCGTTTTCCATTGCTGCAACGCCTGCCAGCGAGAGCCGGTCGGCACGATTGGTCACATTGAAAGTGCGGCCGCTGTCGGTGCTCTTGAGTACGGTACCGCCATGCCCAACCACCACGATGGAACCGTCAGCCAGACGATTACCGTCAGCCAGACCAAACTCCAAAGGACCGTTGTTAGCCGTGTTCAAGCTGATTGCCTGCCAGGTCGTACCAAAATCTGCCGAACGGAACAGATGCCCGCGCAGGCCATAGACCAGCAACGCACCGGCTTCATCAGTGCCCAGGGCACCGAATAGCGAACCCTCGTAAGGGCCTTCCAGGGTTTCCCAGGTCTGCCCCCAGTCCGGGGAACGGAACATCGCGCCTTGCTCGCCCACGATAAACAGGCCGGAGTCTTTGACTTCAACAATGGCGTTGAGGTGGTAGGCGTCTTCGTTGTCCATACGGTCGCTGACGTCTTCCCAATTGGCGCCACCGTCAGTGGTTTCCAACAAGGCACCGTAAGCGCCTACTGCATAACCGTTATTGCGATCCTTGAACCAGACATCCAGCAACGGCGCTTCACGCTCAAGGTCTTCAAACTGTTTGACCCAAGTGGCGCCGCCATCAGTGCTGGCGAGAATCTGCGCATCATGGCCGACAGCCCAACCGTGGGTGTCATCAATAAAGAACACGGCCGTCAGCATTTGCTTGGTCGGCACTTTGGCCTGAACCCAGCTCGCGCCATTGTCGTCGGACAGCAAAATATGCCCGCGATCACCGACAGTGACCAAGCGCTTACCTAGACTGGCAACATCCAGCAGCAGAGTTTGATGGGCTTTGGCAGAAGTGACCGAGTAATGACTGGTGTCATCGCTGGCCGCTTGCAGTGGCGCACTGGCGAACATCAGCGCGGATAGCACACTACACAGCGACAGCGCTTTGGCTATCGGTGAGTGGACGCGGAGCACCGGTGCGCGGGACGATCCCACAACACGACCGGCCTGGGTGCGCCGCATGACGGGCTCACTCATATACCTTCCCCCTTATTCTTATAGGTAGCACTACACTTTTAGCAGTGCGCCTATCCTACTGAGCTTTCAAAAGGCCTGACAATCGGTGCGACGTTATGTTTTGTTAAACCCGCCCGTCTACCATGCCCTGTTCGACTGATAAATAGCAAAAGGCCGCTACAACAGTAGCGGCCTTTTGCTCAACCGACACGCGTATTAACGCGTACCGCGACGACGCAGTGCAGCAGGCTTAAAGTAGCCGTCATCCGGCACAGCCTGGCTGAAGTCGATGGTGCTTGGCTCTTCGTTATCCAGGTTCTGCACGTGGTAACGACGGGCTTGCAGATCGTGGAAAGAATCCAGCGCAGACCAGGTGGTTGGCAGGTCGTAGTAGTTTTTCAGATAGGCAATCGAAACGCGCCACAGCTCGCCGCGACCGTCGTACTGATCAACCACTGCTGCTTGCCAGCTGTCCTCGTCGAGGAACAGGGTGCGCTTGGAGTAGATGTGACGCGAACCCGACTTCAGAGTGCCCTCGACCACCCACACACGGTGCAGCTCGTTACGAGTAAAGGCTGGGTTCAAGTGACCGACTTGCAGCAGGTCCTTGTACTTCACCTCAGGGCTGGTGACTTTGTAGCTGTTGTAAGGAATGTAGATTTCCTTCTTGCCGATCAGCTTCCAGTCATAACGATCTGGCGAACCGTTGATCATGTCGGTGTCGTCTGCAGTACGCAGGCCGTCAGCGGCAGCGATCGGTGTGTCATAGGCAAGGTTCGGCGCACGGCGCACGCGACGCTGACCGGCGTTATAGCCCCAGGCCTGACGCGGCTCTTTTACCTGATCCAGGGTTTCGTGTACCAGTACCGCACCGCCAGCCAGACGCGCTGGGCTCTTGGTGAAGGACAGGTAGTAGAACATGATGTTGTTCAGGTCAGCTGCAGTCCCTTTCGGGTTGTAGAACTTGAACATGGCTTCCTGCTGCGAGGTCACCAGGGAGTAGCTGCCGTTACGCTGCACAGCTACTTCCGAAGCGCGACGCACGATGTAAGTACCACGGTAGCGTGCGATGTGGTTCCACAGCGCTTCTACACCATTTTGCGGGATCGGGAACGGGATGCCGCCGTAGGCGTCGGAGAAGCCGTTACCGCCATCAAGCAACTTGGCCGTGCTGGCGTTCTTGATGGTGTTGTCATACACCCACTGCGGCGCAGAACCGGAACGGCGGGTCTGGTAGACCGGCATCTGGTAGCTGTTCGGGTAGGTATTGAACATCGCAATCTGACCTGGGGTCAGGTTGTCTTTGTACTGATCCAGGTTGGCTTTGGTGATGGTGAACAACGGCTTGTCATCAGCAAACGGATCTACGTGGTGCTGGCCTGGCGTCTTGTAAGCCGCCGGTGCCTGAGTAATACCACCAGTCCACTCAGGGATAGTGCCCGCCGCGTTACCGGCTTTCTCAGCACCGAACGGGGTGAGACTTGCGCCCAACTTGGCCGCTTCCGCAGGTGCAACTGCAGCGAACGCGCTACCAGCGGTCAGTGCCAGCGCAATGGCAGCACCAATCAGCGTGTGCTTTTTCAGCATCTTGATTCTCCGTGAAATAAGTCAGCAACCGAGTGCCCGCAGGCACTCGATATTTTCTAGTTATATTTAGAAGGAATACTTGACGTTCAGACCGATATTGTCGCGGTCACGACTGCCATTGTTCTGGCCAGCACCATAGAATTCAGTGTACTGAACTTCAGCTTCTAGGCTATTCAAGTAGCTGGCCCGTAGACCCAACGTATAAGCCTTACGACCTTCAATAAAGTTACCGGTCTGGTGTGAGTTGCCTTCGAAGTCATGCTTGTATACCGCGAATGGCGAGAGATTTACGCCTGCATATACATCATTCCAAGTACCAGAGGCAACAAGCGTGTAGCCGTAAGCATTCTTGTTGATCTGATCGTCACGATCATAACCAGAGATATAGGATCCATTACCACGACCAGCATAATAACGAGTGCCATTACGCGACTCATACTGCAAATCACTGCCACGAACATGCTCAGAGGACAACTCAGCAACACCAAACAATGAATCAAATGTCATTGTAGGACCAAAGTTGTAAATAGTTCCCAGCGACGCATTGAATGCCTCAACGCGCTCGTAGTTATGTATCTGATCGTTCATGGTCACCATCTGACCACCGATATTGGCAACACCACCAGAAACAAGCGGTACAGCTTGAGTCAGCAGATCACCCAACAAATCATTCGTGGTCGCAATACCAATAGGCAGGTTGGGACGGTAGGACAGCTCACCGAACAGTGAGGCATCTGCAACCGTGGTATTGAAGCTGACGCCATACATCCTGATATCTTCGGCATACTCACGACGGCCATTTACTTGACCAGCCAGATCCACTGCAGCCATACCACCTACCGCACTATTAGTGGCCCCGCTCAAAGCTGCCTGGTACTGCTGTAGAATCGCCCCTTCTACAGCAGCACTGCCCAAGGTAGTACCATTTGCACCAGTGCTAATAATGTTATTCAACGCGGCAGCACTAAATGCCGGGTTCACATTTTGCTGAACACCAGCCACCACACCTTGACGTACAAGCGGATCAAGCTGAGCACCAGCTGCACCAGCAATAGCCGCCAAATCAAGCCCGGCGTAAGCACTATTTATATCAGCATATATAGTTGGTTCTTTGGCGTGGTAATTAACAAAATAAAAACCAAACTCTGTCGAATTCAATTCCTCAGCAATATAGCGAAAAGAAACGCCGAACTGACCATCATTTTTTGCATTAAGATCACTACCAACAGTGGCAACTTTTATTGTGCCATCAGAAGTAAAGTAATCATTACCTTGCAAACCACCAACACCGAAACCACTCAGGCCCTGGTAGAGACCACGCACAGGAGCCAGAGCCGTTTGTTCACTGTAAGCAGTATTTCCGCCATCTGCAAACAGGTCTGTTTCAGAGAAGAAAGTGCCAACTGGATCAACAGCAGTCTCTTTCCAGTTCCACTGATAGAAGGCTTCCATGGATAGGTTATCAGTCAAGCCGATATTAAAGCTGAAGGCCTCAACCGGAACCAATACCTCTTTAACTTCAGCACCCGGCAAACGGAACTTACCAGCGTCTACTGGGTTGGTAGTATTGATGCCGCCACGATAGAACAAACCCTCCCCCCAGTTGAATACCTGACGGCCTACACGAGCGGTAACCGGCATATCCATGACATCCCAGTTACCATAGACATAGGCATCTAGAATTTCTGCGTTACGACCAGCCGAGTGACGAGTAGCACGGGTAAAGCTGTCATCGTTTGGTACGTTCTGGCTTGGCTGATAAGCCAGGCTGGTATCGTAATAATCGTTGCGCTTGTCCATGATCTGAGTGTCATAGAACGCAGTACCACGAACAAAAGCACCGTAGTTCTGATAGGTCACTTCCATATCGGTAGTGATCTTGAATACTTCAGATACCAAACCGGTATCAAAACTACGATTACCGTCGTTGGTATTGATATCGTTGTTGGTCTTGTCCTGACCTTGTACGCGCCAGAGCTGACCGTAGGACACGGTGGTATCGATGGAGCCGCTGATTTCATTGTCTGCGAAGCTGAATTCCACAGCTTGGGCATGGGCCGCCACCAGGAGTGGAAGAATGCCGACAAAAGCAAAACCTGCCTTGGCAGGTGCGAAACGCAATACGGGCTTACGGGACTTAATTTCCATCGAAACATTACTCCGTGGACAGATCATCTTTTTTGTACGCCAACCGCTGGGGCACGTTATGGCCGTACTGATGACGACCTTAAATGTTGATTGGAAGGCAAGCCCCCAACGCGCTTACACGCACCTCACTGTTTGGCGTGCACCA
>DASRUM010000151.1:0-3836 GCA_035655415.1 Pseudomonas sp.
ACAGTTCGCGGTTCCACTTGGCGATGATCAGCCCGTCAATAACGATGCTGTCGGCGTGTAATTCGGCTGGGCTCATCAGGCAGTCCCCTTTTTAGCGGTGTCGCCAAACCCGTTGTTGGCGCTTTGGACTGAGCATATCCCCGAGGACCAAGGCGACCGGGTGCAAAAACGACCGGGGTATTGCCGAAAGCGTCAAAGCTGAGTCGCCTATGGATAAGCCGCCAAATATGCGGCCAGCCGACTGCATTGCTGAGAACGTAGGGAGTTAGGACGAGGGGAAAGGGGGTGGCAGGAATACAGAAAGCACAAAGGGGAGCCTAGGCTCCCCTTCTAATTGGATGTGTGCTTTATTTTTATTATTAGGCGACTGTTATTGTTGTTTTGTCGCTTTCCATCGCGTCATCGCTTTCGGTGATTCCAACCGGAATCAAAGTCAAACGTATTTTTTTGGTTGCTGATACAGCCATCGCCATTGCCTAAACCCCTGCAATGATCCAACCGGCACACCGAGCTACCTCAAGGTAGTTTTATTCTTATCGGCCTGGTTGCGGGAAAACCCGAATCACATACCCTTTCCAAAAAAATCTGTTTGCGACTCGTGGGTAATCTTGTTTTTGTTGTGCCTTGAGCCGGTACGATATTTCTGCTGATGCTTGTTATTGTTTTTGTGCGATAGATAAAGCATTCTGCGTGCCAGTTTTTAAAAAAACCTTATAAATCAAACATATACGAAAACGCCCGCAATTTTACTGACGCAGGCTGTCACAATTCTGGGGTGGTACTACTCGATAGTGTTCCCGCTGCTGGCTGAGCGGTAACACTTGTGTGCAGTTAGTTGCGCACATAGGCGGGGCGGAAGCGGGACTGAAAAAATACCCGCGACAAGCCGCGGGTAGAAAGGTGGCCTACTAGGGCCTCAGTGTGGAGCCGTCACGGCGGGCGACCAACCCGCCAGCCCTCGTTACTCGGCTGCGACGCCCTTTAAGTAAGGCGCAGGGGCGGCTCCCAGGTTGTTGAGCAAGCGCTCGCTGTACCAGTCGATAAAGTTGACCACGCCAAACTCGTAGGTTTTCGAGTAGGGGCCGGGCTGGTAGGCGGTGGAATTGATGCCGCGCTGGTTTTCTTCAGCCAGACGACGGTCCTGGTCGTTGGTGGCGTCCCATACCTGACGCAGCCGCGCCACGTCGTAGTCGACGCCTTCCACGGCATCTTTGTGCACCAGCCACTTGGTGGTGACCATGGTTTCCTGGGCGCTGATTGGCCATACGGTGAAGACGATCAGGTGATCGCCCATGCAGTGGTTCCACGAATGCGGCAGATGCAGGATGCGCATCGAGCCCAGGTCCGGATCGGTGATGCGGCCCATCAGTTTCTTGCAACCCGGCTTACCGTCCATGGTCATCGATACGGTGCCCTTGAGCAGCGGCATGCGCACGATACGGTTACGTAAACCGAAGCTGGCGTGAGCGTAGGGGATGTTGTCCTTGTCCCAACGGGTGGTGCACTCGCTCACCTGATCCTTGAACGCCTGGGTGGCGCGCGGGTCGGTGACGTCATCCCACTCCAGCAGGGTATTGAGCAATTCCGGGTGCGAACCGTTGCAGTGGTAGCACTCGCGGTTGTTCTCCAGCACCAGCTTCCAGTTGGCTTTCTCCATCAAGGTGGACTGCACCGCCACCTTGGTGTTTTCCATGTCGTAAGGCTCCATATAGTGAGCCAGGGTGCTGAGGAACTCATCAATGGCCGGCGGGTTTTCTGCCAGGGAGATAAAGATATAGCCGCCGGCGACCTTGCAGTTGACCGGTTTCAGGCTGTAGTCCTTGAGGTCAAAGTCCGCGCCCATTTCAGTGCCGGCAAACAGCAGGCGACCGTCCAGCTCGTAGGTCCACTGGTGATAAGGGCACACCAGCTTGGCCACCTTGCCTTTGTCACTGGTACACAGACGCGAACCCCGGTGGCGACACACGTTATGGAAAGCATGCACCACGCCATCGGCGCCACGAATCACCATGATCGGGTTGTCGCCGATCTGCAGGGTGAGGAAGTTGCCCTTGGCCGGGATCTCGCAGGTCATGCCGGCGATCAGCCATTCCTTGTGGAAGATCTCCTGCATATCGATCTTGAACAGGCGCTCGTCGTTGTAGAACGGCTGAGGCAACGAGAAGGTGCGCTCGCGGGTTTGCAGCATCTCGGCGGTGGCCTTGCGTGCGGGCTCCAGCGGATCGCCCAGGCTCAGGGTGGAAGTGACGTCCATCGGTAACTCCTCAATGGCTGTCGCCTGTTGCGACGGCCGTAAAAGTGGCTAATCGGTTGCTACGCAAGGTGGCGTCATTGCCCCGTTCTGCGCCTGCCGATGGCGATTGGATGAAAGAGGAATTCGCTCGTGACCTTTTGCTTCGGCTGGCTGCGAGTGTGGCGCTCGGCGTGGGCGAAACCTTATCTATGGGCGACATGGTCACATCCGTTTCCGACGCGGCAAACCAAGGCCTGCGCGGCAGGTCGCGATAAGCATGTAAATGTCGCTGGCAGATAAATGAGCGTGCCGGCCAGTACGCACAATCCGCCCCATACAAGGCCGATGTCCGGCCGCGCGGAGAGACGTCCATGACGACGAACGACTTCCTCAACCCGGTTACCACCCAGACCTGGAGCAACGGGCGGCATATGGTGCGCTGCGTCAAAGTTATCCAGGAAACCTGGGACGTGCGCACCTTCTGCTTTATGGCCGATCAGCCGGTGCTGTACTTCTTCAAGCCTGGGCAGTTCGTCACCCTGGAGCTGGAGATCGACGGCCAGCCGGTGATGCGCTCCTACACCATTTCCAGCTCGCCGTCGGTGCCCTACAGCTTTTCCATCACCATCAAGCGGGTACCGGGCGGCAAGGTCTCCAACTGGTTGCACGACAACCTGCAGGAAGGCCAGGAGCTGCCGGTGCATGGCCCGGTCGGGCTGTTCAACGCCATGGACTTTCCCGCCGACAAGGTGCTCTACCTCAGCGGCGGCGTCGGCATCACCCCGGTGATGTCGATGGCGCGCTGGTTCTATGACACCAACGCCAATGTCGACATGGTGTTCGTGCACAGCGCGCGTTCGCCGAAGGACATCATCTACCACCGCGAGCTGGAACATATGGCTGCGCGAATCAACAACTTCAGCCTGCACGTGATCTGCGAGAAGCATGGCCTGGGTGAGGCCTGGGCCGGTTATCGCGGCTACCTCAACCAGAAGATGCTGGAGCTGATTGCCCCGGATTATCTGGAGCGGGAAATCTTCTGCTGCGGCCCGACGCCCTATATGAACGCGGTCAAGCGCCTGCTCGAAGCCAACCACTACGACATGAGCCGCTACCACGAAGAGTCTTTCGGCGCGACGCCGCCGGAAGTGCGCGCCGAGGTCAAGGAACTCGCTGCCGAAGCCGCCGACGCGCCGGCCGTACCCGCCGCCGATCAGCATCAGGTGGCATTCACCAGCACCGGCAAGAGCATTCGCGTCGACCCAGGCGAGACCGTACACGCCGCGGCCGCCAAGCTTGGCCTGCATATCCCCAAGGCCTGCGGCATGGGTATCTGCGGCACCTGTAAGGTGCTGAAGACCGCTGGCGAGGTGAGCATGGAGCACAACGGCGGGATCACCGATGAAGACGTGGCCGAGGGTTATATCCTCTCGTGCTGCAGCGTGCCGCAGGGTGATGTGGCAATCGAGTATTGAGGGCGTTGTAAGCACAACACCGCACACAGCAAAACGCCGCACTCGCCATCAAGGCCGGTGCGGCGTTTTTGTTTGCGCGGAATCAGCTGCGATGGGCCTTTGTAGGAGCGGGCTTGCCCGCGATAAGA
>DASRUM010000152.1:0-2303 GCA_035655415.1 Pseudomonas sp.
CGCGGCGTGGCAGCCAGGGTTCCAGCGGCGCCGGCCACAACGCCAGACGCTGCGCCGTCGCGCCGGGGCAACTGGCATCCACGCGCAACCCGGCGGCATTGACCCAGAGGCTTTCCTGCAGCCCCAAACCCAGCGGCTGATACTGCGCCGGCAAGGTCGGCGGCGTGGTGCCATCCAGCGTCCAGGCAAAGCGCTGACGCCGGCAGTTGGGATCGCGACTGTCCAGCGGTTGGCCCAACGGCCAACAGATCGCCGCCACGCCGACTTCGGCGGGCTGTGGGTCAATCGGCAGGGCAATGCCGCGCTGGCTATCGCGGTTGACCAGCAGATCATGCACCTGCAGCAGCAGTGGCGCGGCCGAGGCCAAGCCGAACTGCCCCGACACCGGGGTGCCGTCCGGGCGGCCGATCCAGATGCCGATCAAATAACGTGGCGCTACGCCAATCGCCCAGGCATCGCGAAAGCCGTAACTGGTGCCGGTCTTCCAGGCCAGGGTCGGGCGCTGCACCAGTTGCGCGCGCGGATCACGGTCCGGGCGCGCCTGGCCACTGAGAATGCGCCGCACAATCCACGCCGAGCCAGGCGACAGCAGGCGCCGCTCATGCAGCCCATCCTGCGGCTGAAACCGCAGACGCGCGGCCATGCCGCCACGGGCAAAGGCGCTGTAACCGCTAACCAGCTCCTCCAGCCTACTGCCGGCCCCGCCGAGAATCAGCGCCAGGTTGGGCTCGGCCAATGGCGGCAGCAGCAGCGGCACACCGGCACTGCGCAACTCGCCGGCAAAACGCTTCGGCCCGTAGGCTTCCAGCAGTTGCACAGCGGGCAGATTCAGCGAAGTGGCCAGCGCCTCGCTGGCGGATACCGCACCACTGAAACCGGCAGCAAAGTTGCCCGGGCGATAATCGCCATAACGCCGTGGCACATCCTGCAGCAGCGACTCGGAATGGATCAGTCCTTCATCCAGCGCCATGCCGTAAAGAAAAGGTTTCAGCGTCGAGCCGGGCGAGCGCACCGCGTTGATCATGTCGACATGGCCGAAGCGCTTGGCATCGCCGATATCTACCGAGCCCAGGTAGGCGCGCACCGCCATGCTCGGCTGCTCAACCACCAGAATCGCCGCCGAGGTGCGCTCCGGCAACCGCGCCCTCCAACCCAGCAGCAGGTCTTCCAGGCGACGCTGCAAGGCGGCATCGATAGTCGTGCGAATCAGCGGCGGGCTGCTGCGCGTATTCAGTCTCCGCGCCAGTAACGGCGCCAGGCGCGGCTCCTGACGTGGGGCGAGCAGCACCGGCTCCTCCAAGGCATCGTTGATCGCCGACTGCGGCCATATCTCAAAACTGGCCAGGCGGTTGAGCACTTTGTCGCGCGCGGCCTGAGCGCGCTCGGGATGACGGTCCGGGCGCAAACGGCTGGGCGCTTGCGGCAGCACTGCGAGTAACGCCGCTTCGGCGCGGGTCAGCTGGCTTGGGGATTTGCCCAGATAAGCCCAGCTGGCGGCGGCCACCCCCTGCAAGGTGCCGCCAAACGGTGCGCGATTGAGATACAGCGTGAGGATTTCATCCTTGGACAGATGCCACTCCAGCTGCAGCGTGCGCCACAGCTGCTTGAGCTTGCCGCTGTAACTGCGCGCATGTGGATCCAGCAGCCGCGCCACCTGCATCGACAGCGTGCTGCCACCCGAGAGCACGCGCCCGCCACTGAGGTTCTGCCAGGCCGCGCGGCCCAGCGCCAGCGGGTTGACCCCAGGATGCTGATAGAACCAGCGGTCCTCATAGGTCAGCAACGCTTCCAGATAATAGGGCGACACCTCACCGGGGCTGACCGGATAACGCCATACGCCATCACGGTCGGCAAAGCGCCACAGCGGCGCACCGTCTTCGGCCAGCACCACGCGGGCCAGGTCATCACCCGGCAAAGGCAGCGGAAACAGCCGGTCGGCCACTAGCAGAATCAGCAGCAGACACAGCGGAAGCCCCAGCCAGGGACGACGCAGCAACGGCCATAGGCGCTTGTGCCAGATGCCGATTGCCAGCAGGTACAACGGTTTAACGCGGGTCATGCGCGGATCCATTCCTTGTATCGCGATCTGTACTGACAAACGGCCAACAGCGCTGCCATTCTGCCAAATGACTGGCACACTGGCGCGCAGTAGCAATCAACGCAGGGTCGAGTGGAACGAGAACTATGGGTGTAGAAGGTTTTTTTGAATCCCTTGGCGAGGCAGTCGGCTCGGTGATCCGCTTTATCGTCGAAGGCTTGAGCGGCTTTTTCGGCATGCTCGGCGGCGCGGTCAGCAGCTTTAT
>DASRUM010000153.1:0-31026 GCA_035655415.1 Pseudomonas sp.
TCGCCCTGGTGGGCCAGCAGCACTTCGGCCTTGGGCGGCAGCGGCAGTTCGCCATGGCCGGCGCCATCGGTCTTGCCTTCGGCCAGCACCTGGCCTTCTGCATCAAGAATTTCCAGGCGTACATCGCCCAGAGCATCACCGCCGGCCAGGGCCTGGGTGAAGACATCGATACGGTTCTGATAGCGCCGCGCGGACAGGCCGATATCACTCAGGGTGAACAGCGTGGCCGGTTGCGCGTAGTTGTAACTGCCGGCTTCACGCATCACCGCCAGGTACACGCCGGGCTGCTTGAACGGCTCCAGGCCGGCAATCGGCAGCAGCAGGGTTTCGCGGGTATTACGCGCCGGATTCAGGTCGAAGCGGCCGCCGTAGACCAGATCGGCCATCGGCAGCAGGCTGCGGGCTTCCCAGTTATCCAGATTGCTCGAACGGCCCCAGCGGTTAAGAAAGGCCGGCAGAGATTCAGGCTTGATGCGGAAGAACTCAACATTGATCTTGTCGACGTTCAGCGCAATCACCGGCAGGCCTTCGGCAAGGCGTGTGGGCAGCAAGGAACCACGGCTAGCGAAGCCGACACTGGCTTGCAGGTCGCGGGTTTCCAGGCGGGTGACCTGCTCGGCGGCGAGGCTCTTGCCATTCAGCCCAAGCAGACCGGCATCCACAGTCAGTACCAGTTTGCGCTGCGGCTCCAGATGGCGCAGGCGCACCTCCATCAGGTTGTCGCTCAGCTCCCAGGCGCCATCGACCTTGCCGTCTTTGCTATCGACCAGGTGCAGGCGCTCGGCGAGTTTCTGCTCGGGGTCGAGCGGCACCGAGAAGCTGATCGACAGGGTGCTGGCGCCTTCGAGCTGCACTTCCGAGACATCCACCACGGTCAGTTCGCGGCCGGCGTAACGCTCGGCCAGCGCCTTGCGGTCGACCGCCGGTTTGGCAGCCTCGCTGCTGACAGGAGTGGTTTGGGTCGCCGTCACTTCGGCAGGCCCAGGGGTGGATGAATCACAGGCGCTGAGCAGGCTCAGGACAAGTGCCAGAAGCAGTCCATTCTTCGGCATTGCGGGCTCCAACAAGGGTAGGTGCAGAGGCCTGACACTATAGTCGAGCCGTCTATATACAACTAAGGGGCATGCACAAAATTGCTCAGCAGCGCACGCCAGTCGATCAGTGTTTAATAACCCGCCTGTGACACGCGCCCGCGCATTTCGTTGCAGCCTCCGCCAATCAAGTTTGAGAGCGCATTTGATAAACGCCGTACGCGATGCCTGGCAGCACACGCCTACCCATAAACGGGTGTGGGCGCTGGCTGCGCCGATGATCCTCTGCAACCTCTCGGTGCCGCTGGTGGCGCTGGTCGACAGCGCGGTGATCGGCCATCTGCCGCATGCCCACCAATTGGCCGCGGTGGCCGTGGGCGGCAGCCTGTACACCTTGCTGACCTGGGCGGTGGGCTTTCTGCGTATGGGCACCACCGGGTTCAGCGCTCAAGCGGCGGGGCGTGGTGATGGCGGCGCGCTACGTCAGGTACTGCTGCAGGGTTTGCTACTCGGTGTGCTGCTGGCGGTGGTGCTGATCAGTCTGGCCATCCCCCTGAGCAGCGTCGCACTCGCGTTGATGCAACCCTCGGCGCAGCTCGATGAACTGGCGCGCAGTTACCTGTATATCCGCCTGCTCGGATTGCCCGCAGCGCTGGCCACCTATGCCCTGGTTGGCTGGCTGCTGGGCACGCAGAACGCGCGCGGGCCGCTGGCCATTCTGCTGACCACTAACCTGCTGAATGTCGCCCTCGACCTGTTGTTTGTCCTCGGCTTGCACTGGGGCGTGGCCGGCGCGGCCTGGGCCTCGGTGATTGCCGAATGGAGCGGCGCCCTGCTCGGCCTGTACCTGGCCCGCCGCGCCCTGCGTGCCTATGCTGGGACGCTGGACTGGGCGGCGCTGCGCCGTTGGTTGAACTGGCGACCGCTGCTGGCGGTAAACCGCGACATTTTTATCCGCACTCTGGCGCTGCAGGCAGTGTTCTTTCTGATCACCGTGCAGGGCACCCGTCTGGGCGATGCCACCGTGGCGGCCAATGCGCTGCTGCTCAACGGCCTGCTGCTCGCCGCCCACGCCCTCGATGGTTTGGCCCATGCGCTGGAGGCGCTGTGCGGGCATGCGTTGGGCGCCCGAGATCGCAGTGCGCTGCGGCGTACGCTGATTGTCGCCGGCGGCTGGTCGCTATTCGCCAGCCTGGCGTTTGCGCTGTTCTTTCTGCTCGGCGGGCACTGGTTTATCAGCCTGCAGACCAACATTGACGTGGTGCGCGAGGCGGCGTTCGCCTACCTGCCGTACCTCGCCCTGCTGCCGCTGATCGCGGTGTGGAGCTACCTGCTCGACGGCCTGTTTATCGGTGCCACCCGTGCCCGCGAAATGCGCGATGCCATGCTCCAGGCGCTGCTGCTAAGCCTGCCGCTGGCCTGGGCGTTGCAACCGCTGGGCAACCAGGGCTTGTGGCTGGCCTTTCTGAGTTTTATGGCCCTGCGCAGCCTGTGCCTGGCTGGCTATGCTTACCGCCTGACCCGTGCCGATCAATGGTTCGCCCCCCGCTAATCAGGAGCCCCACATGCTCAGCCCTGAAATGCCCTGCGATGAAGTCCTGCGTCAGCAGATTCTCGATGACCACGAATTGATCGACACGCCCGCCGACCCCTACCTGGATACCCTGGTGCGGGTGGTGCGCGAAGTCTTCGAGGTCAAGACCGTGCTGGTCAGCCTGATTGACCATGACCGCCAGTGGTTCAAGTCACGCATCGGCCTGGAGATCACCGAAACCCCGCGGACCATCTCCTTCTGCGCCCACGCAATTCTCGGCACCCAGCCATTGATAGTCGAAGACACCTACAACGACCTGCGTTTTCACGACAATCCGGTGGTGGTCAACAACCCGCAGATCCGCTTCTACGCCGGGCAACCGCTGTTTTCCCAGGAAGGCCAGCCGCTGGGCACCTTGTGCCTGATCGACCCGACACCACGGCAGCTGACGGACAAGCAGGTGCGCCTGTTTATCGATATGGCAACCCTGGTCGAAGGCTACCTGAAGCTGCGCCACGTCAGCGAGCAGACCGCGCAGCTGCGCGCGGCGCTGAGCCGTGAACAGCGCAAGACCATGCTCGATCCACTGACCCAGCTATGGAACCGCGCCGGCCTTAACCACTTTCTGCCCCGGCAACAGGAGCAGGCCGACGATCTGGGACTGCAGCTCGGCGTATTGTTCTGCGATCTGGATTACTTCAAGAAGGTCAACGACAGCCATGGCCACGCCGCAGGCGATCAGGTGCTGTGGGAAACCGCACGGCGCATCAGCGCCGCCGTACGTCCGCAGGATGTGGTGACACGCAGCGGCGGCGAGGAGTTTGTGGTGTTGCTGCAGGTGCACGATGAGCATGAACTGCTGCAGATTGCCGAACGCATCCGCAACGCCCTGCACAAGGAACCCATCACCATCGACGAGCTGCAGCTCAACCTGACCATCAGCATCGGTGCAGCCCTGCGCGGTCCTCTGGAGCCAGCAACCGCCACCATGAACCGCGCCGACCAGGCGCTGTATCAGGCCAAAGGCAATGGCCGTAACCGGGTCGAGCTAGCCAGCTGATCAACCAATCCAGAGAAGGGACGCCACCATGGGCCAAGCCATTGCCGCCTACCTGCACTACCTGTCGATCTTCCTGCTGTTCGCCCTGCTCAGCATCGAGCATGTGCAATTCAAACTGCCACTGGACCTGCGCCGCGCACGCAGCCTGATCATCACCGACATCGCCTACGGCATCTGCGCCGGCGTGGTGCTGTTTACCGGCCTGGCGCGGGTGCTCTGGTACGGCAAGGGCCTGGACTACTACCTGGGCAATAGCCTGTTTCACGCCAAAGTCGGCCTGTTTATCCTGGTCGGGCTGATTTCCGTGGTGCCAACCTTTGTCTTCCTCAACTGGCGCAACAGCCTCAAGGCCGGCGAAGTACCGCAGGTCAGCCCGGCCAAGGCGCGCCTAGTGATCATGGTGATTCGCCTGGAACTGTTGCTGCTACTGGTCATCCCATTACTAGCGGTGCTGATGGCGCGCGGTTATGGGGTAATCGGCTGATAACCGAGCAGACCACCACCCTGTGGGAGGCGCTTTAGCGGCGAAGGCTGTCGCGGCTTAAGCCCCTCCCACAAGTGCAGATACCGCCCGCTGATTTGCCCGTGCGGCGCTGCTCTGCTAGTGTCGCGCCGGTTCCAATTCCCCGATCTACCCCGAGATATCCGCCATGGCCGCCCGCAAAAAAGCCGCGCTCGACTTCGAGCAATCCCTGACCGATCTGCAGAACCTGGTCGAACGTCTGGAAAATGGCGAGCTGTCGCTGGAAGACTCGCTGACTGCCTTCGAACAAGGCGTGCGCCTGACCCGCGATTGCCAGACCGCCCTGGCCCAGGCCGAACAGAAAGTACAGATCCTTATGGAGCGCGACGGCGAGCTGGAGGAAGCCCCCTTCGACGCGGACCAGCAGGCATGATTGCGGCCTACCAGAGCAGCTGCCAAAGCCGCGTCGATGCCGCCCTGGAAACCCTCCTGAGCAGCCCACGCCCGGAACTGGAACGCCTCTACGCCGCCATGCGCTACAGCCTGTTCAATGGCGGCAAACGTGTGCGCCCGCTGCTCGCCTACGCCGCCTGCGAAGCCCTCGGCGGTGAGCCAGAGCGCGCCAATGCGGCGGCCTGCGCGGTAGAACTGATTCACGCCTACTCCCTGGTACATGACGATTTGCCGGCGATGGACGATGACGACCTGCGCCGCGGCCAGCCGACCACCCACAAAGCCTTCGATGAAGCCTGCGCGATCCTCGCCGGTGACGGCCTGCAAAGCCTAGCGTTTGAAGTGCTCGCCGACGCCACACACAACCCGCATGACGCCGACCTGCGCCTAGCCATGCTCAGCGCTCTGGCGCGCGCGGCTGGCCCGGCCGGCATGGTCGGCGGCCAGGCCATCGACCTCGGCTCGGTGGGCCAAACCCTCGACCAGAACGCCCTGGAAATCATGCATCGGCACAAGACCGGCGCATTGATTGAAGCCAGCGTGCAGCTCGGCGCATTGGCCAGCGGCCAGGCCGACGACCACGCGCTAAAAGCCCTGCACAGCTACGCCCGCGCCATCGGCCTGGCCTTTCAGGTGCAGGACGACATCCTCGACGTGGAAAGCGACACCGCCACCTTGGGCAAAACCCAGGGCAAGGATCAGGCCCACGACAAACCCACCTACCCGGCCCTTCTCGGCCTCGACGCCGCCAAGGCTTACGCCCTGGAGCTACGCGACCAGGCCCTACACGCCCTGCGCCCATTCGACCAGGCGGCCGAGCCGCTGCGTGATCTGGCGCGTTATATCGTCGAACGCCGCAGCTAAGCGACGAATACCTATCGCGGGCATGGCCCGCTCCTACACAAATCGCAGCGGTCCGTAGGAGCGGGCCATGCCCGCGATCATCATCCAAATAAATATCCCGAATTACGCCCACTAGGCCTTGGTTTACCTCGCCCGCAGAGCGCCTAAGATGGCTGCAGAATAAAAATCTGGAGCCACCATGCCCGTTACGACCGCGCCCTTCGCCGCCCTGCTGATCGCCAACCGTGGCGAAATCGCCATCCGTATCGCCCGCGCCGCCAGTGAACTGGGCATCCGCTCGGTGGCCATCTACGCCGAAGACGATGCCGCTTCCCTGCATATGCGTCAGGCCGATCGCGCGGTAGCGCTCAAGGGCCGAGGTGTGCCGGCCTATCTGGATATGGATCAGCTAATCGAGATTGCCAAGGCACAGGGCTGTGATGCCGTACACCCCGGCTACGGCTTTCTCGCGGAAAACGCCGAATTCGCCCGCCGCTGCCAGGTCGCTGGCCTGTGCTTTGTCGGCCCCAGCGCCGAGGTGCTGCAGCTGTTTGGCGACAAGGCCGCAGCGCGAGAGCTGGCCGAGCGCTGCGACGTGCCGTTGGTGGCAGGCATCAATCAGGCGATCAACCTGGAGCAAGCCCACGCCTTTCTCGCCGAGCATGGCGCGGTGATGCTCAAGGCCCTGGCCGGCGGCGGAGGCCGTGGCATGCGCCCGGTGTTCGGTGCCGACAAGCTGGACGAGGCCTTTGCCCGTTGCCAATCGGAGGCGCAAAGCGCCTTTGGCAATAACGCGCTGTATATCGAGCAACTGGTCAGCCACGCCCGGCATATCGAAATCCAGGTGCTGGGCGACAGCACGGGCGTAGTCAGCCATCTATGGGAGCGCGACTGCAGCCTGCAGCGCCGCCAGCAGAAACTGGTGGAAATCGCTCCCAGTCCGGATCTGCCGCCCGCCATCCGCGAACGCATGATCGCCGCCGCGCTCAAGCTAGCCGGTGCAGCGCAGTATCAGGGCCTGGGCACCTTCGAATTTCTGCTGGATGCAGAGCAGCCCGAGCGCTTCTACTTTATGGAAGCCAACCCGCGTATCCAGGTCGAGCATACGGTCACCGAACAGGTCACCGGCGTCGATCTGCTGCACACCCAACTCAAGCTCGCCGCAGGCCAGTCGCTGGCCGACCTCGGCCTGCAGCAACCACCGCCGCTTAATGGCTGCGCCGTACAACTGCGGATCAACCTGGAAAGCATGAGCAGCGATGGCAGCACCCGCCCGGCCGCCGGCACCCTGACGGCCTACCAACCGCCCAGCGGCCCCGGTCTGCGCGTGGACGGCTACGGTTACGCCGGCTATCCGGTCAGCCCCAGCTACGACTCACTGCTGGCCAAACTGATCGCCCATGCGCCGGATTACCCCAGCGCACTGCGCCGCGCCTATCGCGCACTGTGCGAATTCCGCTTGGAAGGCGTAGCGAGCAATCTGCATCTGCTGCAGAACCTATTACGCCTACCGCAAGTGACGAGCTACCAGCTGACCACACGCTTTGTCGAAAACCACCTGGGCGAGTTGCTGGCTGCGCAAACCCAAGCCCACCCGCATCACTTCTTTGCTGGTACCCAGACCGCCAGCCAGAGCACTGAGCAGGTACAGGATGCGCCGCCAGGCTGCCTGCCGCTGCTGACCCACAGCACCGGTGTGGTAGTCAGCCTGGAGGTGGCCGAGGGCGATGCGGTGGCCGTCGGCCAGAACATCGCCGTGCTGGAAGCGATGAAGATGGAATTCGTGGTCAGCGCCAGCCACAGCGGCATTGTCCGCCAACTGGCGGTGCAGGTCGGCAGCGCGCTCAATGAAGGCCAGCCGTTGCTGTTTATCGAACCTGCCGAGGTCAACACTGCCGCCAGCCAGAGCGAACAGAGCCTGGACCTCGATCATATCCGCGCGGATCTAGCCGAAGTGCTCGAACGCCATGCGCTGACCCGCGACGAGCGCCGCCCCCAGGCCGTGGCCAAGCGGCGCAAGACTGGCCAACGCACCGCTCGCGAGAACCTGGCGGACTTGCTGGATGACGACAGCTTTAGCGAATACGGCGCGCTGGCGATTGCCGCGCAACGCCGCCGGCGTTCACTGGAAGAGCTGATCGAACAAAGCCCGGCCGATGGTCTGGTGGCCGGTATCGGCACGGTCAACGCCGAGGCGTTCGGCAGCCAGGCCGCGCGCTGCATGGCCATCGCCTACGACTACACGGTATTCGCCGGCACCCAGGGCGTGATGAACCACAAGAAGACCGACCGCATGCTCGGCCTCGCCGCGCAGTGGCGCTTACCGCTGGTGCTGTTTGCCGAGGGCGGCGGCGGCCGACCGGGCGATAGCGATTTCGTCGGCGTGGCCGGGCTGGACTGCCATACCTTTGTCGGCATGGCCAAGCTCTCCGGGCTGGTGCCGCTGGTGGGCGTGGTGTCCGGGCGCTGCTTTGCCGGTAACGCCGCCCTGCTCGGCTGCTGCGATGTGATTATCGCCACGGAGAATGCGACCATCGGTATGGCCGGCCCGGCGATGATCGAAGGCGGTGGCCTGGGCAGCTTTACCCCGGAGCAAGTCGGCCCGGTCAGCGTGCAGGGCCCCAATGGGGTGATTGATGTGCTGGTGGCCGATGAAGCCGAGGCGGTGCGGGTGGCCAAGCAGTACCTGAGCTACTTCCAGGGCACGCTTAGCGAATGGGACTGCGCCGATCAGCGTGAGCTGCGCCATTTAATCCCGGAAAACCGCCTGCGGGTGTATGACATTCGCCAAGTCATTAGCACTCTGGCCGACACGGATTCGGTGCTGGAACTGCGCCGGCAGTTCGCCCCAGGGCTGATCACCGCGTTTATCCGCATCGAGGGTAAGCCGTTCGGCCTGCTAGCCAATAACCCCGCGCACCTGGGCGGAGCCATCGATGCGGTCGCCGGCGACAAGGCTGCGCGCTTTATGCAGCTGTGCGATGCCTTCGATATCCCGCTGCTGTCGCTGTGCGACACCCCCGGCTTTATGGTCGGCCCTGAGGCAGAGAAGCAAGCCACGGTGCGCCATGTCTCGCGCATGTTTGTCGCCGCCGCCAGCCTGAGCGTGCCGTTTTTTACCGTGGTGCTGCGCAAGGGTTACGGCCTCGGTGCCCAGGCCATGGCCGCCGGCAGCTTCCATTCGCCGCTGTTTACCATCGCCTGGCCCAGCGCCGAGTTTGGCGCCATGGGCCTAGAAGGTGCGGTGCGCCTGGGGTTTGCCAAGGAACTGGCGGCTATCGAAGAGCCCGCCGCGCGTCAGCAGCTGTTCGACAAGCTGGTGGCTAAGGCCTACCAGAACGGCAAGGGCATCAATATGGCCAGCTTTCTCGAGATCGATGCGGTGATCGACCCCGTGGAAACCCGCTCCTGGCTGCTGCGCGGACTGAATGCCACGCCAAAGCCGGCAACCCGTGAAGGTAAGAAGCGCAGCGTCGATACCTGGTAATCCGCAGGATGCCGGACTGGCCGAACCATGTTTGGGCAGTTTCCGGCGCTTCGGGTAAACTGCCGCATCTTTTACACCTATAACGATCTGCCTGATGCCGACGACCTTCCACGAGATTCCCCGTGAGCGCCCGCTGACGCCCCTACTAGACCGTGCCAACACGCCGGACGAGCTGCGCCGCCTGGGCGAAGCCGAGCTGGAAACCCTGGCCGACGAGCTGCGCCAGTACCTGTTGTATACGGTTGGGCAGACCGGCGGGCATTTCGGCGCGGGCCTCGGCGTGATCGAGCTGACCGTGGCCCTGCATTACGTCTTCGACACCCCGGATGATCGCCTGGTGTGGGACGTCGGCCATCAAGCCTACCCACACAAGATTCTCACCGGCCGCCGCGAACAGATGGGCAGCCTACGGCAGAAGGACGGCATCGCCGCCTTCCCGCGTCGTTCGGAAAGCGAGTACGACACCTTTGGCGTCGGCCACTCCAGCACCAGCATCAGCGCCGCCCTGGGCATGGCCATCGCCGCCAAGCTGCAGAACAGCAAGCGCAAGGCCGTGGCGGTGATCGGCGATGGCGCACTGACCGCTGGCATGGCCTTCGAGGCCCTGAACCACGCCAGCGACGTCAACGCCAATATGCTGGTGATCCTCAACGACAACGATATGTCGATCTCCAAGAACGTTGGCGGCCTGTCCAACTACCTGGCCAAGATTCTCTCCAGCCGCACCTACGCCAGCATGCGCGAAGGCAGCAAGAAGATCCTCTCGCGCCTGCCAGGCGCCTGGGAGATCGCGCGCAAGACCGAAGAGCACGCCAAGGGCATGCTGGTACCCGGCACCCTGTTCGAGGAGTTGGGCTGGAACTATATCGGCCCGATCGACGGCCACGATCTGCCGACCCTGCTGGCCACCCTGCGCAATATGCGCGACCTCGACGGCCCGCAGTTTCTGCATGTGGTGACCAAGAAGGGCAAAGGCTTCGCCCCGGCCGAGGTCGACCCGATTGGCTACCACGCGATCACCAAGCTGGAGCCGATCAACGCGCCAGCAGCACAACCTAAGCAAGCCAGCGGGCCGAAATACTCCAGCGTGTTCGGTCAATGGCTATGCGATATGGCCGCGACAGACCCACGCCTGGTCGGCATCACCCCGGCGATGAAGGAAGGCTCTGATTTGGTGGCGTTCAGTGAACGTTACCCAGAGCGTTATTTCGACGTAGCCATTGCCGAACAGCACGCCGTAACCCTCGCCGCCGGCATGGCCTGTGACGGCGCCAAGCCGGTGGTGGCGATTTACTCGACCTTTCTACAGCGCGCCTATGACCAGCTGATTCACGACGTGGCCGTGCAGCACCTCGACGTGCTGTTCGCCATCGACCGCGCCGGCCTGGTCGGCGAAGACGGCCCGACCCACGCCGGCAGTTTCGATATTTCCTACCTGCGCTGCATCCCCGGCATGCTGGTAATGACGCCGAGCGATGAAAACGAGCTGCGCCGTATGCTGACCACCGGCCATCTGTTCGATGGCCCGGCAGCGGTACGCTACCCACGCGGCAGCGGCCCGAATGCCACCATCGAGCCGGGGCTGAAGCCACTGGAAATCGGCAAGGGCATCGTTCGTCGCCAAGGCAGCAACGTAGCCCTGCTGGTGTTCGGCGTGCAGCTGAGCGAAGCGCTCAAGGTTGGCGAAGCACTGGATGCGACGGTGGTCGATATGCGCTTTGTCAAACCCCTCGACGAAGCCCTGGTGCGCCAGCTGGCAGCCAGCAACGAGCTGCTGGTGACCATCGAAGAGAACAGCGTGATGGGCGGTGCTGGCAGCGCAGTCAGCGAGTTCCTCGCTTACGCCGGCATCCTCAAGCCGGTGCTGCATCTGGGCCTGCCCGACTATTACGTCGAGCACGCCAAACCGGCGCAGATGCTCGCCGAATGCGGGCTGGATGCCGCCGGTATCGAAGCTGCCATCCGCGCGCGTCTCGCCAGCCTTTCTGCATGAATACCGCTCATCCATAGCTGAGCCGGGCTTGCTTGTAATTCACTCTGCCGCACCTTAAGGTGCGCGACGTTTTATCTGTCCGAGGTCGCTGCCAAACCAGCAGCGTGAAAAGGGAAGCAGGTGCGCCGCTGTCGCTTCGACAGCCGCAAGACCTGCGCTGCCCCCGCAACGGTAACCGACAGCGCGTAAGCGCAGCCTTTCTCAAAGACCACTGGGTGCGCCTGGGAAGGTGGAAAAGGCAGTCGGCAGCCCGGAGACCTGCCTTGGCATGAAGTGACTGGTGTTGCGGAGGGCATCACCGTCAAGCGCTGGCTATCGCCTCCTTGCCCGGTGCTTGTCCCTGCCCTCCTCGAAAGTTTTCTGCCTTTTGAGGATTCTCTACGTGAAATTGTCCCGTCTTGCCCTGGCTGTGGCGCTTGCCCCCAGTATCAGCTTTGCTGCCAGCGATACCAGCAGCCACGAGCTGCCACCGCTGGTCATTACCCGCGCCACGCCGCTGAAAGCACCGGCGCCGGCCAGCGTCAAAGTGATCAACCGCAAGCAGATTGAAGAAACTGCAGCCTCATCACTCCTTGATGTACTGCGTAGTCAGGCGGGTGTGCAGATACGCGACACGATTGGCGATGGCAGCCGAGCCACCTTCAGCTTGCGTGGCTTTGGTGAGAACGCGGTGAACAACACCCTGATTCTGGTCGATGGCCGCCGCCTCAACCAACCCAGCCAAGCCGGAGCCGACCTCAACAGCGTGCCATTGGCCAATATAGAGCGCATCGAGATCATCCGCGGTGCCGGCACCGTGCTGTATGGCGACCAGGCGGTGGGCGGCGTTATCAATATTGTCACCCGCACCCCAAGCAGCAATGAGGGCTATCTCGAAGCCAGTCGCGGCAGCCATGACCTGGAAGCCTTTCGCGGCCATATTTACCAGCAACTCGGTGGTGGATTTTCGACCTACCTGAACGGCGAGTCGCGTACTGCTGACAACTATCGCGACCATAACAACGCCAGCTACAGCAACGCATTCGCCCGCCTGCGCTATGACCATGAAAGTGGCCATGCTCTGTACGAGTACCAAACGGTCGACGACGAGCTGCTGTTGCCAGGCTCAATCCCACTAGCGCTGCGCCGCGCCGACCGCAAACAAAGCAGTTCAAGTGACTGGAGCGACAGCAAGACCCAGGTGCATCGCTTTGCCGTCGAGCAGCGCCTAAATCAGGTCTGGAGCGGCAACTTCGATTACAGCCAGAGCGACCAGGATGCCGTAGGTAGTTTCTTCGGCAGCGACTTCGATCAGGACACCCGCAGCGCAACCCTCAGCCCACGTATCACCGCCCGCTTCGATAACAACCTGGGCCGTGCAGAATGGCTGCTGGGGCACGACCATATCACCAGCGATTACCAGGCCACCTGGGGCACCGACTTCCACCAGACCCTGCGCGACTGGTACAGCCAGTACAGCCAGAACCTCGGCAGCGACTTGACCCTGACCTTGGGCTACCGCGCCAGCGAAGCGGAAGACCGCAATAAAAGCGCCGGCAAGACCCATACCGACCGGGAAGACAGCAGCAGCATCGGCTTGAGTTGGCAGGCCAACCAGCAGACCCGGCTGTTTATCAAACGCGAGGATGTGCTGCGCTGGGCCAACGTGGATGACAACGGTTTTGTGCTACCCGGCGTCGAGTTCCTCGAGCCGCAAACCGGCGTTTCCTGGGAAAGCGGTATCGAATGGCAGGACAGCGTGCAGCGCTACCAGGCCACTCTCTATCGCCTCGACCTCAAGGATGAGCTGATGTACGACTCGCTTATTGCCAACCCCAGGCCATGGGACGCCAATGCTCAAGGGGCCAATATCAATCTGGACAAGACCCGCCGCGATGGTCTGTTGCTGGAAGCCGAGCGCCAATTGAGCGAGCGCCTGAGCATCGGCGGCCAATACAGCTATACCGATGCCGAGTTTCGCGCAGGCTCCTTCCAAGGCAACAAAGTGCCGTGGGTAGCGCGCAACACAGCCAGTGCCCACCTCAGTTACCTGATCGTGCCGGGGCTGCGCAGCTATCTGGAAGCGGTACATACCGGCAGCCGTTATTACTCTGGGGACGATGCCAATAGCCAACACAAGGCTGGTGGTTACACCCTGCTTAACGCTGCGCTGAGCTACGACTACCAGCAGTTCAACAGCAAGTTGCGCCTCAACAACCTCACCGGTAAACGCTATGACGCATTTGCCAGCGCAACCAGCAGCTATCCCGCAGCAGAAGAACAGGTACAACTCAGCGTTGGTTACCGGTTCTGAAATATCGGCCCTGGGTCTTTAAACCCCAGGGCCGACTTAGCGCGCCTGGCCCAACCGCTCGCACAGCTTTTCCACCGCCCCCAGCATCTGAAAACTCGGTCGTTCCAGGCCTGCATCCGGCACCAGCCACAGCTGCTTACGCTCAACCGCCGCCACGCTTGGCCAGATCTGCCAGGCGTCCAGCTGACCTTGAACGCCAGCCAGAATCACCTCGGGGTTCGCTTGCAGCACCGCTTCCACGCTGACCTGCGGTGCCGGCAAGGTGAGTTCGGCAAAAATATTCTCGGCACCGCAGATACCCAGAGCGTCGCTGATGATCTGCTGACCGCCGATGGTGTACAGCGGCGTATCCCAGACCTGGTAGAACAAGCGCAATGGCTGTTCACGCTGATAGCGCTGACGCAACGCAATCAGGCCGTTATTGAATTGCTGATGCAGCTGCCGGCCCTGCTCGGCGCGGCCGATACGCGTGCCGATTTCGACGAAGTTCTCTGCCAGATCAGCCAGCTTGCGTGGCTCGACAATCAGCAAGGGAATCCCCATACGTTGCAGCTGCTGGCGTTGCGCGCTGCTGATGCTGTCGGGCCAGAGCAGCACCAGATCGGGCTGCAGTTTAAGCAGGCTTTCCAGTTCAAGCTGGCCATAGCGGCCCACTGAAGGTAATTGCGCTACCGCTGGCGGACGCTCCCCGCCATCGAGCAGGCCGACCAGCAGATCGCCAGCGTCCAGCTCCAGCATGATTTCAGTCAGGGAAGGCGCCAGCGTCACCACCCGCTCTACTGCCGCTGCGGGTAATGCCAGCAACAACAGCAAACAGAGAGTCGCGGCGCGCATCAGCAGGCCACTTAAGAACGTTACCGAGGACGCCGAGGCAAGGCGAAAACGGTCGAGACACGAGCGCAGCGAAGTAACAGCCAACGGCTGGCCCAAAGGGCGAGCACAGCGAGTTAAGCGGAGTTTACTGCTGTAAATGAGCATTTCGAGACCGTTTTCAACGCAGTATCGGCTACGCAGGTAGTTCTTCAGCGGCCTGTTAGCCGAGTTGGCGAGGAATGCGGTAGAGATACAACAGAACGATGCTGGAAATCGCCAGAAGGATCAGCGGAATCGCCTCCAGGCCGGCGAATACCGCAACGGCAGCAATCCAGGCCGGCAGCGCCGCGCCGAGAAAGGCCAGGCGGCGCACACGCGCCAGCTCCAGCCAGGCATCGTGTTCATCTGCTGTATCAAGGGCTTTTTCAGTGGCCACCAGCGCGCGTTTGTAGGCGCTGAACAGCGGCAGGCTGACAAACATCGAAGCCAGGCCTGCGATAAACAGCGGCATGGTCAGCAGGCCAGTTTTTTGCTCGGCACCAAACAGCAGGTTGAGAACAAATAGCGGCACCAGGGCCACGGCCAGCTGCCTCCACCACTCCAGCGCCAGCCGCCGGCGCACTTCGCCGCGCGTCACAGGCTTTCCTCAACCTCGCCCTGGTGCAGGCTGCCGAGCATATGCCCGAGTTTGCCGGCCTTGGTGGCGAGGTATTTTTTGTTATGCGGGTTGTGATCGATCTGCAGCGGCACGCGGGTCGCCACATTGATGCCCATATCGCCCAGCGCCTTGACCTTGCGCGGGTTGTTGGTCATCAGCTTGAGCTGGCTGATTCCCAGATGATCGAGCATCGGCAGGCAGATCGCGTAGTCACGCTGATCGGCGCCGAAGCCCAGGCGCTCATTGGCCTCCACGGTATCGGCGCCACCGTCCTGCAACTCATAGGCGCGGATCTTGTTGAGCAAACCAATGCCGCGACCTTCCTGACGCAGATAGAGCAGAACGCCGCGGCCTTCATTGGCAATCGCACGCAGCGCCGCTTCGAGCTGAAATCCGCAATCGCAACGCAAGCTAAACAGCGCATCGCCGGTCAGGCATTCGGAGTGCAAACGGCCCAATACGGGCGCGCCATCGGCCACATTGCCAAAAGTCAGGGCAACATGTTCCTTACCAGTGGCTTGCTCAAGGAAGCCATGCATGGTGAATACACCAAAGGGCGTAGGCAGCTGGGAGGCGGCGACAAACACGACGGACACCGGATGCTCCTAAAGAAATGGGCAGGGAAAATCAGGCCGGCATTGTAACAGCAGGCCCCGACAGCCGCTTAGCCTGAATTACTGATGATAAGGATCAAGCCAACGCGAGATGACCAAAGCGCTAATACTTGGACTCCAGCACCAGTACATCCTGCTCCACCTTCCAGCCGACACGACTGAGGAAGCTCATGCCGAGCAAGGCCTCGGTAGGCGAGCCGCCTTCCAGCACCACGGCCTCGACACCCAACACTTCCAGTTCACCGATCTTGACCCGATCCAACGTTACGCGCCAACCGCGAGCAGTACCGCTGGCGGTATTGACCTGCAAGGGCGCGCCGACCACTCGGTAATCGATCCCCAGGCGGCGTGCATGCTCGTCATTCAAGGCCACCGAGGTGGCGCCGGTGTCCACAAGAAACTGGATAGACTGACCATTGATCGAACCCGCCACCCAGTAATGGCCGCCGATGCCTTTGGCCACACTGAGCTGCTTCTTCTGCGCTTCGGCAAAGCCTTCGCTGTACTCGCGACTCAGGCTGTAGCTGCGCTCGACACCGTCGACACGCAACACCGCGCCACGGCTGTCGGCACTGACTACCACAACACCGCCGGGGCCGACCTGGCCAACCTTGACCAGTTTGCGCTGACCATCGACATTCAACACCGCAGCACCCGGAAACAGACCGACGACCCGCACCTGGGGAGCAGCCCAGACGCAACTGGCGGCCAGCAGCAGCTGGCCCAGAATGAAACACTTGATACCCTGCATACGGCTTCTCGTGGCGGTTAATCGAAGGGATAGGGCTGCTGCCAACGGGTAAAAAGCTCGCGCAAACGATCCTCTGCCAGCAACAGTTCCATTCGCCGGTCGTAGAGTTCGGCCAGCGCCCGGCCCCGTGGATTATCGGCAAAACCCAGATAGAGCGGCAGCGCGGTCAGGATGGTCGAGCGGTAACGTTCCTGAGCCCTGGTCGTGGCCAGCAGATCGTCAACCTCGCTCAGTGCATCGATATAGAAATCGGCATGGCCAAGGTCAAGCATGCCCAGAATACCGCTACGGCGCTGCACTTCGCGGTACTGGCGCACGTCTGGCAGATAGCGCTGGTACTCATAACCGCGGATCCACACCAGACGAAACTCGCCGATGTTGGCCAGACTGGGCAGCGGCTTATCTGTCAGACCGAGGGCGGCAATCCGATCGGCATCGTAGGGAAGGCTCGGGTAGAACACCCCGTCGTCGACTTCATTGAGGTAAGAGCCGACCCAGGCATCCGCCTCGCCGCGCTGCACCAGGCCGATGGAACGGGTGTAAGGCACGCTCTGGATCTGCAACGCCACTCCGGCCGGCTCGAATACCAGGCGCATGATGTCCCAGGCCAGGCCCGTACCGTCGGCATGGGTATGCCTCTCCCATACCTCGCTGGCAATACGCACCTGCTCCGGCATCGGGGCATTAGCCTGGGCGGTGCAACAGGTCAGTAGAGCGAAGAGCAAGATCAAACATCTGCGGCCCATACGCCACCTCCTAATGATCAGCCCAACCAATGATCAACCCAACAATGCCGCCGCCACACCGTTGGCCCAGCCCCAGACACACAACTGCAGGGCCATCCAGGCGAACACCCCTGCCAGCACGTCATCGAGCATGATGCCGACACCGCCATGCACATGCCGATCAATCCAGCGAATCGGCCAGGGCTTGAGGATGTCGAACAGGCGGAATAATAGAAAGCCTAGCAGCAGCCAGCCCCAGCCGTCCGGCACCAGCCAGAGGGTGATCCACATACCGACCATTTCATCCCAAACAATGCCTTCATGGTCGTGCACGCGCAGGTCATCGGCTACCTTGCCGCACAGCCAGAAGCCGAACAGCATGGTGATGCCGAGCATCAGCCAGTAGCCCCAGTCCGGCAGCATCTGCAACAGCGGAATAAACGGCAGCGCGACTAGCGAGCCCCAGGTGCCTGGGGCTTTCGGCAAAGTGCCAGAGCCAAAGCCGAATGCGAGAAAATGACAGGGGTTGCGCCAGACCGAAGGTGGCACAAACTCGGCGGGAACTTGCTTGGGATGATCAGTCACTGGCACTTCCAAAATGTTGATAGCCGCTGCGTGGCGGCTGCACGGGCTGGCCTTGCGAGTCCAGCAGAGTAACGCCCTGGCCGGCCACAACACGACCAATAACTCGCACAGGCCAGCCAGCATGCTGCAAATCCGCCAGATACTGCGCCGGCAGGGTGAAGGCCAGCCGGTAATCATCACCACCGCTTAATGCGCACTGACGCGCCGCCGACGCCCCGGCAAATGCCAGCAAGGCGGCAGACATCGGCACCTGTGCCTGCTCAATCAGCAGTGCCACACCGGACGCTGCAGCGATATGGTCACAGTCAGCCAACAAGCCATCGGAGATATCCAGTGCGGCCGTGGCCTTGCCACGTAGCGCCAGGCCCAGATCGAGCTGCGGTATAGGCGACCAGTAGCGCGCCAGCAGCGCCTCGGCCACTGCTGGCTCGGCTTGGCGCTGCCCGAGCACCAGCGGCAAAGCGCCGGCGGCATCGCCCAACTCGCCACCGACGCAGAGCAAATCACCGACCTGCGCGCCCTTGCGAGTCAACGCCATACCAACCGGCACACGGCCGAACACGCTCAGGGTGAGGCTCAGGGGGCCACGGGTGGTATCGCCGCCAATCAGGCGAATCGCGCAGTGTTGCGCCATTTGATCCAGACCACGGGCAAAAGCCTGCAGCCAATCCGGCTCAGCACTGGGCAGGGTCAAGGCCAGGGTAAAACCGACAGGCGTGGCAGCCATGGCGGCCAGGTCACTGACCGAGACGCCCAGGGCACGCTGCCCCAGCAGAAAAGGATCGGAGGATTCGGGAAAATGCACCCCGGCAACCAGGGTGTCGGTAGAGATCGCAAGCTGTTCGCCAGCTGGCACTTGCAGCAGGGCGCAGTCGTCGCCGATGCCCAATGCCACGCCTTCGCCGGCCTGCGCACAGGACGCAGCGGCGAAGTAATGACGGATCAGCTCGAACTCACCCAAAGCAGGCTTAACGCTTGTTAGCGCGAACTTCATCCGCGCGCAGACGCGGAGCCAGCTTATCCAGCACGCCGTTGACGAACTTGTGCCCGTCGGTAGCGCCAAACACCTTGGCCAGCTCGATGCCTTCGTTGATCACCACGCGATAGGGGATATCGATGCGGTTTTTCAGTTCGTAGGTCGACAGACGCAGGATCGACAATTCAACCGGGTCGATCTCAGCCAGCGGACGGTCGAGCAGCGACTCGAACGCACCGTCGATCTCGGTCTTCTGCCGCGGCACGCCGTGCAGAATCTCGTGGAAGTAGGCACCGTCGACCGCAGTGAAATCGTTATCGACGCGGAACTGCGCTTCGATTTCGTTCAGTTGCTGCCCCGCCATATGCCAGGAATACAGCGCCTGCATGGCCAGAGTGCGCGCCTGACGGCGCGCGAGGGTCTTGCTGCTGGGGCCTTTTTTCGGCGCCTGTGGCTGCTGCCCGTTACCGTCGGTCTGGCTCACTTGGCCTCCAACTGCGCCAGCAGGCTGACCATTTCCAGGGCGGACAGTGCTGCTTCCGCGCCTTTGTTGCCGGCCTTGGTGCCGGATCGCTCAATGGCTTGCTCGATGGAATCGACAGTCAGTACACCGAAGGCAACCGGTACGCCGAACTCCATGGACACCTGGGCCAGGCCCTTGGTGCATTCGCCAGCAACGTATTCGAAGTGTGGAGTGCCGCCACGGATCACCGCACCGAGGGCGATGATGGCGTCGAAATCGCCACGCTGGGCGACTTTCTGCGCGACCAACGGGATTTCGAAGGCACCCGGCGCGCGGATGATGGTGATGTCGCTTTCGCTCACGCCATGGCGAACCAGGGCGTCAACTGCGCCGCTTACCAGGCTTTCGACAACGAAGCTGTTAAAGCGGCCGACGACCAGTGCAAAGCGGCCCTTGGGGGCGATAAAAGTACCTTCGATGGTCTTCAGGGTCATAACGCGTCTCGTCTATTTAAAGAGCCGGGCCGCCAGTGGCGACCCTTGGGATTATTTGGAGGGCAGGTATTCTACAACTTCCAGGTCAAAACCGGATATCGCATTGAACTTCATTGGCGAACTCATCAGGCGCATCTTGCGCACACCGAGGTCACGGAGAATCTGCGAACCGGCACCGACGGTGCTATAGGTGGTCGGGTTGGCCGGTTGTTGACGGTCCAACAGGGCCAGCAGTTCAGGCCCGGTCAGCGGATTGCCTAGCAGCAGCACCACGCCGCTGCCATCCTTGGCCACTTCAGCCATGGCCGCACGCAGGCTCCAACGGCCCGGCTGATTGACCAGAAACAAATCGCGCAGCGGATCCATGTTGTGCACCCGCACCAGGGTCGGCTCTTCAGCGCACACAGTGCCTAAGGTCAGGGCCATATGCGCCGTATCCTCGACGCCATCGCGATAGGTCACCAAGTTGAACTGGCCCAACTCGGTGTCGAGCACCTGCTCGCTGACACGCTCAACCGTGCGCTCATGCATCAAGCGGTAGTGAATCAGGTCAGCAATGGTGCCGATCTTGATACCGTGCTCGGCGGCAAACACCTCCAGCTCAGGGCGACGCGACATGGTGCCGTCGTCGTTCATGATCTCGCAGATCACCCCGCTCGGCTCGAAACCGCCCATGCGCGCCAGGTCGCAGGCTGCTTCGGTGTGGCCGGCACGCGCCAAAACGCCACCAGGCTGAGCCATCAACGGAAAGATATGCCCGGGGCTGACGATATCGTCGGCTTTGGCGTTTTTCGCAGCGGCAGCCTGAACGGTACGCGCGCGGTCGGCAGCAGATATACCAGTGGTCACCCCTTCTGCAGCTTCGATGGAGACGGTGAACTTGGTACCGAAACCGGAACCGTTACGCGGCGCCATCAGCGGCAGCTTGAGGGTTTCGCAGCGCTCGCGGGTCATCGGCATGCAGATCAGGCCACGGGCGAAACGCGCCATAAAGTTGATATGTTCGGCGGTGACACACTCGGAGGCGATGATCAGATCGCCTTCGTTCTCGCGGTCTTCGTCATCCATCAGGATGACCATCTTGCCGGCGCGGATGTCTTCGACCAGTTCTTCGATACTGTTAAGAGCCATGCTGGCGATTCCTTATTTGTTCAGGTAGCCGTGTTCGGCGAGAAAACTTTCCGTCATGCCCGAGGCTTTCGGCTCGGCGGCCTTGTCACCGAGCAGCAGACGCTCCAAATAACGAGCCAGCAGATCCACTTCGAGGTTGACCTGACTGCCAGGGCGATAGTCGACCATGATGGTCTCAGCCAGGGTATGCGGCACGATGGTCAGCTCGAATTCAGCGCCGTTGACCGCATTGACGGTCAGGCTGGTGCCATCGACGGTGATTGAGCCTTTGTGGGCGATGTACTTGGCCAGCTCGCGCGGCGCGCGAATGGTGAACTGCACGGCGCGGGCGTTATCGGCGCGGGCGATGACTTCACCGACACCATCCACATGGCCACTGACCAAGTGGCCGCCAAGGCGACTGGTAGGCGTCAGCGCCTTCTCCAGATTGACCTTGCTGCCGGCTTTCAAGCTGATAAAAGCGGTATGCGCCAGGGTTTCGCGGCTGACATCGGCCCAGAAACCATCGCCCGGCAGCTCCACGGCCGTCAGGCATACGCCGTTGACCGCAATGCTATCGCCGAGTTTGACGTCGGCGAGATCCAGCTTGCCGGTCGCCACATACACCCGCACGTCGCCCCCCTTGGGCGTCAGTGCGCGGATGCTGCCAATCGATTCGATTATGCCGGTAAACATGCCACCCCCTGCGTCGCGCCCACGGCAAAGCACTGGCGAACAACGCCAGAAGCCCGGGGCACGGAATAAAAATCAAACATCTAAACCAACTCCTGTTTTATAAAAAACAGGGCGCGTTTGATCGATAGGGATTTCGAGGCACGCCTGGGCGCGCCTTGTTGAGGCAATCCCGCTCTCTCTTTATCCGGACTTTAACCGTCGGCCCCGGAATCACACCGGGTCTGCTGACCTTGCCAAGCGGTTTACACCACCTGGCAAGCGCTCGCGGGCTAGGCCTTGCAGCCATTACCGCCGGTGGGGAATCACACCCCGCCCTGAGAACGTTACGGCTACTTGCGCAGCCGAGACGCGTTTTACCACAAATTGCCGACGCCCTGCATCGGCAAACGACAGGATGAATGGCGTGCCATCGCTAATGACTAGTCATCGCTCATGGCCGCCCATCAAACAGCCGGCTGTGGCACTGCGATAATCCGCCAGTCATCACCGACTGCGCGCATCTCGACGATTTTCAGCGCCGGCGCATCGGCCATCCGTGCCAACGGCAAGTCGAGCAGCGGCCGCGCACTGGAACCAAGCAGCTTGGGCGCCACGAACAGCTGGTACTCATCCACCAGGCCCAAACGGGCAAAGGCCCCAGCCAGACGCGGCCCAGCTTCCACCAGCACTTCGTTGGCGCCACGATTGGCCAGTTCGACCAGCAGCCGACGCAGATCAACATGCCCGTTACTGCCGGGCACGGCCAATAGTTCGTGTCCATCATCGAGATAGCGATCACGCGCCGACGCTGCTGCGCAGGTCGCGACCATGGCGGCACCAGCCTGAAAGAACGGTACGCTCAACGGCACGCGCAAACGCCCATCAACCAGCACACGCAATGGTGGCCGGGCCTGCGCCAAGGCACTTAGTTCGGCGCCCAGGCCCAGTTCATCAGCGCGCACAGTCAGGCGGGCATCATCGGCCAGCACCGTGTCAGCACCGGTTAACACCACACTGGAGCGCGCACGCAGGCGCTGCACCGCGGCGCGTGCAGCCGGCCCGGTAATCCACTGGCTTTCGCCGCTGGCCATGGCGGTGCGCCCATCCAGACTCATCGCCAGCTTGACCCGCACAAACGGCAGTCCTTTCTCCATTCGCTTGATAAACCCGGCATTCAGCGCCCGCGCTTCGGTTTCAAGTACGCCGCTCTGCACCGCGATACCGGCATGCATCAAACGCAGCAGACCATCACCACCGACCTGTGGATTGGGGTCCTGCATGGCGGCTACGACGCGGGTAATACCAGCATTGATCAGCGCATCAGCGCACGGCGGCGTGCGCCCGTGGTGGCTGCAAGGTTCTAGGGTGACGTAGGCGGTGGCGCCGCGTGCCTTATCACCGGCCTGACGCAGTGCATGTACTTCGGCATGCGGCTCGCCTGCGCGGGCATGCCAGCCTTCGCCGACGATGCGCCCATCACGAACGATCACGCAGCCAACGCGCGGATTGGGGTGGGTGGAGTAGAGGCCTTTACGGGCCAGCTCCAGCGCGCGAGCCATAAAGGCGTGATCTGAGTTCATCGTCAACCTTTGGCAGGTTCGCGGGACAGGCGGTCGATTTCCTCACGGAACTCGTTGAGGTCTTGAAAACGTTTGTACACCGAGGCAAAGCGGATATAGGCCACTTCATCAAGCTTCTGTAGCTCGCCCATCACCAACTCACCAAGCACCAGCGACTTGATCTCGCGCTCGCCAGTGGCGCGCAGCTTGTGCTTGATATGGGCGATGGCCGCTTCCAGGCGCTCGATGCTCACCGGACGCTTCTCCAGCGCACGCTGCATGCCGGCGCGCAGCTTGTCTTCATCGAAGGGCTGGCGGCTACCGTCCTGCTTGATCAGGCGCGGCATCACCAACTCGGCAGTCTCGAAGGTGGTGAAGCGTTCCTCACAGGCCAGGCATTCACGCCGACGACGCACCTGTTCACCCTCGGCAACCAGGCGCGAGTCGATCACTTTGGTGTCATTGGCGCCGCAGAAGGGACAGTGCATAAATAAGGCCGGCTTTAGAACGAAGATAGCCATGGTAGCGCATCCCGCAGGCAAGACAAGCCGAGGGGTTTGCGGTATACAGGCGCCCATGCAAACCAGCGGAGTTGATACACCCGATGAAAGTCCCTAAGCCGTTGCAACCGCTGATTCTAGTGAGCCTGATTGCCTTACTGACTGCCTGTGCCAGCGACAGCCCGCCACCCGCCAAACCCACAACACCCGCGCCTATAGCGGCCCCGGCAGAAGCTGCGCCCCTGCCGGCCTATCAGCGCGAGCTGAGCGGCAGCTTGTTGAATGTGCCCAATGAAGCGGATGTCGAGCTGGCCCTGCTGGCGGTCGACGAGCGCGGCCGGCCGCAGGCGCTGCTGGGCAATATCCAGCTGCGCGGCACCGGTAACCCGCTGGCGTTCCGCCTGCCGTTCAACCCGGAAACCTTTAACAAGCACAGCCGTATCGAGCTGCATGGCCGCGCCAACCAAGCCGGCCGGCTGATTCTGCGCCTGCCCGAGCAACCGATTGCCCGCGGCGAAACCCAGGCCCTCGGTGAGTTGCGCTTGGTGCCTGCACCATGACAGCCCCGGCTGCCCTGCAGGCTGCGCTCAGCGAACTGCTGGGTGACGCTCAGCTCCGCGCGCAAACCCTGCCCGGCACCGCGATCAAACTGTGGCTGATCGACCCGGCCAACATGGATCGCTGTTTCAGCCCGGAAGAAACCCGCCTGATCCTCGAAGAACCACCCTACTGGTGTTTCTGCTGGGCCAGCGGCCTTGTCCTGGCGCGCTGGCTGGCCGAGCACCCCGAGTGGGTGCGCGGCAAGCGCGTGCTGGACTTCGGTGCGGGGTCCGGCGTGGCGGCGATTGCCGCAGCCAAAGCCGGCGCGCTGGAAGTGGTGGCCTGCGACCTTGATCCGCTGGCGATTGCTTCCTGCCAGGCCAATGCCGCACTGAATGATGTGCAGCTGAGTTATTCCGCAGATTTTTTCGCCGAGGCTGATCGCTTCGACCTGATCATTGTCGCCGACGTGCTCTACGACCGCGCCAACCTGCCCTTGCTCGATCAGTTTCTCAGCCGTGGCCGTGAAGCGCTTGTGGCTGACTCTCGAGTGCGCGATTTCCAACACCCGCTATATCAGCGCCTCGGCATATTGGAAGCCTGCACCTGGCCGGATCTGGCCGAGCCGGCTGAGTTCCGCCATGTCAGCCTGTACCACGCAGAGCGTGCCTGAACGCCTCTTGTATCCAGCACCCGCGCCCACATTTATAGTTCATCGCATTGCAGCCCATCACAACTTGCGCCCAGCCGAGACAGACCATGAGCGACTCCCCTTACATCTTTGATATCGCAGGCAGCGCCAGCTTCGAACAGCTGGTGATCGAAAATTCCTTCCAGAAGCCGGTGCTGGTGGATTTCTGGGCCGACTGGTGCGCGCCGTGCAAGGCGCTGATGCCGCTGCTGGCGAAGATCACCGAGGAATACAACGGCGAGCTGCTGCTGGCCAAGGTCAACTGCGATATCGAGCAGGACATCGTTGCTCGCTTCGGCATCCGCAGCCTGCCGACCGTGGTGCTGTTCAAGAATGGCCAGCCGGTCGACGGCTTTGCTGGCGCGCAGCCGGAGTCGGCGATTCGCGAAATGCTCAAACCCCATGTCGCCGAACCGGCACCTGCGGCGGCCGACCCGATGGAAGCCGCCCAGGCACTGTTCAGCGAAGGCCGCTTTGCCGATGCCGAAGCCGTGCTCAAGGTGCTGCTGACCGAGAATAACGAACACGCCGCCGCGCTGATTCTCTACGCCCGCTGCCTGGCCGAACGTGGCGAGCTGGGCGAAGCCGAAGCAGTACTGGGCGCAGTAAAAGGCGATGAACATAAACAGGCCCTGGCCGGCGCCCGCGCGCAGCTGACCTTTCTACGCCAGGCAGCCGAACTGCCAGATGTTGCCAGCCTGAAAACCCGCCTGGCGCAGAACGCCGACGACGATGAAGCGAGCTACCAGCTAGCGATCCAGCAACTGGCGCGCCAGCACTACGAGCCGGCGCTCGACGCCCTGCTCAAGTTGTTTATCCGCAACCGCAGCTACGCCGACGGCCTGCCGCACAAGACCCTGCTGCAAGTCTTCGACCTACTCGGCAATGACCACCCGCTGGTCACCGCCTACCGACGCAAGCTGTATCAGGCTATTTACTGATCGCAGCGACCCGCCCAACGGCACGGCTGTAATGTTGGGCTTCGCAGGCTCAGCACCAACCTACGCTTACTTGTCGACCCAGCAGGCGTAGGGCGGGTGCAACCCGCCGTGATGTGTCGCCACTTACAACTCTGGCGGGTTTCACCCGCCCTACGGGGTACGGCTGCAGGCCCGGCCAACGTGGCCCGGCCCAACCTACGCCTACTCGCCGGCCCAGTGATAGATAGGCGCATCCACGCCCGTTTCCATCCGCACCTGCGCGCAATGACGCAGGCGCACCAGCAGGCGCTTGCCTGCCGCCTCGCCACCCGCAAGCCCTGCGAGTTGCCCAAGCAATTGCGGCCCTTCGATCTGCCCAGCTTGGCGCAACAGCTCCAGGGTAGTTTGCCACAAGGCATCGTTGGCCACTGGTGCGGCAGCTGCTGCCGGCGCTGGCGCTACCTCAAGAGGAATGTGCTGGGCCAGCTGCGCCCAATCCTGCGCATCCAGTTCAACCGTCAGGTCCACCGGCCAGGCGCCAATCTGCCCACGAATTCGCACCATTTTTCTGCCCTCAACTGATCAGCTGCCATGCTCCCACGTCCGCAGCGGGCCGCCAAGGAAGGCTGGTCAGGGCCACCATAAAGTTGTTATAACGTAACGCATTATTTATATCCCCGGAGACTGCCATGCGCCGCCTGCTATTTGCCCTACCTTTCGCCCTGCTGCCACTTGCCGCCATTGCTGCTGAACACAGCCACGACCACGATCATGATCACGCCGAACACAGCAGCCTGGATGCCCATGAGCATGGTTCGGCGCGACTCAATGTGGTGCTCGACGGCCAGGCCCTGGAACTGGAGCTGGAAAGCCCGGCCATGAACCTGGTGGGCTTCGAACATGCCGCCAAGAGCGACGCCGATAAAACCAAGGTCGCAGCCGCGCGCAGCCAACTACAAGACCCGCAGGCCTTGTTCGGTCTGGGTGCGGGCGATTGCACCCTGAGCGAAACTGAGCTGGAAAGCCCGCTGTTCGAAGACGACGAGCACGAGCACGAAGAACATCACGATAAAGACAGCGAGCACAGCGAAATCCATGCGCATTACCATCTCGACTGCAAAAAGCCCGGCGAACTGCAGCAACTGAACCTGGCCGAGCTGTTCAAGCGCTTCCCCGCCACCGAGAAAATTCAGGTACAACTGATCGGCCCGAACGGCCAGCAGGGCCTGGAGCTGACGCCTGCACAGCCTACCCTGAGTTTCTAACCTCGCAGCACTTGTAGGAGCCAGCTTGCTGGCGATCAGCGAATCAAAAGCATCGTCGGATTGCCGAACCACAGCAAGCTGGCTCCTACAAAAAGCACAAGAGCAGCCACCAAGCAAAGGTAGCGCGCCCCTAAACGAGTTATCCATGAGTTCAGCCCTGATCCAACTGTCCAACCTCGGCTTTGCCTGGCCCGGCCAGCCCGAGTTGCTGGATATCGACAGTTTTACCCTGCAAAGTGGCGAAAGCCTTTTTCTCAAAGGTCCCAGCGGCAGCGGCAAGACCACTTTGCTGGGCCTACTCGGCGGGGTGCAGAAGCCCAATCGCGGCAGCATTCAACTGCTCGACCAGGACCTCAGCACCCTGTCGGCCAGTGCACGCGACCGTTTCCGCGTCGATCACACCGGCTATATCTTCCAGCAGTTCAACCTGCTGCCGTTTCTCTCGGTACGCGAGAACGTCGAGCTGCCCTGTCATTTCTCCAAACTGCGCGCCAGCCGCGCGATGCAACGCCATGGCAGTGTGGCTCAGGCCACCAGCACCCTGCTCGCCCATCTGGGGCTGAATGAGGCAAGCCTGCTTGAGCGCCGCGCCGGCGACCTGTCTATCGGCCAACAGCAGCGCGTCGCCGCCGCCCGTGCACTGATCGGCCAGCCGGAGCTGGTGATCGCCGACGAACCCACCTCGGCCCTGGATGTCGACGCCCGCGAAGCCTTTCTCGAACTGCTGTTCGCCGAGTGCCGCGAGGCCGGCTCCAGCCTGCTGTTTGTCAGCCACGATCAAAGCCTGGCGCGGCTGTTCGACCGCAGCCTGTCGCTCGCCGAGCTGAACAAAACCACCCGCCTGGCGGAGATTTAACGATGTATCTACTGCGTCTCGCCCTGGCCAGCCTGGGCAACCGCCGCTTTACCGCCTGGCTGACGGTGTTCGCCATCGCGCTCTCTGTGTGTTTGTTGCTCGCGGTCGAGCGGGTGCGTACCGAAGCCCGCGCCAGCTTTGCCAACACCATCAGCGGCACCGACCTGATCGTCGGCGCGCGCTCCGGCAGCGTGAACCTGCTGCTGTACTCGGTGTTCCGCATCGGCAATGCCACCAACAATATCCGCTGGGAAAGCTTCGAGCAGTTTGCCAAGCACCGTCAGGTGAAATGGGCGATCCCGATCTCGTTGGGCGACTCACACCGTGGCTACAGGGTGATGGGCACCAGCCCGGCGTACTTCGAACACTATCGCTATGCCCGCACCGCACAACTGCAGCTGAGCAGCGGCCGCGCCTTTGCCGATGATCCGTTTGAAGTGGTGCTCGGCGCGGAGGTGGCGCAAGCGCTTAACTACCAGCTCAATCAAGAACTGGTGCTGGCCCATGGCGTGGCCACCATCAGCCTGGTCAAACATGATGACAAACCGTTCAAGGTGGTCGGCATACTCAAACGCACCGGCACGCCGGTGGATCGCACCCTGCATATCTCCCTGGCCGGTATGGAGGCCCTGCACGTCGACTGGCAGAACGGCATGCCGGCGCGCGGCGCAGCCAAAGTCAGCGCCGAGCAGGCGCGAGCCATGGACCTGCAACCCAAACAGATCACTGCCTTTCTGCTGGGTCTGAACAGCAAGATCGCCACCTTTAGCCTGCAACGGGAGATCAACGAATTTCGCGGCGAGCCGCTGCTGGCGATTCTCCCCGGCGTCGCCTTGCAGGAGCTGTGGAGCCTGATGGGCACGGCCGAGAAGGCGCTGTTTGTGGTTTCACTGTTTGTGGTGCTGACCGGACTGATCGGCATGCTTACGGCGATTCTCACCAGCCTTAACGAACGCCGCCGGGAAATGGCGATTCTGCGCTCGGTGGGCGCGCGGCCCTGGCATATCGCCAGCCTGCTGATCGTCGAGGCCTTTGCCCTGGCGCTGGCCGGCGTGCTGCTCGGTTTGCTGTTGCTGTACCTGGGTATCGCCGCGGCCCAGGGCTATGTGCAAGCGAATTACGGCCTGTACCTGCCGCTGAATCTGCCGACCCGCTATGAGTGGACGCTGCTCGGCGCTATCCTGAGCGCCGCCCTGTTGATGGGCTGCGTACCGGCCTGGCGCGCGTATCGCCAATCCCTGGCCGATGGCTTATCGATCCGCTTATGAGGCTTTTTGCATGCACCGCTCTCTGCTCGCCACCCTGCTGCTCACCCTGGCCCTGCCCCTGGCGGCTGCCGAGGTGCGCGAGCTGACCTGGTCGGAAATGGTCCCAGCCGACGCCCCGCCGCAAGTCGTGGAGCCGGCACCGATCCACGACCTCTCGCAGCTGGCCGACGCCCTCGCCGAATCCGGCCCGGCGGCCATGCAGCAATCGCCTGCCGCGCCGGTGGTGCAGGCGCTGGATGGCCAATCGGTAAAACTGCCGGGCTATATCGTGCCACTGGATGTTACCGATGAAGGCCGGGTGACCGAGTTCCTGCTGGTGCCCTACTTCGGCGCGTGCGTCCATGTGCCGCCACCGCCATCGAATCAGATCGTTCACGTCACCAGCGAGCTGGGTGTGCTGCTTGATGCGCTGTATCAGCCGTTCTGGATCGAAGGCCCGCTCAAGGTCGAACAGACCAGCAGCGAGCTGGCCGAGGCCGGTTATCAGATGGAGGCGGAAAAGATTTACGCCTATGAGCTGCCAGATAGCTAAGAACCTATCCACGACCTGCTGCGCGTCGGCCCTGCTGCGTTAAAAACAGGTTCGGATGCACATGTACAACTCGTACACTCCGCTTCCTCACCTGTTTTTGCCTTACATGGCTCTAGCTCGCGAGATCGTGGACAGATTCTAGGCAGCCCCGGAGACAAAAAAGCCAGACCTAGGTCTGGCTTTTTTATTGGGCGCTACAAACCGGCAGTCGACTAGCCGGCACTGGCCACGTGTTTTTCACGCTGGTAGCTCAACTCGCTTTCCGCCCACTGGCGCCAGGCGCGTACCTTGCTGCGTTCGGCGCCAGCACGTTCAGCCTTGGCCAGGGCGTCGAGCCCGGCCTGCCAGCGCGCCTGTTCCAGCTCCAGCTGGGCCAGGTGCAACCAGTGCTTGGCACTGCCCGAGCGCTGCGCCAGTTCGCGGAAGATCTGCGCCGACTTGCTGCGCTCACGAGCTTGCCACCAAAGCAGCCCCAGCCGCTCCTCACGAGCGCTGGTGCGCGGCAACAGGCCCTGGTCGAGCATCCCGGCGAGCAGCTTAGCGCCCTGCCAGGGTTGATCGGCAGCCCCGGCCAGCAGCACCAGATTGTCCAGCTCGCTTTCAGTGAAGCGCAGACCCTTCTGGTACGCCGCGCGCAAGGTTGCCAGCGATTTGTCGTGACTGCCGCTCAGCTGCTGCAAGGCAGCCAACTGACGCCAGCCCTGGGCGTTATTCGGCTGGCGCGCGAGCAACTGGCGCTGCCAACGCTCAGCTGCAGCGTACTTATTCAGATCAGCGTTCATTGCGACGAGAAACTGCAACCAGCTATCGGCGGCCTGCGGATTAGCCTGCACATAACGCTCGGCCAACGGCAGCGCCTTGGCCGGTTGACCAAGACCCTGATAGGCCTGCACCAGCATCTGCAGCACTTCTTCATTGGCGTTGGCCTGCCCCGGTGCCAGCAGGGTCACCACCTGAGCGTAGCGGCGCTCGACCAGGTTCAGACGGGCCAAGTTCAGCTCTTCGGCGGCCTGCAGCTCGGCGTCCAGCTTGCCGCTCTTCAGTACCTTTTCCAGCAGCTCGATGGCCTGGGCATTCTGCCCTTCGGCCCAGGCCAGATAACCACGGCTGCGCCACAGCAGCGCCTCTTCCAGACTACCCGGCGTGCCCTTGGCAGCATCCAGAGCGCGGCGCGCAGCCGCGTAGTCGCCCTTCTTCTGTGCGGTCTGCGCCGTATCCAGCGCGCGGAACACGCCCGGATCAACAGTCTGCCCAGCCGCCTGCACGGCACCAGCGCTACACAGCGCGATCAGCAACAGTAGACGATACATATCAGCGAGCTCCTTCCAGACGGAAGTACAGGGTTTTCACTGCTTCACGGGCCACCGCCAGGCCGCCTTCAGTGCGCGGCGCAAACCGCCAGCGCACAGCGGCGCGGCGGGCTTCGCGTTCGAACACGTTCTGCGGGCTGGCTTCAATTACGCGCACGTTTTCTACCGCACCGGCGCGGTTGATGGTGAACGCCAGTTTCACGTGGCCTTCGATGCCGCGCTGCAAGGCGTAGCGCGGGTAATCCGGGCTGACATCGTTGAGCGGCATCACTTCACTTTCCGGGCCGCCTGGCTGACCACCGGCATCGCTGGGCGCTGGCGCGCTCGGCGCCGAAGCCCCCGCCGCCAGACCAGTCAGACTTGGCGTCGGCGCGCTATTCACGGCAATCCCGCTGCTCAGGCTCGGCACTGGCAGATCCAGTGCCGGCAAGTTGGCGCTCGGGGTAGCCGTCATCGGCGTAGGCGGCGTCGGGGTTTGCGGCGTTTGTGCTTGCGGCGGCTGCGGCGCCTGCTGGCGAGTGCGTGTCGCGGTGTCGCTGGAGTCGCCATCCAGGCGGACGAAAT